>NZ_QMFZ01000003.1:0-382726 GCF_003294055.1 Burkholderia reimsis
AGGCGCTGTCGTCGGTGGTGGATTACGTGCTGGCGAACGCGAAGCAGGACCCGAACGCGGTGTTCGCGGGCAGCGTGCCGTACCTGAAGCTGGCGGGCGTGGTGCTGTGCGGATGGCAGATGGCGCGCGCGCTGGTGGCCGCGCAGGCGAACCGCGCGAGCGACCCGGCGTTCTTCGACGCGAAGATCGCGATCGCGCAGCTCTATGCGGAGCAGGTGCTGGTGCAGGCAGGCGCGCTCGAGGCGTCGATCGTCGGCACGAAGGGCAACGAGGGCGTGCTCGCGTTGACGGAAGACCAGTTCTGATTCTTCGCGGGACACTCGACGTCATGAAAAAGGCGCCCCCCGGGGCGCCTTTCTTTTTGATGCCGGTCGGCAGGCCCGCATTGCTGCGGGCGGCAGCGGCTTATGCGTAGGCCGGGCGCGTCTGGCCTGCCACGTCCTTCAGGTAACGGTGTACCGACAGGTCGTCAGCCTGGATCGCAGGCATCTTGCCCGAGATCAGGTCCGCGAGCAGTTGGCCCGAACCGCACGACATCGTCCAGCCGAGCGTGCCGTGGCCGGTGTTCAGGAACAGGTTCGACACCGGCGTGCGGCCGACGATCGGCGTGCCGTCCGGCGTCATCGGGCGCAGGCCCGTCCAGAACGTTGCCTTCGACGTGTCACCGCCGCCCGGGAACAGGTCGTTCACGCACATTTCGAGCGTTTCGCGGCGCGCGGCGCGCAGCTTCTTGTCGAAGCCGACGATTTCCGCCATGCCGCCGACGCGGATGCGCTGGTCGAAACGCGTGATCGCGATCTTGTAGGTT
Organism: Burkholderia reimsis; assembly: GCF_003294055.1. Classification (NCBI taxonomy): domain Bacteria; kingdom Pseudomonadati; phylum Pseudomonadota; class Betaproteobacteria; order Burkholderiales; family Burkholderiaceae; genus Burkholderia; species Burkholderia reimsis. Next base: position 809 of record NZ_QMFZ01000003.1, read on the forward strand.
TCGTCGAGCACCGTCGATACCGGCGCGGCCGCTTCGTTGACGATCGGCGCGGTGATCGAATAGCCCTTCAGCGGATAGACGGGGATCTTCATCAGGTTCGAGATGAAGCTGGTCGAGTACGAGCCGAGCGCGACGACGTACGCGTCCGCACGCACCGTCTCGCTGCCGCACTGCACGCCGGCGATCTTGCCGCCCGCGATCGCGAGCGCATCGATCGGCGTGTTGTAGCGGAACTTGACGCCGAGCGATTCAGCGAGTGCCGCGAGGCGCGTCGTGAACAGCTGGCAGTCGCCCGTTTCGTCGCCCGGCAGGCGCAGGCCGCCCGTCAGCTTGTGCGAAACGGCGGCGAGGGCCGGTTCGGCATTCTTCAGTTCGGCCGGCGACAGCAGTTCGAACGGCACGTTCGCTGCCTGAAGGACGGCGATGTCCTTCGCTGCACCGTCGAGTTGCTGCTGCGTGCGGAACAGTTGCAGCGTGCCGCCCGTGCGGCCTTCGTACTGGATGCCGGTATCGGCGCGCAGCGCCTGCAGGCAGTCGCGGCTGTATTCGGCGAGGCGAACCATGCGGCCCTTGTTGACTGCATAGCGCTCGGCCGTGCAGTTGCGCAGCATCTGGTACATCCACTGGAGCTGGAAGCGCGTGCCGTCGAGGCGGATCGCGAGCGGCGCGTGTTTCTCGAACATCCATTTGACGGCCTTCAGCGGCACGCCGGGGGCGGCCCACGGCGCGGCATAACCGGGGGAGATCTGGCCAGCGTTCGCGAAGCTCGTCTCGAGCGCCGGGCCGGCCTCCCGGTCGATCACCGTGACTTCATGACCGGCGCGCGCGAGGTAATACGCGCTTGCCACGCCCACCACACCGCTGCCCAGAATGACGACTCGCATAGCTGCTCCAGATGGAAGGGACCAGATCGAGGCCGGGCGCACCTGCGGCTCCGTGTAACCTCTAGCTGATCTAGTTTTTTGCGCTATGGTATTGTCGAATGTGTAGGTTTTGTTATCGTATTTTTCAGGTTTTCAGCATAAACAAATGAGAACGCAACGTCAGCCCGTACGCTCGCTCGACAAGCTCGACCGGCGCATCCTGAAACTGCTCCAGGACGACGGCCGGATGGCGATGAAGGACCTCGCGGAACAGGTCGGACTGACCGTCACGCCGTGTATCGAGCGTGTGCGACGCATGGAGCGGGACGGCGTGATCACCGGTTATCACGCGCGTGTCGATCCTCACCAGCTGGATGCCTCGCTGCTGGTGTTCGTCGAGATCACGCTCGGCCACAAGGGCGGCAACATGTTCGAGCAATTCCGCCGGGAAGTGATGAAGATCGACGAGGTGCTTGAGTGTCATCTCGTGTCCGGCGATTTCGACTACCTGATCAAGGCGCGGATCGGCGAAATGGCCGACTACCGCAAGCTGCTCGGCGACATCCTGCTGCAGTTGCCGGGGGCCGTGCAGTCGAAGAGCTATGTCGTGATGGAGGAAATCAAGGAGACGCTGACGATCGCGGTGGGCGACTGACGTACCGGCGGCAGTCCGCCGGGCCCTTTATCCCGCCCTTGGCACGCTGCGCCCAATACTGTATAAATGTACAGTATTGGGCGCAGGCGAATGGGTGGGCATATGGACGATCGATCCGACAACGAATTTCCGATAGCGCCGCCCGTGCCCCGCAAGGGGCGCGGTGCGGTCGACAACCTGCAGGGGCGATACGAGATCGCGCAGCGTGAAGCGGTCGACGACGGCTGGACACACGAGTCGGACGATGCCGATTTCCCCGCGCCGCTGCGCACGCAGGTATTCGAGGAGCGGGCGAAGAGCATCCTGACGCACAACCAGTCGCCCGATATTCCATTCAGCGTATCGCTCAATCCGTATCGCGGTTGCGAGCACGGGTGCATCTACTGCTTTGCGCGTCCGACGCATAGTTATCTCGGCTTGTCGCCGGGGCTCGATTTCGAAAGCCGCATCTATGCGAAGGTCAATGCGGCCGAATTGCTTGAGCGCGAGATTTCGCGCAAGCGCTACGTGCCGGAGCCGATCGCGCTCGGCGTCAACACCGACGCCTACCAGCCGGTCGAGCGCGACTTGCGCATCACGCGCAGCGTGATTCAGGTGATGCACGATCGCGGGTTGCCGTTCGCGGCGATCACGAAGTCGTCGCTGATCGAGCGCGATCTCGACTTGCTCGCGCCGATGGCCGAGCGCAAGCAGGTGATGGCGGCGGTCACGATCACGACGCTCGACGCCGATCTCGCGCGCACGCTCGAGCCGCGCGCGGCGACGCCGGCGCGACGGTTGCGTACGATTCGTGCGTTGAGCGAGGCGGGCGTGCCGGTCGGCGTGAGCATTGCGCCGATGATTCCGTTCGTCACCGAGCCCGACATGGAGCGTGTGCTCGAGGCGTGCGCGGAAGCCGGCGCGACGCATGCGAGCTACATCATCCTGAGGCTGCCGTGGGAAGTCGCGCCGCTGTTCAAGAACTGGCTCGCCGCGCATTTTCCCGACCGCGCGGAGCGCGTGATGAACCGCGTGCGCGACATGCGCGGCGGAAAAGACTACGACTCGGATTTCTCGAAACGGATGAAGGGCGAGGGAATCTGGGCCGACCTGCTGCGGCAGCGCTTCCGCCAGGCCGTCAAGCGGCTCGGGCTGAACGAGCGCACAAACGGCATTCTCGATCTGTCGCAGTTTCGCGGCACGCCGGCCGCCGCGGCGCCGGTGCCGCGTGTCGCTGTGCGTTCAGCCGGCACGCGATCGACGCAGGCGCGCGACGACATGCAATTGAACCTGTTCTGATCGGCGCGCCAAGCCGGCGCGGGGTGCCGGTGCGTCGCGTTCGTTGCGCTTACTGCGAAATCTGCTTGGCCGCTTCGACCTGCGACTCGAAATACGTCTGGAACGACAGTGCGAGCGCGGTCATCAGCAGGAACGCGCCGATCAGCAGCGAGAAGATCACCACGAAGATCACGGTCCAGCCCGACTTGCTGTGCCTGCCCGTCTCCGCGTTGAATTGCGCGTCCCATTTTTCGTCGGGACGCAGCCCGTAGACGAGGGCTGCGAGGAAGGCGGCCAGCAGCGAGATTGCGCCGGGTACCGCAAGCCACCAGCCGAGGCCGGCGCTGCGCTGGGTCGCGGCGAGCAAGAGGAAGCCCGGGATGCCGACGATCGTCGCGAGCAGGTGCGCCCAGCCGTACACGTCGCGAAAGCCATACAGATAGAAGCGGTGCGCGCCGAGCGAACCGAACAGGAACGCGAGGGCGGCGGTGAGCGTCTTGGAGCGGAAGCGGCGGGACGGTGCGGTGCTGCTGGACATGGATGGCGGCGTATTGTCGTTGGCATGGGCGGCCGGCGGGCCGGCGCGGGCGCGCGGCCCGGCACGCATTCTACGATGCGCGGTCGGGGCCGGTCACCCCTGTACTGCGTCAAGGTGCCGCATAGGTCACGCGATAGATTGCGCCCGCGTAGTCGTCGCTGACGAGCAGCGAGCCGTCCGGCAGCGGCAGCACGTCGGCAGGGCGTCCCCATACCGTGCCGTCGGGCCGCAGCCAGCCCGTGACGAACGGAGTCTGGCGCGCGTGGCTGCCGTCAGCCGACACCACGACACGCATCACGCGGTAGCCGACCTTCGTGCTGCGGTTCCACGAGCCGTGTTCGGCGATGAACACGTTGTTGCGATACGACGCCGGAAACATCGGCCCTGTATAGAAGCGCATGCCGAGGGCCGCGACGTGCGCACCGAGTTTCAATACGGGTGGCACGTAGCGGCGGCAAACGTCGGGGCTGCCGAATTCGGGGTCAGGCGTGTCGCCGCCATGGCAGTACGGGAAGCCGAAGTCGAGGCCTGCGCGCGGTGCGCGGTTCAGCTTGTCGTCGGGCACGTCGTCGCCCATCATGTCGCGCCCGTTGTCGGTAAACCACAGCTCGCCCGAATCGGGGTGCCATGCGAAACCGACCGTATTGCGTATGCCGCGGGCGACAACCTCGTTCCCGCTGCCGTCCGCCTTCATGCGCGCGATGATCGCGTAGCGGCTGCGATCGGCGAGACAGACGTTGCACGGTGCGCCGGTCGGCACGTACAGCTTGCCGTCGGGGCCGAACGCGATGAATTTCCAGCCGTGATGGTGTTCGGCCGGCAGCGCGTCGGTGACGACGGCGGGTGCGGGCGGCGTGGCGAGCCGGTCGTCGATGCGATCGAGCCGCAGGATGCGCGATACGGCTGATATATAGAGTGCGCCGTCACGGTAGGCGACACCGACGGGCATGTCGAGCCCGGAAGCGATCACGTAGCGCGCGCTGATCCGGCCCTCGTGCATCACGAACGCGTGCACGCGGCCTTCCCGCGTGCCGACATACAGGATGCCGCGTGGCGACCACGCCATTTCGCGCGCGGTCGGTACCGCGTCGGCCAGCACTTCGACGTGGAAGCCGGGCGGCACGACGAGTTCGCCCACCGGCAGCGCGGCTGACGCCATTGCGGATACGAGGCAGGCAAGGCCGGCAAGCAGCGCCGCGAAACGGTGCTGCGCGCGGCACATCGAGGCGGCGCGAAGGGGCGGCATGACGGTGTGGAACGTCCCGGACACGACGATTCTAGGCCCGGCGGACAGGCCGCCCGTGGATTTTTTGCGCGTAAGTGTTTGTTGTACCTCTGGTTTCCGGCTATAATCGCGTGTTTCAGTAGTTTCGAACCCGGTTTTCCCGAAGGACATCATATGGTTATCATCCGTCTGGCTCGTGGCGGCTCGAAGAAGCGCCCGTTCTACAACATCGTTGCTACCGATTCGCGCAACCGTCGTGACGGCCGCTTCATCGAGCGCGTCGGCTTCTACAACCCGGTCGCCACGAAGGGCGAATCGCTGCGTATCGCTCAGGATCGCCTGACGTACTGGCAAGGCGTTGGCGCACAACTGTCGCCGACCGTCCAGCGTCTCGTGAAGGAAGCGCAAAAGGCGCAACCGGCTGCCTAACATGGCACGGTGTGCCGGTCGTGCCGGCTGTGAGGTGCATTGATGGCGGGTCACGATTCCGGTAATGCAAGGCGCGGGCGTGCGTCGTTTGGCGCATTCGTCCGCAAGCCGGTCGAGCGCGACGTTGTCGCGAACGCCGGTCAGGCTGCCGAGCAGGGCAGTCTCGAAGTGGCGCAGGCCTGGCCCGACGATGCCGTCGAGGTCGGGGCAGTGGTCGACGCCTATGGCCTGAAGGGTTGGGTCAAGGTGGCGACACATGCCGACGCCGGTCGCGGTGGCGATGCGCTGCTCAAGGCGCGCCACTGGTGGCTGGAGCGCGGTGCGGAGCGGCTTTCCGTCCGCATCCTGCAGTCGAAGACGCACAGCGACACTGTCGTTGCGCAACCCGCGGGCGTGAGCGACCGCGATGCCGCGCTGGCCATGCGCGGTTTTCGCGTGTTCGTGCGCCGGGAAGATTTCCCGGCATTGGCCGCGGACGAATTCTATTGGGTCGACCTGATCGGTCTCGATGTCGTCAACGAGCAATCGGTGGCGCTCGGGAAGGTGAGCGGGATGATCGACAACGGCGTGCATTCGATCATGCGTGTCGAGTATCCGGCGACCGGCAAAGACGGTCAGCCGACCACCGACGAGCGGTTGATTCCGTTCGTCGGCGTATACGTCAAAACGGTGGATCAGGCGGCGCGTCGCATCGTCGTCGACTGGGAAGCCGATTACTGAAATGAACCAGGTTACCGAGAGCGCGGTGCAGTTCGACGTCGTCACGCTCTTTCCCGAGATGTTCCGTGCACTGACCGACTGGGGGATCACCAGCCGGGCCGTCAAGCAAGGGCGCTTCGGGTTGCGCACCTGGAACCCGCGTGATTTCACGACGGACAACTACCGCACGGTCGACGATCGTCCGTACGGCGGCGGTCCGGGCATGGTGATGCTGGCCAGGCCGCTCGAAGCCGCGATCGATGCCGCGAAAGCGGCGCAGGCGGAACAGGGTATCGCGAGCACGCGCGTCGTGATGATGTCGCCGCAAGGCGCACCGCTCACGCACGATCGCGCGGTGCGGATGGCGCAGGAACCCGGCGTTGTCGTGCTGTGCGGCCGCTATGAAGCGATCGACCAGCGCCTGCTCGATCGTTGCGTCGACGAGGAAATCAGCCTCGGCGATTTCGTATTGTCGGGCGGCGAACTGCCGGCGATGGCGATGATGGATGCGGTCGTGCGGTTGCTGCCCGGCGTGCTGAACGATTCGCTGTCGGCCGTGCAGGACAGTTTCGCCGACGGCCTGCTCGATTGTCCGCACTACACGCGCCCCGAGGAATACGATGGCATGCGCGTGCCGGACGTACTGCTCGGTGGGCATCATGCCGAGATCGAGCGGTGGCGGCGCCAGGAAGCATTGAGGAATACGTTGCGGAAGCGGCCGGACCTGATCGTCCGGGCGCGCCGCGAGAAGTTGCTGAGCCGGGCCGACGAGGCGTGGCTTGCGAACCTCGCACGCGAAGCGAAGGACGCCTCCTGAGGCGGTGTCGCGGGCGGGAATTGGCGGTGTCGTGCATGCGTGTGCGGCGCCTGATGTGAATCCATCCTCTATCGGGGCCAGGCCTGGAAACAGGCGGGTGTGAACGCCGACACGATGGCATAAGGAGTCAGTAATGAATCTGATCGCAAAACTTGAGCAGGAAGAGATCGAGCGCGCGCTCGCCGGCAAGACGATCCCCGAATTCGCCCCGGGCGACACGGTGATCGTGAACGTAAACGTGGTTGAAGGTAACCGCAAGCGCGTTCAGGCTTACGAAGGCGTCGTGATCGCGATTCGCAACCGTGGTCTGAACTCGAACTTCATCGTCCGCAAGATCTCGTCGGGCGAAGGCGTCGAGCGTACGTTCCAGACGTACTCGCCGCTGCTGGCAAGCATCGTCGTGAAGCGCCGCGGCGATGTGCGTCGTGCGAAGCTGTACTACCTGCGCGAGCGTTCGGGCAAGTCCGCTCGTATCAAGGAAAAGCTGGTGTCGAAGGATCGCGCCGCAGCAGCTTCCCAAGAGTAATAGCTGTAAGGAAAAAGCACCCACCCGGGTGCTTTTTTCATTCTGGCGCGACAATATGCTCGATACGACACAAACACGAGAGCCCCATTGAATCGCCGCCCCATCATCGATCCCGAAGTCTTGCCGGTCGAAGGCACCGGCGCCGGCCTGCCGGCCATCGATTCCCGCCTGATGACACCGTCCGGCCTGCGCGACCGTTTCGCGCGCACGCTCGAGTGGAGCGTCGAGCCCGACGAGGCGAGACTGCAGGAGGGCGTCGATCCGCGTAGCGCGGCCGTCCTCGTTCCGCTCGTCGTCCGCGAGTCCGGCCTCACCATGTTGCTGACCCAGCGCGCCGACCACCTGAACGACCACGCCGGACAGATCAGCTTCCCAGGCGGTCGCCGCGAACCGTTCGATCGTGACGCGACCGCAACCGCGTTGCGCGAGGCGAAGGAAGAGATCGGGCTGGCCGACGAGCGTGTCGAGATCCTCGGCGCATTGCCCGACTACCTGACCGGCACGGGCTTCTGCGTGACGCCGGTGGTCGGCCTCGTGCATCCGCCGTTCACCGTGCAGGCCGACACGTTCGAAGTGGCCGAGATTTTCGAGGTGCCGCTCGCGTTCCTGATGAATCCCGCGAACCATCAGGTCCGGGTGTTTCGCTGGGAAGGCGGCGAGCGTCGTTTTTTTGCGATGCCCTATCCGAATGGCGAACCCGGCGGGCATTACTTCATCTGGGGCGCAACTGCCGGCATGTTGCGCAATCTGTACCGCTTCTTGGCAGCCGGCTAGGCGCGCGCGGCGGCTGGCGCGCGCGGCCGGCTGCCGCACGACTGCGCCGGCAGCCATCCGGTGCTTACGCTGTGCTATCGTTATGCAAAAAATGACATAACTCCGAAGACGGCGCCACGCATGACTTTCTTTTCGGTTCTCCTCGCCCTCATCATCGAACAGGTCCGCGCGTTGTCGCCGAACAATCCGGTGTTCGCGTTGTTCCAGTTTCATGCGGAAACCGTCGCGCATGGTCTAGACGCAGGCAAGCAGAAGCACGGCATCCTCGCATGGCTCGCGGTCGTGCTGCCGTGGGTGCTGATCGTCGCGCTGATCTATTTCCTGCTGTACAAGGTGAGCTTCGTGCTCGCGTTCATCTGGAACGTCGTCGTCGTGTATTTCACGCTCGGCTTCCGCCAGTTCAGCCACTACTTCACCGACATCCACCTCGCGCTCAACAACGATGACGTGCCGCGTGCGCGCGAAATCCTGCACGAGTGGACGGGTATCGACACGGTCGACATGCCGGTCGGCGAAATCGTCCGCCATACGCTGATTCACGCCGTTGTCGCATCGCATCGCCACGTGTTCGGCGTGTTCTTCTGGTACGTGCTGCCGATCGGCCCGGCCGGCGCCGTGCTGTACCGGATTTCCGAATACCTCGCGCGCAGCTGGTCGACGCCGGGTGACGACCGCACGGCAGCCTTCTCGACGTTCGCGCAGCGCGCGTTCTTCGTGATCGACTGGATTCCCTCGCGACTGACTGCGCTCGGCTTTGCAATCGTCGGTAACTTCGAGGACGCGATCTACGCGTGGCGCAACCATACGCGCCAGTGGCCCGATCCGAACGACGGGGTCCTGCTGGCAGCCGGTAGCGGCGCACTCGGCGCACGCCTCGCGGGGCCGCTCGCGGAACCGTCGAGCCTCGATGCGCTGGCGGTCGGTGACAGCGGTCCGTTGACGGTCGGTGACGATTGCACGCCGCGTACGCTGCAATCCGCGGTTGGCCTTGTCTGGCGCGCGGTGATCCTGTGGATGATTCTGCTGCTGATGCTGACACTCGCCGTCTGGGTGTCGTGACGGGGCAGTGCAGTGCCCGATGAAAGACAAAAGGCCGGCTTGATGCCGGCCTTTTTTGCTGTGCGGGTCAATCGTCGCGTGGGTCGCGCACGGCGCCGCATTGCCAGCAGGCCGTGAACTGGGCCTCGAGCGCCTCGCCGCACTGCCGGCAGCGCCAGGGCGCGGCGCCGGCCGACGGGCCATGCGAAGCGGCATCGAGGAGCCGGCGCGCGAGCGCGTCGTCGCGTTCGTCGTCGAGCCACAGCTCGGGCGTGCACGCGTCGGCAGGCAGGCCGCCGAGTGCGCCGGTCGCGTAGCAGTTATGCAGCTCGCAACCGATGCCGGCCACCTGGAGCACGTTGGCCCAATGCTGCGCCGTCGCGAGATCGGGTGCCTTGAAACGCATCGCGGCTCCTGTCGGTGAGGGCCGGCCCGCATGGCACCGGCTGGCCGCCGCGCGCGTGCCGCGCGATCAGCGGACGATCTGGCTTGCCTCGTGCACGAGCTGCGCATACAGCGCATGCCGTGTCGGCGCGATGCGGCCGTCGGCGACGGCTTCGAGAATCGCGCAGCCGGGTTCGTGCAGATGATGGCAATTATAGAAACGGCAGTCCGCGAGCAGCGGCCGGAACTCCGGAAACGCGCGCTCGAGACGGCCTTCCGTCAGGTGGTAGAGGCCGAATTCCTGGAAGCCCGGCGAATCGATCAGGGCGCCGCCGCCTTCCAGCGGGTAGAGGCGCGTGAACGTCGTCGTGTGACGGCCGCTGTTGAGCGCGGCCGAAATCTCGCGCGTGGCGGCTTCGGCGTCGGGAACGAGCAGGTTCACGAGTGTCGACTTGCCCATCCCGGACTGGCCGAGCAGGATCGTCGAATGCCCGGCGAGGTGCGGCATCAGTTGCGCGCGCGCGTCGTCGGGCGAGCCTTTCACCGACAGCTCGAGCACGTCGTAGCCGAGTGCGCGGTAGGGCGCGAGGCGCTCGCGCGCGACCGGCAGCGCGGCTTCGACGTCGATCTTGTTCAGCACGACGAGCGGCTTCAGCTCGTTCGCCTCGGCGGCAATCAGCGCGCGGCCGAGCAAGTCCTCGCTGAAATAGGGCTCGGTCGCGAGCACGATCAGCAACTGGTCGAGGTTGGCCGCGAACAGCTTCGACTTGAACTGGTCGGAACGGTACAGCAGGTTGCGCCGTTCGCCGATCTCGACGATGACGCCCTGGTCGGCCGAGGCGAGTTCGTACGCGACACGGTCGCCGACCGCGATATCGCTCTTCTTGCCGCGCGGGAAGCACTGCAGCATCGGGCCGCCATCGTCGGGCGCGACGATGTAGTGGCGCCCGTGCGCCGCGATCACGCGGCCTTCGGCACGTTGCGCGCCCGACGCGCGCGGGGCCGGCTTGCGGGAGGTCGGCCGGCTCATGCGTGCTGCAGCAGGCGGTCGATCCGCTGCGAGGCGGGCGGATGCGAGTAGTAGAAGGCCGTGTAGACAGGGTCGGGCGTCAGCGTCGACGCATTGTCCTCATAGAGCTTCACGAGCGCGCTGACGAGATCCTGCGCGTCGGTCTGGCTGGCCGCGAATGCGTCGGCCTCGAATTCGTGCTTGCGCGACGTGAGGCTGCCGAACGGCGTCGCGAAGAACAGGAACACGGGAATCGCGAGGAAGAACAGCACGAGCGCGGCGCCCGCGTTGCTCGTGTCGAGCGACGGCGTGACGCCGAGCCCCGTGTAGAACCACGTGCGCTGTGCAAGCCAGCCGAGCAGCGCGAGCAGCACGAGGCTCAGCACGAACGACACGAGCATCCGCTTCATCACGTGGCGGCGCTTGAAGTGGCCGAGTTCGTGCGCGAGCACGGCCTCGATTTCCTGGCCGGACAGGCGTGCGAGCAGCGTGTCGAAGAACACGATCCGCTTCGAGGCGCCGAAGCCCGTGAAGTACGCGTTGCCGTGCGCGGAGCGGCGGCTGCCGTCCATCACGAACAGGCCCTTCGCCGCGAAGCCGCAGCGCTTCATCAGCGACTCGATGCGCGCGCGCAGCGCGTCGTCCTTCAGCGGTTCGAACTTGTTGAAGATCGGTGCGATGAAGGTCGGGTAGATCAGCAGCACGAGCATCTGGAACGCGACCCAGACGATCCAGGTCCACAGCCACCACAGGCTGCCGGCCTGATTCATCAGCCACAGCACGACGAACAGCAGCGGCAGGCCGAGCGCGGCGCCAAGCAGCGAGTTTTTCAGCATGTCGGTGAAGAACAGCCGCTTGGTCATCCGGTTGAAGCCGAAGCGCTGTTCGATTCCGAACTGGCGGTAATACTCGAACGGGACGTCGATCACGCTCGTGATCACGAGCACCGCGGCGACGAGCGCGACCTGCTGCCCGTAGCCGCGGCCGAGCCAGCCGGTGAGCAGCGTGTCGAGGGCGCCGACGCCGCCGAGCAGCGTGAGGCCGACCAGCACGGCCGCGCTGACGACGATCTCGAGCATCGTCAGCCGGGTGCGCTCGACCGTATAGTCGGCCGCGCGCTGGTGGGCGGTCAGCGGGATGGTCGCGCTGAATTGCGCGGGGACGCCGTTGCGGTGCGCGGCGACGAAGCGGATCTGCCGCGACGCGAGCCACAGCTTGGTGACGACCATCGCGAGCACGGCGAGCGCGAACAGCAGGGTGAACGAAAAGGGTGACATCGAAGGCGCCAAAGGGTTCTATGCGAGAATTATATGTTCTTGCGGACCGGGCCCGCTGATGCGATGCCGGCCGCCCGGGCGGCGCCGCGCGCTGCCCGCCATTTTCCAGGATGACTCATGACCGATACCGCCGCTTCCACCAGCCAGCCCGCGCTCGTGCGCAACGAGTTGAACCTCGTCTGGCTCGACATGGAGATGACGGGCCTCGACCCGGATAACGACCGCATCATCGAGATCGCGGTCGTCGTGACCAATTCCACGCTCGACGTCGCCGTCGAAGGCCCCGTGTTCGCGATCCACCAGAGCGACGAAACGCTCGCGAAGATGGACGACTGGAACAAGTCGACGCATGGCCGCTCGGGCCTGATCGACCGCGTGCGCGCGTCGACCGTGACCGAGGCGGACGCCGCCGCGCAGCTGCAGGCCTTCCTCGCGCAGTACGTGTCGCCCGGCAAGTCGCCGATGTGCGGCAACTCGATCTGCCAGGACCGCCGCTTCATGGCGCGCTGGATGCCCGAATTCGAGCGGTTCTTCCACTACCGCAACCTCGACGTCAGCACGCTCAAGGAGCTGTGCCGCCGCTGGCAGCCGGCGATCTACAAGGGGTTCCAGAAGCGGGCGATGCACACGGCACTCGCGGACATCCACGAGTCGATCGACGAGCTCAAGTACTACCGCGAGCATTTCCTGATTCCGGCCGCGTCGGCTTCGGCAGGCGAGTCCGCGCCGGCCGCCTGAGCGGGTCGGCACGCGCCCGGCGCCGGGTACAGGCTCAGCGCCGCGCGCTTTTCGGCCGGAACGCCGCGACCACCGCGGCGTCGGTCTCGATATACGGGCCGCCGATCAGGTCGATGCAGTAGGGCACCGCGGCGAAGATGCCGGGCACGGTCGACTTGCCGTCGGCATCGCGCAGCCCTTCGAGCGTTTCCCGGATCGATTTCGGCTGGCCCGGCAGGTTGATGATCAGCGCCGCATGGTCGGCCCGGGCCGTTTCGCGGATCACCGCGACCTGCCGAGACAGGATCGCGGTCGGTACGAAATTCAGGCTGATCTGCCGCATCTGTTCGCCGAACCCGGGCATTTCCTTCGTCGCGACGGCCAGCGTGGCCTCGGGCGTCACGTCGCGGCGCGCGGGGCCCGTGCCGCCGGTCGTCAGCACGAGGTCGCATCCCGCGACGTCGACGAGCTCGGCGAGCGTGGCGGAGATCGTGGGCGCATCGTCCTGGATCAGGCGCGTTTCGGCGCGCCACGGCGACGTAAGCGCGCCGCCGAGCCATTCCTGCAACGCCGGAATGCCCTTGTCTTCGTAGACGCCCGTGCTCGCGCGGTCGCTGATCGACACGAGGCCGACGACGAGCTCGTCCGGGTGGTTACGCTTCGTCGTCATGGTCGTCTCCGGCGTCGTCCGCCGCTTCGTCGTCCGCATCGGACGCGCCGCCGGCGGCCTTGATCCACTGGAACAGCTCGCGGAAATAGCGCGGCGGCTTGCCCTGCTGCGCTTCCTTGCGTGCGTTGCGGATCAGCGTGCGGCCTTCCTGGATATCGGCTTCCGGGTGCTGGCGCAGGAATTCGGTCAGCGCGTCGTCGTTCGCGAGCAACTGTTCGCGCGTGCGTTCGATCCAGTGCAGGCGGGCCGTCGCGGCCTTGTTCACGCCGCGCTGCGCGTCGAGCGCGGTGCGCAGCGCGGCCGTCTCGTCGTCGGTCAGCGAGCGCATCACGCGGCCGACGTACTGGAGCTGGCGGCGCTTGCCTTCGTGATCGGTGATCCGGCGGGCTTCGCGCACGGCGTCCGCGAGATCTTCGGGCATCGGCATGCGCTTGAGGGCGTCCTTCGGCAGGTCGACGAGCGCCTGGCCGAGCTCCTGCAGCGCGTGCATTTCGCGTTTCAACTGGGATTTGCTGGGGCGATCGTAGCCATTGTCGTCGTCCTCGACGGCATGCTCGATCGGCTGGATTCGGGTTTTGCGTGTCATGGACGGCATTGTATCGCGCCGCGGACACGCCAAGCTTGTCGGTGTCCGGCCCCGGACCTTGCTATGATCGCGGGATACGCAATATTTTGAACATGCGGGCGCCCGCCCGCCACCGGATATCAAGACGATGGCAGCCAATCTCGACGTACAAGCGCGCTATTTCCCGCACACGCAGGACCAGCTCAAGGAAATCGCCTCGGACATCCTTCGCCATGCGAAGGCCCTCGGCGCGACGGATGCCGCGACCGAAATCTCCGAGGGCGACGGCCTGTCGGTGTCGGTGCGCCGCGGCGAAGTCGAAACGATCGAGCACAACCGCGACAAGATGGTCGGCGTGACCGTGTTCATCGGCAAGAAGCGCGGCAACGCGAGCACGTCGGATTTCTCGCCGGGCGCGATCAAGGATACCGTCGCCGCCGCCTACAACATCGCGCGCTTCACGGCCGAGGACGAGGCCGCCGGCCTCGCTGAAGCCGAGCTGCTCGAAACCGACCCGCGCGACCTCGATCTGTACCACCCGTGGGCACTGACGGCCGACGAGGCCGTCGAACTCGCCCGCCGCGCGGAAGATGCCGCATTCGCGGTCAGCCCGCAGATCCGCAATTCGGAAGGCGCGAGCGTGTCGGCCCAGCATTCGCAGTTCGTGCTCGCGACGTCGCGTGGCTTCCTGTCCGGCTACCCGTACTCGCGCCACTACATCGCATGCGCGCCGATCGCGGGCAGCGGCCGTCACATGCAGCGCGACGACTGGTATTCGTCGAAGCGCAGCGCGACCGATCTCGCGGCGCCCGAAGCGGTGGGCCGTTATGCGGCCGAACGTGCGCTTGCGCGGATGGGCGCACGCCGTCTCGACACCCGCAAGGTGCCCGTGCTGTTCGAGGCGCCGCTCGCGGCCGGCCTGCTCGGCGCGTTCGTACAGGCGGTGAGCGGCGGTGCGCTGTACCGCAAGACGTCGTTCCTGGTCGACAGTCTCGGCAAGCCGGTGTTCGCGCCGCACATCCAGGTCGTCGAGGATCCGCACGTGCCGCGCGCGATGGGCAGCGCGCCGTTCGACGAGGAAGGCGTGCGTACGCGTGCGCGCAGCGTCGTCAAGGATGGCGTGGTCGAAGGCTACTTCCTGTCGACCTATTCGGCGCGCAAGCTCGGCACGCAAACCACCGGCAACGCAGGCGGCTCGCACAACCTCGCGCTGCGCAGCTCGAACACGCAGCCGGGCGACGATTTCGACGCGATGCTGAAGAAGCTCGGCACGGGCCTGTTGCTGACCGAGCTGATGGGGCAGGGCGTGAACTACGTGACGGGCGACTATTCGCGCGGCGCGGCGGGCTTCTGGGTCGAGAACGGCGTGATCCAGTATCCGGTCGAGGAAATCACCGTCGCGAGCACGCTGCAGGAAATGTTCCGGCATATCGTCGCGATCGGCGCCGATTCGATCGTGCGCGGCACGAAGGAAACGGGCTCGGTGCTGATCGAGCAGATGACGATCGCCGGGCAGTAAGCGGCGCGCGGCCTCGGCCGCCATCAAACAAAAAAAGCCCGACGGCGTGAGTGAGCCGGTCGGGCTTTTTTATTGCGCGCGATGCGTCAGCCGCGCTTGCGCTCGTAGACGACGAACGCATAGCCGAACGTGTTCGGCGCGGCCGCCTGGTGCGCGTCGCGGGACACTTCCTGCCAGTGCGCGGCGTCGGGTGCCGGGAACGACGCGTCACCGTCGAAGTCGGCATCGATCTCGGTGACGATCAGCTTGTCGGCGAGTGCGAGACCTTCCGTGTAGAGTTGCGCGCCACCGATCAGGAACGCCTCGGGCACCCCGTCGCGCGCGGCGAGCGCCAGCGCATCGGCGAGCGACGTGACCGTGTCGCAGCCGTCGAAGCGTCGCGCCGCATCGCGCGTGACGACGATGTTGCGGCGGCCCGGCAGCGGCCGGCCGATCGACTCGTGGGTCTTGCGGCCCATCACGATCGGTGCGCCCATCGTCGTGCGCTTGAAGAAGGCGAGATCCTCGGGAAGTTTCCAGGGCAACTGGTTGTCGCGGCCGATGATGCCGTTGCGGGCACGCGCGACGATCAGGGTCAACGTCGTCATGAAGGTGGGGAGAGGAAAACCGGAATGGCGCCGATTCTACCGGAACGGCGGCGCGCACCGGTTCCGGTGCGCGCATCCGCGTTCCGGCGCTGCGCGCCGCGACGGTCGAAGCCACGCGTCGCGGCGACGGAATGAATAAAAAGCGTGCCCGCCGGGGGACGGAGCACAAAACCGTTTCGTGTCGAGAGATCGCGAATGCAGCCTCTGATCGATGCTCTCCGGCCTGCCCGGATCAATACGTCATCCTGATCAAATGGTTCGATCGACGGTCACTGATGCGTACTGCCTTGTGCGGTGCCTTCCATCGCGTGCTGCACGTCGCCCGGCTGCGGTATCGGGAGCGGCATCGGCAACTGGGGCGGCGGGGGGATCTCGTCCCACAAGGTCACCGATGTCCTGCCGGCCGGCAGCGGTTGCGGTGCCGACACGGTCACGATGCCGAACCCGACGCCGTGCTGCATGCCCGGCGTGTTTGATGCAAGCAGCACGGCGTGATCCGGCTTCGAGCTTTCGTCTGCGTGTACGGGCGTGGGCGGGCCGGCGGCCGCGACCGCAATGGTCATCGGCACGAAAGAAAGTAAAAGATGTTTTCGCATGGTCGCTGTCTCCGACGGTTTCCCTATTCAGCGAAATACATGCCATCGCGCCGCGACCGTTGTCGAGACTGCGATTCGTGCGCAAGCGTTGCGAATTGTGGCGGAAAACGGCTGAAAATGTTTCAGGCCTGAAACGAGGGGGCTCGGGAATACTGCGGATTCAATCGATACGCTTCAAGGACGAAAATCGTCGCATGCATCGATGACTGCACGCATTGCTGCACAGGTGCTATGTGCAGACGATTGACATACATCGACCTCCTGAGCGATTCGGCCGTATCGCCCACGGTACTGAAATCGGATTGTCGTATTCAGTGCCTATAACTAAGCTATCTTGATCAAAATAACTGGACGCGAGATAAGCGCCATCATGCGAGGCTTTGTCGTTGCCGAGCATCGGCATGGCGAATCGAGCCGCCTTCGGCTGCCCCGATTCGATCCTTTCGCACGCGTACTGACGTGCACGGCAATCGTTAGACGGTTGAGGAACGGGGTGAGCATATGGGAGTCGATCAACGGCATGTGATCTACTATTCGCGCGAGCCGAACGACGCGTTGCGCGGCCATTTCGACGAATGCGGCTGGCGTGTCGATCTCGCGGAGACCGTGCGGGACGTACGGCGCGTCGTGCAGCACGGTGTCGCAACGGCCGGGCTGCTCGATTTTTCGCCGGGCTTCAAGCCCTCGGACCTGCGCGAACTCGAATCCTGTCTGAGCATTCAGCACATCGGCTGGATCGCGGCGACGCGCCGCGGCCAGTTGCAGGACGCCACGCTGCGCCATCTCATTCGTGACTACTGTTTCGACTACGTGACGATGCCGTACGAGACGGCGCGGATCGTCGAGACCGTCGGTCATGCGCACGGCATGGTCGCGCTGACCGAAACCGCTGCGCCGCCCGTCGGCACGGGACGCAGCGAGGGCGAGATGGTCGGGACCTGCGATGCGATGCTCGGGCTCTTCAGGACGATTCGCCGCGTCGCGGCGACCGACGCACCTGTGTTCATCTCCGGCGAATCGGGTACGGGCAAGGAGCTGACGGCGGTCGCGATTCATGAGCGCTCGTCGCGCGCGCACGCGCCGTTCATCGCGATCAATTGCGGCGCGATCCCGTCGACGCTGCTGCAGGCCGAGCTGTTCGGCTATGAGCGCGGCGCGTTCACCGGCGCGAACCAGCGCAAGATCGGCCGCGTCGAGGCCGCCAACGGCGGCACGCTGTTTCTCGACGAGATCGGCGACTTGCCGCTCGAAAGCCAGGCAAGCCTGCTGCGCTTCCTGCAGGAAGGCAAGATCGAGCGGCTCGGTGCCCACGTATCGGTGCCCGTCGACGTGCGCGTGATCTGTGCGACGCACGTGGACATGGACGCAGCGCTGCGCGAAGGGCGGTTCCGCGAGGACCTGTTCCATCGCCTGTGCGTGCTGAAGATCGAGGAGCCGCCGCTGCGCGCGCGCGGCAAGGATATCGAGATACTTGCGCGTCACATGCTCGAGCGTTTCAAGGGCGACGCACATCGCCGCCTGCGCGGTTTTTCGCCTGATGCGGTCGCGTCGCTGTACGGCTATTCGTGGCCGGGCAACGTGCGTGAACTGATCAATCGTGTGCGCCGCGCGATCGTCATGTCGGAGGGGCGGATGATCACCGCCGCCGATCTCGAGCTGAGCGAATTTGCGACACTCGCACCCGTGTCGCTGCTGGAGGCGCGCGAGGCGGCCGAACGGCAGGCGATCGAGCAGGCGCTGTTGCGCCATCGTGGCCGTTTCGCGGATGCCGCGCGCGAACTCGGCGTGTCTCGCGTCACGCTCTACCGGCTGATGTGCGCGCACGGCATGCGCGATCGCGGCGACACGCTGGCAGGGTTTTCGGCGCCGTTGCAGGAGCTTCCGCGTCACGCTTGCTAAAATTGGCGGGTACGGCCGCCCTCGCGGCCGAAGGAACCCGCATGAAACAGTATCTCGATCTCGTTCGCACCATTCTCGATACCGGCACCTGGCAGGAGAACCGCACGGGGATCCGCACCATCAGCATGCCGGGCGCGATGCTGCGCTTCGACCTGCAGCAAGGCTTCCCGGCCGTGACGACCAAGAAGCTCGCGTTCAAGTCGGCGATCGGCGAACTGGTCGGTTTCCTGCGCGCTTCCCGCAGCGCGGCCGATTTCCGCGCGCTCGGCTGCAAGGTGTGGGACGCGAACGCGAACGAGAATGCCCAGTGGCTTGCGAACCCGTATCGCCAGGGCGTCGACGATCTCGGTGACGTGTACGGCGTGCAATGGCGCCAGTGGCCGGGCTACAAGGTGCTCGACGCGGGCGCCGACGCGCAGATCGCCGATGCGACGCGCCGCGGCTTCCGGATCGTGACGCGTTTCGACGAAGACGGCGCACCGAAGGTGCTGCTGTACAAGGCGATCGACCAGTTGCGCCAGTGCCTGGACACGATCATGGAGAACCCGTCCGATCGTCGCATCCTGTTTCACGCGTGGAACCCGGCCGTGCTCGACCAGATCGCGTTGCCCGCGTGCCATCTGCTGTACCAGTTCCTGCCGAATGCTACGAAGCGCGAAATCTCGCTGTGCCTGTACATCCGCAGCAACGACGTCGGCCTCGGCACGCCGTTCAACCTGACGGAAGGGGCCGCGCTGCTGGCGCTCGTCGGCCGGCTGACCGGCTACACGCCGCGCTGGTTCACGTACTTCATCGGTGACGCGCACATCTACGAGAACCAGCTCGACATGCTGCAGCGCCAGCTCACGCGCGAGCCTTACGACAGCCCGCGGCTCGAGATTTCCGAGCGTGTGCCGGATTACGCGAAGACAGGCGTCTATGAGCCCGAGTGGCTGGAACGGATCGAGCCGTCGGATTTCTCGCTCGTCGGTTATCGTCACCACGAGCCGCTGACCGCACCGATGGCCGTCTGATCGCGCGGCCCGGGCCGCGCGGAGGCATCGATCCGCTTCCCGCAGGAAAATGGCCCGACCGGCTGATACCGGTCGGGCCATTTTGTTTCACGTTTGCGGCGCTTATTGGCGGTGCCGCTCTTCGTGGCCGCCTTGCGGCGGCGGGTTGCCCGGGTGTGGCGCCTCGACGTGCGGCGCCGGTTGCGGCCGCGGTTCCATGTGCGGTGCGGGCATCGACGGGCGCGGCTCCATGCGTGGCGCCGGT
Organism: Burkholderia reimsis; assembly: GCF_003294055.1. Lineage (NCBI taxonomy): Bacteria > Pseudomonadati > Pseudomonadota > Betaproteobacteria > Burkholderiales > Burkholderiaceae > Burkholderia > Burkholderia reimsis. The sequence goes on from NZ_QMFZ01000003.1 coordinate 20,110, forward strand.
TGCGGTCTCGGCTCCATGCGCGGCGCCTGCGGTTGCGGGCGCGGCATGTCATGCACGGCGGGGGCCGGCGGCCGGTACTCGTTCACACGTGGCGGGGCGACTTCGTGGTGCGGCGCCGGTTGCGCGAATTCGGGGTGCGGTTGCGGCGCGGGCGCCGCCCGCTCCGGTTGCGGTTGCCCATGCTGCGCCGGTGTCGGGAATTCGGGGCGCGGGCGCGGCTGCGGAATCTGCGCCGTATTGTCGAGCCGTGGTTGCGGCAATGCGCGCGGTGTTTCGTTCCGGCCGCCGGGCTGCGCGCCCTGCAGCGCCGGCGCGCCCTCCGGATGCGGGATCGCCGCGCTGCGCACCGGCGGCAGCGCATTCTGTCCCGCCGCATGCAGTGCTGTGGGCGGAGCGGGGCGCTGGCGCTCCATCGGTGTGTGCGGCTGCATCCAGGCGGGCGACGGCGTCTCGGCCGCGTGCGCATTGCCGATGCCGGCCGGACTGTTGTTCGCTACCGGCGGATGGGGGACACCGTTACCGGGCCCGAACGCCTGATGTGGCGCCGGGTTGCCGGGTGCCTGCGGCATGCCGCCGTTGGCGAAGTGCGGTGCGCCAGGGTTTTCGCCGTTCATGGGCCGCGTGGCATTCGGCACGCCGGGCATCGGTGTTCCCGGCCGCCCGGCCTGCAAGGCGGCCGGCTGGCCTTCGCGAGGCGCGCGAGCCGGCTGCACGACGGGGCCGTGCGGATTCACGAGCTGCACGTTGTGCATCGCCCATGCGCCGCCACCCGGTTTGCCCGGTACGCGGACCGGACGCGCCGTATAGTCGGCCGGCACGTTCGTCTTCACGACGGGCGCGCCGGCACCCGGCACGCGCCCGCCTTGCTGCGCGAGGTGGGCGGCGGCCTGGTCGCGATACGCGGCCGGCACGGCGGGATTGCGCGTGGCGACGTACGGATGCTGGGCAATTGCCGCCGGCGGGCGGTAGCTCGCATTGCGCAGCCCGCCGGTGAAGCTCTGGCGCACCGGCGCAATGCCCGGCGTACCCGGCGTGACATGCGCATTGCGCCATTGCTGCGGGTCGACGTGCTGCGAGAAGTGCGCGACAGGCTGGCCGTGCACGAACGCGGCAGCCGGTACGGCCGTGATCGCGTGCGGCGCACGGAAGTTGACGTAGGTCTTGTTGATGTTGGTGATATTGGTGATGTTCGTCACGTTCACGGTCTTGTTCACGTTGACGTTGTTCACCACGATGTTGCGGTTCACCCGGTCGTAGTAGTGCGGGCTCCAGCCGCCCCAGCCCGGATGCCACGGTTCGCCCGGGCCGAGTGCGAACCACGCGCAGCCGGCCGCAGCGACGCCGCCCACCGTGAGCGCGACGCTCCAGTTTGGGCCGCCGCCACCGCCGACGAACGCGACGAGTGCCGGTGCATAGGCCGGCGGCTGGCTGACGGCCAGCGGGCCCGGTACCCAGGCCCAGCTATCGTCCACGTACGCCCAGCGGCCGTAGTGATACGGCGCGAAACCCCATGGCGCGTCGTCGACCCACGTCCAGCCCCACGGGGCCTGCCAGATCCAGTGGCCGTCGTGATACGGCGCCCAGTCCGCCGGCGTATCGTTCGGCACCCATACCTGGCCGTAATTCGGGGTGTCGCGCCACGTGCCGTTTGCGTCGAGATCCTGGTAGCCGGGAATGTCACGGGACACATAGCGGGCCGACACCGAGCGTTCCTCGGCCGCGTCGCGGCTGGCGGCCCACTGGTCGAGCGCATCGGGGCCGGGGGCGGCGGCTTGCTGCGCGACCTGCAGGTCGGTGCCCGTGAACACGACCTGCTGCCCCGGTGACAGCGGATACTGGCCGTTGCTGCCGTAGACGGTCGCGCTGCCGCTGCGCACCGTGACCGTCGTGCTCGCGCCGTTCGGCGCGACGTCGACGCGATAGTCGCCGGGGCCCGTGATGCCGAGCGCGAGGTTCGGCGTGTCGATTTCGTACGATCCGCCGGCCGGCAGATCGCGCACGTGAGTCGATACGGTGCCGAGCCCCACTTTCAGCTGGGTCGTCGTGTCGTCGAGGTTCAGCACCGACAGGCTCGTCGACTCGCCGAGCCGCACCGCGGTCGAGCCGATGTGCAGTTCCGAGCGCGCCCCGGCATCGTTCCAGAGCTGGTCGCCGGTCGTCAGCGGCCGGTTCACGGCGGCATACGACCACGTATCGGTGCCGGCCGGCTCGGTCGTCACGGCGCCCGACAGGTAATTGAGCCGTGCGACACGGCTGGGCGGATCGCCGCCCGGTTGCCGTGCCGCGGCCGCATACGGAGGGGCGTCGGCCGATTGCGCGAATGCGGGGGGCAGGGCCGCAAGCGCGACGAACGCGAGCAGTGTGCAGCGGGCGGTTCGCTTGAGCGTGAACAGGGTGGCCATGGTGAGCGTCTTCGTCATTGTCGCGGCGCGTCGATTCGTGCCGTTGAGTTCACAATATCCGCTCGGCCTGTTTCAATGCTCGGTGTTTTGTAAGTCGAATGGCACGCGATGTAACAAAACCTGTCGATCGCGCGCCGTTGTCGTGCAGACGCAATGCGGGCGTCAAGCGGACGTAAGCCACTCGTCGAAAACCTGCTGTCCGGGCACGGTGACGCGCAGCACGCGCGGCCGTGCCGCACGCTCGATCCAGCCGTGCGCGCAGAAGCTCTCGAGCAGTGCCGCACCGAGCGCGCCGCCGAGGTGTGAACGCCGCTCGCTCCAGTCGAGGCATCCGCACGCGAAGCGGCGCCGGCGCGTGCGCTGCTGTGCGACGTCGATGCCCCATTGCGCAAGCGCCTGGGTGCCGAGTTCGGTGGTCTCGATCGCATCGCCGTCCGCCTGCAGCCAGCCGCGTGCGGTGAGCCCGTCGAAGATGCGCACCGCGAGTTCGCCGGCCATGTGGTCGTAGCAGGTGCGCGCATAGCGCAATTCGGCCGGGACCGTGCGGGACGGCGGCGGAGCCGCGCGATGCGGCGCGGCCGCGCGGGCGACGTTCGCGAGTGCCTCGAGCGATGCCGCGATGTCGGCCGATGCGATCCGGTAGTAGCGGTGCCGGCCGCGCACGTCGAGCGCGAGCAGGCCGCCTTCGGTCAAGCGCGAGAGGTGGGCGCTTGCGGCGGAGGGCGACAGCCCCGCGATCATCGTCAGCTCGCCCGCCGGTCGTGCGCTGCCGTCCATCAGCACCCACAGCATCGCGGCGCGTCCCGGGTCGGCGATCAGCGAACCGATGCGGCTCAGGCCCGGAAAGTGGTGGTCGTCTTGGTCGGTCATCGTCGTGTCTCGTCAGGCGGGATGCTCTCCAGTGTAGTGGGCGCGCGCATTCGATGTTTCGGTTCTGGCTGAAATGTCGGATGCAGACTTGCCGGCGTCGTCGATGTGGCGAACCGGGCCGCGGCCGCGTGCAGCGCGCGCGTAGAATGGCCGAAAGCGGCGGCAGCGGGCTGCCGCACGTGACACGACGCAACGATGAAGACGATTTTCTGTTTGCTGGCGGCGGCGCTCGTCTGCGCGGCCTGTGCGCAGGGCGGTGCGGGCGCGGCCGGCGAGCGCGGCGGCAGCCTCGAGATGTACGGGACGATCGATCAGGGCATCACGGTGCGCCGCTGACCGGCGCCGGCCACATGCACGCCGGGCACGGCCCCCACAGCCGCGCCACACGGGGCGCCCCGCGACGCGTTGCCGCAGTGCAACGTATAATCGGCCGATTACAGCGCCCCTGCCGCCTGGAGCCAACACGATGTCCCAACCGTCCCCCGTACCGGCCGCCCTCGACCGCACCGAAACCGTATTCCGCTTCCTCGCCGAACCGTCGTCCGTGAACTTTGGCGGCAAGGTGCATGGCGGCGCGCTGATGAAGTGGATCGACGAAGTCGCGTATGCGTGCGCGGCCGTCTGGTCGAGCCGCTATTGCGTGACGGTCAGCGTCGGCAACATCCGCTTCCAGCGTCCGATCCTGGTCGGCAATCTCGTCGAGCTGAAGGCGCGCGTCGTTGCGACGGGCCGCACCAGCATGCACATCCATGTGTCCGTCCATGCCGGGGATCCGAAGGGCGGCGTGCTGCGCCAGACGACCGATTGCCTCGTCGTGTTCGTCGCGGTCGACGAGAACGGCAACCCGGTGCCGGTGCCGCCGTTCGTGCCCGAGACCGACGAGCAGAAGGTGCTTGCGAAATATGCGGCCGACGTGCGGGCCGCGCTCGACAAGATCGTCGAGATGAAGCCGGAAGAAGTCGCGAAAGGCGCGGTTTGACCGCGGCGGGCGCCGCGCATCGCGCCGCGCCCGCGATTCCGTAGATCGTCGTACCGCCGGTCGTCGTACCGTCAGCGCGACCCGATCATCTGCTCGGGGCGCACCCACGCATCGAATTCCGCCTCGGTCAGGTAGCCGAGCGCGAGCGCGGCGGCCTTCAGCGTCGTGCCTTCCTTGTGCGCCTTCTTTGCGATCTGCGCCGATTTGTCGTAGCCGATGTGCGGGTTGAGCGCCGTCACGAGCATCAGCGATTCGTTCAGCAGCAGGTCGATCCGCGAGCGGTTCGGCTCGATGCCCACCGCGCAGTGGTCGTTGAAGCTCTGCGCGCCGTCGGCGAGCAGCCGCACCGACTGCAACACGTTGTGCGCGATCATCGGCCGGAACACGTTCAGCTCGAAATTGCCGCTCGCGCCGCCGACGTTGACCGCGACGTCGTTGCCGAACACCTGGCAGCACAGCATCGTCACGGCTTCGGACTGCGTCGGGTTCACCTTGCCCGGCATGATCGAGCTGCCCGGCTCGTTTTCCGGAATCGACAGTTCGCCAAGCCCGCAGCGCGGCCCGCTTGCGAGCCAGCGGACGTCGTTCGCGATCTTCATCAGGCTGGCAGCAACCGTCTTCAGCGCGCCGTGCGCGAACACCAGCGCATCCGCGGCCGCCATCACCTCGAACTTGCTCGGCGCCGTCACGAACGGCAGCTTCGCGAGCCGGCCGATCTCATCGGCGACACGCACCGCGAACTCCGGATGCGCGTTCAGCCCCGTGCCGACCGCGGTGCCGCCGAGCGCGAGCTCATACAGGTGCGGCAATGCCGATTCGACGTGACGGATGCCCTGGTCCAGCTGCGCGACATAGCCGGAAAACTCCTGGCCGAGCGTGAGTGGCGTGGCGTCCTGCAGGTGCGTGCGGCCGATCTTCACGATGTCGGCGAAGGCCTTCGACTTCGCGTCGAGCGTCGTGCGCAGCGTGCGCAGCGCCGGCAGCAGGTGGTTGACGATCGCGTACGCGGCGGCGACGTGCATGGCGGTCGGGAACACGTCGTTCGACGACTGGCCGCGGTTCACGTCGTCGTTCGGATGAACCTTGCGCGCTTCGCCGCGCTCGCCGCCCATCAGTTCGCTCGCGCGATTTGCGATCACCTCGTTGAGGTTCATGTTGGTCTGCGTGCCGGAGCCCGTCTGCCACACGGCGAGCGGGAATTCGCGCGGATGCTTGCCGGCGATGATCTCGTCGGCCGCGTCGATGATGGCGCGCGCCTTGTCGTCGGCCAGCACGCCGAGCGACTGGTTCACGGCCGCCGCGGCGCGCTTGACGATCGCGAGCGCGTGGATCAGCTCGGGCGACTGCTTCTCGGTCGAGATCCGGAAATTCTGCAGCGAGCGCTCGGTCTGCGCGCCCCAGAGCCGGTCGGCCGGTACGGCGATCTCGCCGAACGTATCGCGTTCCATCCGAACTGCTTCGTTCATGATCCACTCCTCCAGGAAAGGGGAAAGGCCGCGCGTCGTCGCGCGGCATCAGGCATAACCAGACGTATCGTGAGGCAGTCGCGCCGCTGGCGCGGCGTCTCGAGGTCTTCAGCCGACTAGCATAGCGCCGGCCGGGATTTCGCGTCGTGTCGCGCTCAGTGCGGCGACGTCGTGAGCGACGCGCTCTTCAGATGAAAGCGCCACCCCATCAGCACGGCCACGCTGGCAAGGCCGGCCGCGAGACCCCACCAGAGGCCGCGGGCACCGAGGCCCACGTGGAACGCGAACCAGTAGCCGGTCGGAAAACCGATGCCCCAGTAGCCGAGGGTCGCCGCGAGCATCGGGATGCGCGTGTCCTTCAGGCCGCGCAGCGCGCCCGACGCGACGGTCTGCGCGCCGTCGACGATCTGGAACACCGCGGCGATGCCGAGCAGCGACGCGGCGAGCGACACCGTGGCCGCGTTCGACGGATCGTCGAGGTTCAGGTACAGGCCGACGATCGCGTGCGGCGCGACGATCAGCACGATGCCCGACAGCGTCATGAACGCGACACCGAGGCCGAGTGCGACGAAACCCGCGTGCCGCGCGGCGACGGGCGCCCCCGCGCCGACCCAGTAGCCGACGCGCACGTTGGCGGCCTGGCCGATCGCGAGCGGCACCATGAACGCCACCGACGCGACGTTCAGCGCGATCTGGTGCGCGGCCAGCGACGTCGCGCCGAGCACGCCGATGGTCAGGCCGGTTGCGAGGAACAGCGTCGACTCGACCCCGTACGTGATCGCCACCGGCCAGCCGATGCCGATCAGCTCGCCCATCATGGGCAGCTTCGGGCGCGCGGCGGTGACGAAATGACGGAAACGCTGCCGGCCGTGCAGCAGCCAGATCAGGGCGAGCGCGGTGAGCCAGATCGTGATCGTCGTCGCGACCGCCGAACCGAGGAAGCCGAGGCGCGGCAGCCCGAACGCGCCGTGGATCAGGCCGTAGTTCAGCACGGCGTTGACGCCGACGCCGCCGATCGACACCCACAGCAGCCGCCGCGCCGCGCCGATCGCCGGAAGGAATGCGCGCATCAGCCCGACACCGATCAGGCTGCCGAGCGCGGCGAAGCGCAGGATGCCCGTGTATTCGCCGACGTGATGCGCGAGCAATGGCGGCTCGTGGAACATCAGCAGGATCGGTTCGGACAGCGACAGCGCGATGATGGCCGGAATCGCGAGCAGCACGGACAGTGCGAAGCCGGTCCAGTAGATGTGCGGTACGCGCTCGTCGGCCTTGGCGCCGCGCGCGTGCGCGACGCTGACGCTGACCGACGACAGCACGCCTTGCAGCACGGTCACGATGACGAAGAAGAAGTTCGCGCCGAGCCCGCCGGCGGCGAGCGAATCGGGGCCGAGCGAGCCGAGCAGCACCGTGTCGGTGACGCTCATCGCCATCTGCGAGAGCTGCGCGATCGCGAGCGGCGCGGCGAGGCGGGCGGTATCGGCGGCATGACTGGACAGGGACGGCGGCGCGGCGGCCGTCCGCGTAAGACCGGAATGCGACATGGAGTGGGCGCTCGCGCGGGTGCGGGCCCGCGCTATATGTATTTATTTTGAGAGACGGCTAGCTTACGGCTTTATTCGAACCGTGTCGAACGCGCGCGCCGATGGCCATGTCGCAGGCAGGGGAACCGTCGGCCCTAGGCTTCGCGCACCGCAATACGCGTGTCGCCGAGCAGGACGACCTGGCCCGCGCGGATCTTGCAGGTCTTGCGCAGTTCGACCACGCCGTCGACTTTCACCGCGCCGGACGCGACGATCAGCTTCGCGCTGCCGCCACTGTCCGCGAGGCCGGTGATCTTGAGAAGGTTGTGCAGCTCGACGTATTCGCCGGTCAGCGTGAAATCCAGGTTGGGCATGACGAAGAAGGTGCGCAAGGCGCGGGAGGAAACGCTCCGCATCATACGGCACCACGGGCCGGCACGCGAGCGCGGGCCGCCGCGGCATGCAGTTGTTAAGGACTGTGAGCGACTCGTCAGCAAATGAAACGGTGGGTAACAGTCTGAGAGATTCGAGAACCGGCCGGGCGCACCGCGGGTCTTTTTCGTACCTGCTGCGTGTTGCGGCAGGGGAAGCGACGGACCGCATCGCTGCGGTTCGGGCTCACAACTTCCTGAGGAGAATTGCCATGTCCAAGATTCGTACGATGCTGATCGGTGCCGCGCTGACGGCGTTCGCTACTTCGGCCGCATTTGCCCAGACGGGCACGGCGGTGCAGGGCACGGCCGGTGCCGGCGTGCAGGCGCAGACGCCGGCGGCGGGTGTCGGTGCCGGCATGCAGGGCAGTGCGGGCGCGAACGCGTCGGGCAATGCCGCCGGCGGGGCAACCGATGCGGTCGGCGCGGCAGCCGACGGCGCGAAGGATACGGCGTCGTCGGCCGTCCACTCGGCCAAGAAGCACACGAAGCATGCCGCGAAGTCGGCCAAGAGCCATGTCGGTTCGGCCAAGGCGAAGGCCGGCGAAGCGACCGAAGGCGGCGCATCGGTCGGTGCGGAGGGCGGTGCATCGGCCCAGGGCGCCACGCAGTAAGCGGTGCCTGGCGCCGCGCGACGCTCGTCCCTGGCGGTGCGTCGCGACGGCGGTCATCCAGCGGCCCGGTTCGCATTGCGCGAACCGGGCCGTTTTCGTGTGTCGATGCGCATCGGGGCGCCGTTACGGGCGGCGCTGTCCTTGTCCTTGTCCCGGACCCTGTGCCGGCCGCGCGGCAGCCGGGGTGAATACGCTGCGCAGCCACGCGGCGAGCCGTGCGAAGACATCGTACGGCTCCTCGACGAAGATCTCCGGCTTCAGCAGCCGCAGGTATTCCATGATCTGCTGCGCTTCCTGTTTCTGGAACGAGCCGTGCGCGAGCCCGAGCCGCAGCAGGCCGCGCAGTTCGCCGAGCTTGTCGCGCGCGGTGCTGCCGACGCTCATCTCGCACGCGAGCTTGGCCTCGTAGACCCGTTGCCGCAGCGATTCCGCGAGACGCCACGCCGGCGTCTGCATCAGTTCCTCGAGTGCCTGGATATCTTGCGCCGCGCCCTTGATCTGCGACGCGAGCGGGTCGATCAGCGACGGGTCGCCCTGCGCTTCGGCGACGATCGCCTTCGCCCAGTCGCGGCACGCCTTCGCGAGTTCGTCGGGGGTCCATTCGGAACGGCACGCGAAGCCGAAGCCGAATTCGCCGGCCTGTCGCATCAGGATCGCGACGACGTCCGGGAATTCCTTGTCGAGCGTGCGTTTGGCCCACGCGTACTGGCCGCCCTGCAGCATCCGCTGCACCGCGTGCTCGGTCAGCGGCACCATATTGTCGAGCAGTTTGGCGCGCAGGAAATCCTCGAACGACGGCGTCGCGAACTGCGGGTCGAGTTTCAGCGACACGCGGACGAACGCGTCGTAGTCCTTGCGCAGGGACTCGAGCGTGTCGTCCTTGAGGGAAAGGGTGATCTGGCCCATGAATCGTCTCGATGGCGGCCCGCGCAAGCCGGCGGCCGGCACGGCGCACCGGGGCGGGCGCAGCGTCGACTGACCGGTGCGCGCCGAGGCCGGTGGCGGGTCTTCATCCCCTATATCGGCCTGCCGGGCGGAAACTTGAGCGCACGTGACCGAGCGTGTGCTCAGGCGGGCAGCCAGTGGGGCAGCACGACCCCTTGCCAGAAAAAGAACACCGCGAGCCCTGCCGCGATCGTCACGAGCGGGCGGCGGGTCGTTGCCGACACGAGCACGGACGCCAGCGCGCCGACGAGCTGAGGATTGCGCCAGGTCAGCTCGGCCGTGCCGCCGTGCGGCGAGACGGTCATCGGCACGATGATCGCGGTCAGCACGGTGACGGGCACGAAGCCGAGCGCGGTCCGCACGAGCGGCGGGAAGGCCAGCCGTTCGCCGAACAGGAACAGCGTCGAGCGGATCGCGTACGTGATGACGGCCATCCCGAGAATCAGCAGCGCGTAGCTCACGATGCGGCCTCCGTGTGCGAGCCGGCACGCGATCGTTCGTGCAGCAGCGTGAGCGCGACGCCGATCGCGACGCCGGCGGCGACCGCGCCGAGCAGTCCGAGCTTGTACGGCCAGCCCTGCCAGAAGTACGCCAGCGTGCCGGCCGTCACGGCCGCCGCGAAATAGCGCAGGGTGCCGAGCTGCGGGACGACGATCGCAATGAAGGTGGCCGCCATCGCGAAATCGAGGCCGAGCGACTGCAGCCCCGGGAACGCCGCGCCGAAACCGATGCCCGCGAGCGTCCAGACCTGCCAGTTCAGGTACATCGCGAGCCCCGAGCCGAAGAAGTAGTGGGGGCCGATCGCGCCGGGCGGGAAATGCCGGTAGTGCGCATAGGCGACCGCGAACACCTCGTCGGTCATCAGCGCGCCGAGCGTTGCGCGCCAGCGCAGCGGCAGGTGCGCGACATAGGGCGCGAGCGTCGCGCTGTACAGCAGGTGACGCAGGTTCACGATCAGCGTGGTCGCGAGCACGACGACGAAGCTTGCGCTACCCGCGATCAGGCCGAGCGCGATGAACTGCGCGGAGCCCGCGAACACGGCGAGCGACATCAGCGTGCCATGCCACGCGGCGAGCGGGCCGCCGCCGACGAGCGTGCCGAAAATCACGCCGAACGGGGCGGCGCCAATCATCATCGGGATCGTGTCGCGCGCGCCGTCGAGCCATTCGTTGAACGGGCGGCGAGTGGGCGATGCGGGTGTCGGGTTCAAGGGGTGCTCCTCCATGAACGGGAGGATAGCGGGCGGGGAGGCGAGTCGGCTTGTATGTTCTTGCGCTTGGGCGGCGAGCCGGTGCTTGCCTGCTTGCAGGCGCCGGCGGCATCGCGTTGGCGGGCCGGACGCCGCGCGTCAGCTCGCCTGCCAGCGCCCGGGCGGTACGCCGAACATGCGTTTGAAATGCCGTGTGAAGTGGCTTTGGTCGACGAAGCCGCTGGCCGCGGCGACGTCGGCGACGGGCACGCCCGCGCGCAGCGGCGCCAGCGCGCGCTGCAGGCGCAACTGGTTGCGCCACGCATGCGGCGGCATGCCGTTCGTGCGGGTGAACAGGCGCGCGGCGTGGAACGGCGACAGGCCGGCCGCCTGCGCGACTTCGTCGAGCGTCACCGTGCACGTCAGATCGGCGGCGAGCCGTTCGCGCATCGCGTCGACGCGGGGTTCGTCCGCCGCGAGCGGCGCCGGTCGCGGCAGGGCGTCCGCATGGCGCACGATCAATGTCGACAACGCATCGAGCATCGCCGTTTCGGCGGCGAGCGGATCGTAGATGCGGGGTGCGCCCGTCGCGGGAACGTCAGCTGCTTGCCCGTGCGCCTGCGAGGGCAGTGCGTGCTCGCTGCCGGCCTCCATCATCCGGTGTGCCAGCGTGAGCCGCGCCGCCAGGTCGGCGTCGCGAATCACGTCGGGCGCAAACCACGGCGCGTCCTGCGGGCGGCCGGCGATCGCGCTGGTGAGTTCGCGGATGAAATCGACCGGGATGTAGCTGACGCGATAGCACCAGCCCTCGTCGGCGGCACGCGACCCCGTATGCACTTCGCCCGGATTGATCACGGGCACGGTGCCGGTTTCTGCGACATGGCCGCTGCCGCGATAGGTGTAGCGTTCCGCGCCTTCGAGAATCACGGGGATCGTGTACGCGTCGTGCCAGTGGGGCGCGAACGTGTGGTCGCGATAGGTGGCCGTGACGAGATCCGCATCCGGCAGCAGCGGCGTGCGCCAGTAGCGTGCGGAGTCGGGAAGGCGGGTGGCGGACATGAGCGGGCGCGGAGCGGTCGAACCGACAGTGTATCGCTCGCGCGCCCGGCAGGCGCGGGCCTTACTTGACCGGAATCGTCGTGCCGGCCGGCATCGGCACCGCGGTGACGGCGTTCTTCGGGCTGCCGCTGACGATGCGGTCGCTGTAGGTCAGGTAGACGATCGTATTGCGCTTGGTGTCGACCACGCGCACGACGTGCAGGGTCTTGAAGATGAACGACATGCGCTCGCTGAACACGTCGGTCTGCTGCTTGAGCGGCTCCTTGAAGCTGATCGGGCCGACCTGCCGGCACGCGATCGACGCTTCGCTCGGATCCTCGGCGACGCCGAGCGTGCCCTTGATCCCGCCGGTGCGCGCGCGCGACACGTAGCAGGTCACGCCGTGCACGACCGGATCGTCATACGCCTCGACGACCACGCGATCGGAGCCCGTGACGCGGAAATGGGTGTTGACGCTGCCGACTTCCTCCGCGTGCGCGAGCGGTGCTGCGGCGAATGCGGAAAGCAGGAGGGCGAGTGGTGCTGAGCGGAGGAGACGGTGCTTCATCGACGGAACCGGATGCGAATGCGGGACAGAGACTCTAGCATGCGCGCGACCGGGCGACGAAAGCCGAAAGGCGGGCCGGAAAAACAAAAGGCCCGTCGAATGACGGGCCTTTCGCTATTTGGCTCCCCGACCTGGGCTCGAACCAGGGACCTACGGATTAACAGTCCGGCGCTCTACCGACTGAGCTATCGGGGAATAAATCGGTACATCTGCTTGTTTGTCTACCAGCAAAAAGCCCGTCCACTTTCAACGGGCCTTTGCGTTTTTGGCTCCCCGACCTGGGCTCGAACCAGGGACCTACGGATTAACAGTCCGGCGCTCTACCGACTGAGCTATCGGGGAACAAACAACAACAGCAGAGAAACGAGATTTTATGGAGCGTTGATCAACCTGTCAACACTTTTGAGCCGCGGCGCACAAAAATTTTTTGCGGCCGCTGCGCGATCAGCGCTCGAGCAGGTGCAGTTTGTCCTGCACGTCCTTCCACTCGTCCGCGTCGGCCGGTGCCGGCTTGGTCTTCGTGATCGACGGCCAGTCCTTTGCCAGCTCGGCGTTCAGCGCGGTGAACTGCTGCTGGTCGCCCGGAACGTCTTCTTCGGCATAGATCGCATTGGTCGGGCACTCGGCGACGCACACGGCGCAGTCGATGCACTCGTCCGGATCGATGGCGAGAAAGTTGGGACCTTCACGGAAGCAATCCACCGGGCACACATCCACGCAGTCCGTGTATTTGCACTTGATGCAGCCTTCGGTCACAACGTGAGTCATTAAAACGCTCCTGCTTGGCGGTATATATGGGGTGGCGTTTGCGCCAAAACCGGCATTGTAACTGAAGCGCAAAACCCGCATGGCGTGGTCGGCTATCCGGCTTATATCGTTTCGTGATTAGTTTATGGCGGCCCGCAGAAGGGACTCGCCGACGGGGTGCGTGCACTGTACGGCGGCGCAGCCGGGGAGGGCGGCAGGCGGTTTCGCGATGGTCGGGCCCGCATTCGGGTAACATGGCCGGCAGACCGGGCGGCGCGCGGTGCGCCGGGGCCCTGTCACGATACTGGCGGTGCCGTAATCATGATCATCACTTCGCTGCTCGACACGGATCTCTACAAGTTCACGATGATGCAGGTCGTCCTGCATCACTTTCCTGCCGCAAACGTCGAGTACCGCTTCCGGTGCCGTACGCCCGGCGTCGATCTCGTGCCGTACATCGACGAGATCCGCGACGAGGTGCGCGGCCTGTGTTCGCTGCGCTTCACCGACGTCGAACTCGACTACCTGCGGCGCATGCGCTTCATCAAGAGCGATTTCGTCGACTTCCTCGCGCTGTTCCACCTCAACGAGAAGTACATCTCGATCACGCCGTCGCCGAAGGGCAACGGCGAGATCGACATCGTGATCGAGGGGCCGTGGCTGCACACGATCCTGTTCGAGATCCCGGTGCTCGCGATCGTCAACGAAGTCTATTTCCGCAACACGCAGCGCGAGCCCGACTATCGCGAAGGTCGCGAGCGGCTGTGCGAGAAGATCAAGCTGCTCGGCGCGAAGCCCGAGTTCGCCGACTGCAAGATCGCCGACTACGGCACGCGCCGGCGCTTCTCGAAGGTGTGGCACGAGGAAGTCGCCCTCACGCTGCGCGACGGGCTCGGCCCGCAGTTCGCCGGCACGAGCAACGTGCTGTACGCGATGAAGCACGGCATCACGCCGCTCGGCACGATGGCGCACGAGTATCTGCAGGCGTGCCAGGCGCTCGGCCCGCGGCTGCGCGATTCGCAGATCTACGGCTTCGAGATGTGGGCGAAGGAGTATCGCGGCGACCTCGGGATCGCGCTGTCGGACGTCTACGGGATGGACGCGTTCCTGAATGACTTCGACATGTACTTCTGCAAGCTGTTCGACGGCGCGCGCCACGATTCGGGCGATCCGTTCGAGTGGGGCGAGCGCATGCTGCGCCACTACGAGGCGAACCGCTGCGACCCGCGCACCAAGGTGCTCGTGTTCTCGGATGCGCTCGACATCCCGAAGGTCATGCAGTTGTACGAACGGTTCCGCGGCCGCTGCAAGCTCGCATTCGGCGTCGGCACCAACCTCACGAACGACCTCGGCTACGTGCCGCTGCAGATCGTGATCAAGATGGTTCGCTGCAACGGGCAGCCGGTCGCGAAACTGTCGGATACGCCGGGCAAGAGCATGTGCGACGACAAGGCGTATCTCGCGTACCTGCGCCAGGTGTTCGGCATCGCGCAGCCGGTCGAGGAAGACGCGTCGAAGTAAGCGTCGGCCGAACGGCCAAAACTGCGTCGCGGCGGGGCCGGCCGGTATAATCCGACGGTATCGCCCGCCAACGTCACGAGGACCGTTCATGGACACTTCCGCTGCCCGTCGCCAGATCCTCGCGCGCATTCGCGCGGCGCAGGGGCGTGCGGCCGAACCCGATGCGGCCGAGCGCGACGGCGTTGCCGACTATCTCGCCCGTCATCCGGAGGGCCCGCGCCCGCCGGCGCCGGCCGACCTCGTCGCGGCGTTCGTCGACGAAGCGGCCCGTTTGTCGACGACGGTCGACGAAGTCGCGGCGCTTGCCGATGTGCCGGCCGCCGCAGCCCGCTACCTGTCCGCTCACGGACTGCCGACGCAGGCCGTCGCATGGCGCACGCTGGCCGATTTCGACTGGGCGGGCGCAGGCCTGTCGGTCGAATGCCGCAAGCCGCGCGACGGCGATCTGGTCGGCCTTACCGGCTGTTTTTGCGCGACCGCCGAAACGGGCTCGCTGGTGCTGCTGTCCGGCCCCGACACCTACGCGTCGGCGGGCCTGCTGCCGGAAACGCACATCGCGATCGTTCCCGCGTCGCGGATCGTCGCCGGTCATGAGGACGCCTTTGCGCTGATCCGCGCGGAGCGCGGCGAATTGCCGCGCGCGGTCAATTTCGTGTCGGGCCCGTCGCGCACGGGCGATATCGAGCAGACCATCGTACTGGGCGCGCACGGCCCGTACCGCGTTCACGTGATCGTCGTACGGGGCGCATGACGCGCCCGCCGCATCCACCACCATTCGAACAAGGAAGTTCTGCATGAAACGACATGCCGCCTGGGCGGGCATGGCGTCGGGGATCGCGCTTGGCGCCGTTCCCGCGCTTGCATCGGCCGCAACGCTCGACGGTGCCTCGCTGTCTGCCCTCTGGGGCATTCCGTTCGCCGGAATCCTGCTGTCCATCGCACTGTTCCCGCTCGTCGCCCCCGTCTTCTGGCATCACCATTTCGGCAAGATTGCGGCCGCGTGGGCGGTCGTGTTCCTGATCCCGTTCGGATTCGCGTTCGGCGCGGGCACCGCGTTCGGCACGCTCGTGC
Source organism: Burkholderia reimsis (assembly GCF_003294055.1). Taxonomy (NCBI): domain Bacteria; kingdom Pseudomonadati; phylum Pseudomonadota; class Betaproteobacteria; order Burkholderiales; family Burkholderiaceae; genus Burkholderia; species Burkholderia reimsis. Next base: position 35,474 of record NZ_QMFZ01000003.1, read on the forward strand.
ATGCGCTGCTCGAGGAATACATTCCGTTCATCGTGTTGCTCACCGCGCTCTATACGGTCGCGGGCGGCATCTGCGTGAACGGCAATCTGCATGGATCGCCGAAGCTCAATACCGCGATCCTCGCGCTCGGTACGCTGCTCGCGAGCGTGATGGGCACGACGGGCGCCGCGATGCTGCTGATCCGGCCGCTGCTGCGCGCCAACGATAACCGCAAGCATGTCGTGCACGTCGTGATCTTCTTCGTCTTCCTCGTCGCGAACGCGGGCGGCTCGCTGTCGCCGCTCGGCGATCCGCCGCTGTTTCTCGGTTTCCTGAACGGCGTGAGCTTCTTCTGGACGACCACGCACCTCGCACTGCCGATGCTGTTCATCTGCGCGGTGCTGCTGACGCTGTTCTTCGTGCTCGATACGTATTTCTACCGGAAGGGCGGCGAGGAGCGGCCGGCCGTGCTCGACCCGACGCCGGACGGCGCGGCGCTGTCGATCGACGGGAAGATCAACTTCGTGCTGCTCGCGGCCGTGGTTGCGCTCGTGCTGATGAGCGGCATCTGGAAGCCGGGCATCGCGTTCGACGTATGGGGCACGCACGTCGCGCTGCAGAATCTCGTGCGCGACGTCGCGCTCGTGGGCGTGACGCTCGCGTCGCTCGCGCTGACGCCGCGTTCCGCGCGCGAGGGCAACGCGTTCAACTGGGCGCCGATCGAGGAAGTCGCGAAGCTGTTCGCGGGGATCTTCGTGACGATCGCGCCGGTGATCGTGATCCTGCGCGCCGGCGCCGACGGCGCGTTCGCGCAGATCGTCCACCTCGTCACGGGGCCGGACGGCAAGCCGATCGACGCGATGTACTTCTGGGCGACGGGCATCCTGTCGTCGTTCCTCGACAACGCGCCGACCTATCTCGTGTTCTTCAACCTCGCGGGCGGCGATGCCCAGTCGTTGATGACGACGGGCGCGTCGACGCTCGCCGCGATTTCCGCAGGTGCGGTGTTCATGGGCGCGAACAGCTATATCGGCAACGCACCCAACTTCATGGTGAAGGCGATCGCCGAATCGCGCGGCGTGAAGATGCCGAGCTTCTTCGCGTATCTCGGCTGGGCGCTGGTCGTACTGATACCGGTATTCCTGCTGACGTCGTGGCTTTTCTTCACGGCGTAAGCTGACGATTTTCAACCTTGAGCGGGCGGTCCCGGCGGCGCACGGCGCGCTTCGATCCTCCCGCGGCATGCGGAGATGGCGATGCAGAAGATCCTGGTCGCGCGTCCGATCTTTCCGGACGTGATCGAGCGGCTCAAGCAATATTTCGACGTCGACTGGAACAACGGCGACGCACTCGCGCCCGGCGCGCTCGCCGCGCGTCTGGCCGACAAGGACGGCGCGTTGACGGCCGGCGATCCGGTCGGCGCGGCCGAGCTCGCCGCGGCGCCGCGCCTGCGCGTCGTGGCGAACATGGCGGTCGGCTACAACAACTTCGACATGGCTGCGTTCAACGTGGCGAACGTGCTCGGCACCAACACGCCCGACGTGCTGAACGAGTCCACCGCCGATTTCGGCTGGGCGCTGATGATGGCCGCCGCTCGCCGGATCGCCGAATCCGAGCACTGGCTGCGCGCCGGCCACTGGCAGAAGTGGGCTTACGACGGGTTCCTCGGCAGCGACATCTACGGCTCCACGCTCGGCGTGATCGGAATGGGGCGCATCGGCCAGGCGCTCGCGCGCCGTGCGCGCGGCTTCGGGATGCAGGTGATCTATCACAACCGGTCGCGTGTCGCGCCCGAGATCGAGGCCGAGCTGAACGCCGAATACGTATCGAAGGATGCGCTGCTCGCGCGCGCCGATCACGTCGTGCTCGTGCTGCCGTACACGCAGGAAAACCACCATACGATCGGCGCGGCCGAACTCGCGAAGATGAAGCCCACCGCGACGCTGACCAACATCGCGCGCGGCGGGATCGTCGACGACGCGGCGCTGGCCGTCGCGCTGCGCGACGGGACGATCGCCGCCGCCGGCCTCGACGTGTACGAAGGCGAGCCGACGGTGCATCCGGCGCTGCTCGAGGTGCCGAACGTCGTGCTGACGCCGCATATCGCGAGCGCGACAGAAAAAACGCGCCGCGCGATGGCGAACCTCGCCGCCGACAACCTGATCGCCGCGCTGGGCGAGGGGCCGCGCGCGGGGCGGCCGCCGAATCCGATCAACCCTGACGTGATCGGGAAGCCGCGCGCATGACGATGACGTTGTTGCTTGCGGCGGTCGTCGTGCTGGCCGTCGCGCTCGCGGTGGCGATCGTCGCGCTCATGCGTGGCGCTGGCCGTCACGACGATGCGGCGGTACTGGGCGACCAGATCGAGGACGCCGCGCACGCGCAGGCGCGCGCGGTCGAGCGGCTCGAACGCGAATTGCGCGGCGAGATCGTCGAGAACGCGCGCGGCTCGCGCACCGAGCTGGCCGGCAGTTTTGCGCAGCTTCAGCAGACGCTCGCCGCGCAGCTGACGAGCGTGGCGACCGTCCAGAACAACCAGGTCGAAGGCTTCGCCCAGCAGCTCGGCAAGCTCGTCGCCGGCAACGCGCAGCAGTTCGACGCGATGCGCGAGAGTTTGCAGCGTCAGGCACAGCAGGCGCGCGAGGAGCAGACGGGTGCGCTCAGGCTGTTCGGCGACACGTTGAACCGGCAGCTCACGCAGCTGACCGAGGCGAACGATCGCCGGATCGGCGAAGTGCGCGCGACGCTCGAACAGCGGCTGAAGGAAATCGAGACGAACAACGCGGCGAAGCTCGAGGAGATGCGCCGCACCGTCGACGAGAAACTGCACGCGACGCTCGAGCAGCGGCTCGGCGAATCGTTCAAGCTCGTGTCGGACCGGCTCGAGCAGGTGCATCGCGGGCTCGGCGAGATGCAGACGCTCGCGGCGGGCGTCGGCGATCTGAAGAAAGTGCTGACCAACGTGAAGACGCGCGGCACCTGGGGCGAAGTGCAGCTCGAGGCGCTGCTCGAGCAGATGCTGACGCCCGAGCAGTACGCGAAGAACGTCGCGACGGTGCCGAAGAGCAGCGAGCGCGTCGAGTTCGCGATCCGGCTGCCGGGGCGCGATGCCGGTACGCGCGATGCGCCGCCCGTGTGGCTGCCGATCGACGCGAAATTCCCGCGCGAGGATTACGAGCGGCTGATCGACGCGCAGGAGCGCGCCGATGCGGCGGCGGTCGAGGAAGCGGCCCGCGCGCTCGAAGCGCGTGTGCGGCTCGAGGCGCGCACGATCGCCGAGAAGTACGTCGCGCCGCCGCATACGACCGATTTCGCGCTGTTGTTCCTGCCGACCGAAGGGCTCTATGCGGAGATCCTGCGCCGCCCGGGGCTGACCGACCTGCTGCAGCGCGACTATCGCGTGACGGTGGCCGGCCCGACGACGCTCACCGCACTGTTGAACAGCCTGCAGATGGGTTTCCGCACGCTCGCGATCGAGCAGCGGTCGAGCGAGGTGTGGCAGGTGCTCGGCGCGGTAAAAACGGAATTCGGCAAGTTCGGCGACGTGCTCGCGCGCACGAAGGCGCAGCTCGAAACGGTCACGCGCTCGATCGAGTCCGCCGAGCAGCGTACGCGCGTGATGAACCGCAAGCTGAAGCAGGTCGAGGCGCTGCCGGGCGACGCGGCGGCCGGGCTGCTCGGTGCGGAAGGTAGCGACGGTGCCGATGCGGACGACGCGTGACGCGCGTTGCCGATACCGGCCGGAACGAAAACGGGCGCCGCGGCGCCCGTTTTTTCATGCAGCGATTGCCGGTGCGGCCGCGATGCGCTCAATGCCCGGCGAGCGCGTCCAGCGCGTCGCCCGTCACGCGAACGATGCGCCAGTCGGGCAGCACGGTGGCGCCCATCTTCTCGTAGAAATCGATCGCAGGCTGGTTCCAGTCGAGAACCGACCATTCGAAGCGCCCGCAACGGCGCTCGACGGCCAGGGCCGCGAGGTGACGCAGCATCGCGGTGCCGAGGCCCGTGCCGCGTTGCGACGGCTGCACGTACAGATCCTCGAGATAGAGGCCACGACGGCCGAGGAACGTCGAGTAATTGTGGAAGAACAGCGCATACGCGACGATCGCGCCGTCGTGTTCGGCCACCCGTGCTTCGGCGGCAGGCCGCGCGCCGAACAGCGCGTCGGCGAGATCGGCCTCGGTCGCGACGAACAGATGCGTGAGCTTCTCGAATTCGGCGAGCTCGCGCATCAGCGCGAGGATCGCACCGACGTCGCTCGCTTGCGCCGCACGGATCAGCGGTGTGCCGCTCACGCTTCCTCCGGCGGATCGGACAGCACGATCTCGATGCCGCCGAAGCGCGATGCGACCCAGTTGTACGCGTGGCACGCGATCCACAGCAACACGAAGCCGAGGATGGCGTTCAGCAGCAGCGCGCTCAGGATCGTGCTCAGTTCGACCATCCCGTAACGAACGTAGGCGACGAGAATGCCGAGCAGCACGATCGGCACGCTGAACGTCAGGTAGACGAGGATCAGCGCCTTGGCGGTCTGCCCCGCGGCGATCGACGAAATTTGTTTCTTCATGTGCGGATTGCCCCCGTAGAGATATACCGATAGTGGAATTCAGATCAGGCCGTCGAACGGCAGGATGTCGACCGGGGTGCCCGCGTCGACTGCCGCGGTATCGTGGCCCAGGACGATGAAACAGTTGGCGGCCGAGAGGCCGCTCAGCGACGCGGAACTCTGCGAGCCGGCAGGTGCGACGTGCCAGCGGCCGTCGGCGGCGCGTGTCGCGATGCCGCGCAGGTAGTCGGTGCGGCCCGGGCGCTTCTTCAGCGCATGCGTGCTGAGTGCCGTATGCATCGCCGGCGGCTGGGCCTGCGCGCCGGCCAGCGTCAGCAGTGCGGGGCGCACGATCGCGTAGAACGTCACGGCGGACGCGACCGGATTGCCGGGCAGGCCGAAGAACAGCGCGTGACCGGCGCCACCGGGCGCGCGCGCGAGCGTGCCGCACGCGAGCGGCCGGCCGGGACGCAGCGCAAGGCTGGCGAATGTCACGTCGCCGAGCCGTGCCATCACGTCGCGCGTGAAATCGGCTTCGCCGACCGATACGCCGCCGGACGTGATCACCGCGTCGGCGTGCGCGGCGACGGCGTCGCGCAATGCGGCTTCGAGCGTGGCCGGGTCGTCGCGGACGATCCCGAGGTCGATTGCGTCGACATGCAGTCGTTCGAGCATCGCGATCAGCATCCCGCGATTGCTGTCGTACAGTGCGCCGGGGCCGAGCGGCTCGCCGGGCTCGCGCAGTTCGTCGCCGGTGGAGAACACGGCGACGCGCACGCGCCGGCGGACCGTGACCTCGGTGATGCCGAACGACGCGAGCAGGCCGAGATCGGACGGTCGCAGGATGCGGCCCGCGGCGAGCGCGCAGGCGCCGCGCGCGAGATCCTCGCCGGCCTTGCGGCAGTTCGCGCCGCGCGCGATGTCATGCGCGACGAAGCGGATCGTGTCGCCGTCGGCGCGCACGCGTTCCTGCGGAATCACCGTGTCGCATCCGGCCGGCATCGGCGCGCCCGTCATGATGCGCACGCATGATCCGGTCGCCACGGTGCCGTCGAACGGATGGCCGGCGAGCGCGGTGCCGGCGACCGTCAGCGCGACATCCGCTTGCGGCGCCGCGTGCGTGCCGGTGCTGCCGTCGAACGCGTAGCCGTCCATCGCCGAGTTGTCGTAGGCGGGAATGTCGAACGGTGCGTTCACGTCGGCCGCGAGCACGCGGTCGAGCGCATCGCGCAGCGCCACCGTCTCGCACGCCGCGACGGGCACCGCAAAGCGGCACGCGAGTGCCTGCGCGTCGGCGAGCGACAGCGGGGCATCGGAATCGGGGGCGCTTCGGGAGGCGGGCGAGGATTGCGTGATCATCAGTCGGACTGCGCCGCAAGGCGTATCGGGTTCGTGGCCGGTGGCGCGAGGAGGGTGCCTGGGCGCGGGTTTCGCGTGCGGCGGGCGGGAACCGCGCGAGTGCCGTCAGCGGCGGGCCAGCGCGGCGAGTTCCTGCCAGGAGTTGGCATTGTAAAACGCACGCTCGTCGTGAAACTCGACTTCGACCGTCTTGTGGCGTGCGTACCACGCACGCACCTTGCGGTCGCCGGCCGCGAGCCGGGCGGCGAGATCGTCGGCCAGCGACGTGCGCAGCAGCGCAAACGTCGGCTGCGGCGAGCGCGCCTGCTGCGCGTCGACGGTCACCGCCATGGCGATGTCGGCCTGCTGCGCGTCGAGCGCTGCGTGCAGCCGTGCGACGAGGTCGGCGGGCAGGTAGGGCGTATCGCATGGCGAACACGCGACGAGCGGCGCGCGTGCCGCCCGCATGCCGGCGAGCAGGCCCGCGAGCGGACCGGGGAAGTCGGGCGTTTCGTCCGCGACGATGCGCGCGTCGAACGGCGCACCGAGTTCGGCATAACGATCGGCATGGCGATTCGCGCTGATCAGCGTTTCGTCGACCTGTGGCGAGAGACGGCGCAGCACGTGCAGCGCGAGCGGCGTGCCGTCGAGCAACTGCAGGCCCTTGTCGACGCCGTCCATGCGTGTGGCCCGCCCGCCTGCGAGCAGCAGGCCGGCGATCGAGGGAGAGGTGGAAGCGGGCATCGCGAGAAGGCGGAAGGGCAGCGTGCGTCAGCCGCCGATATACGACATCTCGACGCGCTTGCCGGCGCCGTCGGGCACGGTGTCGGCAGACGCGCTGCCGCGCAGCTGCGAATAACGGTCGGTGCGAGCCTGCCAGATGCGGGCGATCGCGGTCGCGATCTCGGCGTCGCTCGCGCCGCCGCGCACGAGTGCGCGCAGGTCGTGGCCCGTCGACGCGAACAGGCACAGGTACAGCTTGCCTTCGGTCGACAGTCGCGCGCGTGTGCAGTCGCCGCAGAAGGCCTGCGTGACGCTCGAAATCACGCCGAGCTCGCCGCTGCCGTCCGCATAGCCCCAGCGCTGCGCGGTTTCTGCCGCCGTGTGCGGCTCGAGCGGCACGAGCGGGAAGTGTTCGGCGATGCGTGCGATGACGTCCGCCGACGGCAGCACCTCGGTCATGTTCCAGCCGTTCGACGTACCGACGTCCATGTATTCGATGAAGCGCAGGATCACGCCGGTACCGCGTAAACGCTCCGCCATCGGCAGGATCTCGCTGTCGTTGGTGCCGCGCTTCACGACCATGTTGACCTTGACCGGCGCGAGGCCCGCGGCCTGGGCGGCGAAGATGCCGTCGAGCACGTCGGCGCTTGCGAACTCGGCATCGTTCATGCGCTTGAACAGCGTATCGTCGAGCGCGTCGAGGCTGACCGTCACGCGCGTGAGCCCGGCGTCCTTCAGCGCGCGCGCCTTGCGGGCGAGCAGCGAACCGTTGGTCGTGAGCGTCAGGTCGAGCGGGCGGCCGTCATGCGTGGTCAGGCGTGCGAGGCGCTCGATCAGGAATTCGAGATTCTTGCGCAGCAGCGGCTCGCCGCCCGTGATGCGGATCTTCTCGACGCCGTGTGCGACAAAGAGTCGCGCTACGCGTTCGATTTCCTCGTGCGTGAGCAGCGCGCTGTGCGGCAGGAACGGGTAGTCCTTGTCGAAGACGGCGCGCGGCATGCAGTACACGCAGCGGAAGTTGCAGCGATCCGTCACCGAAATGCGCAGGTCGCGCAGCGGCCTGGCGAGCGTGTCGGCCAGCGTGCCGTCCGGGGCGTGCGCGACGCCGGAGACGTCTGGCATCCCGCTGACGTCGGCGAGAGGAATGATGCGTCGGGACATGTTGAAAGAAGTGCGAACCAGACCTCTATTTTAGCCGCAAGCGGCGGGCCGGTCCGGTGGGCGGAAACCCGCAGCGCGGACGTGAAAAAGCCCGCCGGAGGCGGGCTTTTCCTGGTCGGGCGATGTGCCGGTCAGTGATGCGTCGTTTCGACCTGCTGCATCGGGGCCGTATCGACCGGCGGCAGTACCTTGCGTTCGCGCGGCACGCGAGCCGGGCGCGGGAGTCGCGACGCGGCTTCCTGCGCGGCGGCGAACTTGTCGGCGTCCGTGTTCACCCAGACGAGACCGGCCTGCTCCAGCACGACATCCAGGCTCGCCGAAGCGGGCGCGGCTGCCGGTTGTGCGGAAACCGGTGCCGGTGCCGCTGCTGCGACGGCCTCGACCGGCGCAGCTTCGACCGGTGCCGGCTCGACAGCCGCCGGAGCAGCTTCGATCGCCACGGCCGGCGCGGCTTGCTCGACGGGCGCGGACTGCGGTGCTTCGACCGCGGCAGGCGCTGCCGGCACTTCGAACGCGTCCGTCGGCGAAACCGCGACCGGAGCCGGACCGGCTTCCGTTTCGACGGCCGGTGCGACCGGAGCCGGTTCTGCCGCGGGGGCAACAACCGCCGGTTCGACCGGAGCCGCTTCGACGTGTACCGGTGCCGGCTGCGGCTCGACAGCGGCCGGCGCGACCGGTTCGGCGTGGTGCTCGACCGCTGCTTCGGCGACGACGGCGCCTGCCGCAGCCGCGGCCACGACGACTGCCGGTGCGGCCGTGTGGGCCGGTTCGGCAGCGGCCGGTGCTTCCGGCGTCACGGCTTGTACGGCGGCTTCGCCATCTGCGCCTTGCTCGGCGTGGTCGACGACTGCGCCGTCTTCCTCGCGCTCGCGGCGACCGCCGCGGCGGCCGCGACGGCGACGGCGACGTTCCTCGCCATCACGCGCGCCGGCTTCCGCGTCGGCTGCCAGCTCGGCGCCGGGCAGGGCCTCGGCGGCGGCCTTGTCGGCTTCCGGTTCCGGATGGGTTTCGCCACGGTTGACCGTTTCGAGCGTAGCCGCATGCTGGGTCGGCTTGCGGCGCTCGCCGCGCTCGCGACGTTCCTGGCGCTCGCCACGGCCGGCGGCTTCGACGCCTTCCGGCTGCTCGGCACGCTCGCGCGGTTCGCGGTTCTCGCGCGGTTCGCGGCTTTCACGCGGCTCGCGGCCTTCGCGCGGGCCACGGCCCTCGCGACCTTCGCGACCCTCACGGCCTTCGCGGATCTCGCGACCTTCACGCGGCTCACGGCCCTCGCGCGGTTCGCGGTTCTCGCGCGGCTCACGTGCTTCACGCACTTCCTTGCCTTCGCGCTCCTGGCGTTGCTGCTGGCCGCGGCCTGCCGCAGCCTGGTCGCGTCCGCCTTGTGCCTGCTGGGCGCCGCCGCGACGGTTGCGGTTGCGATCGCCGCCGCGTTCGCCGCGTTGCTCGGACTTCTCGGCGCGTTCGCCGCGAGCCGGACGGGCTGCCTGCTCCTTCGCCGGTGCCGGGGCAACCGGTGCGGGCGCCGGAGCCGGCGCCACGCCGAACAGGCCCTTCAGCCAGCCGATGAAACCGCCGCTTGCCGGCGCGACGGGCGCGGGCGCGGCAACGGGTTCGACCGGACGCTGCGGTGCCGGGCTCGGCGCCGGACGCTCGGGCGTGATGCCCTTGACCGCGGCTTCCTGCTTCGGCTTCACTTCCGCCGCGCGCTTGCTGTAGCCGGTTTCCGACTCGAGTTCGCGGGCCGCTTCCTCGGCCATCTTCCAGGATGCGCGCGGATCGTCGAGACGTGCGTCGTCGTGGCGCAGGCGCTCGAGCTTGTAGTGCGGCGTATCGAGGTGCTTGTTCGGGATCAGCACGATGCCGACCTTGAAGCGCGACTCGATCTTGTTGATTTCCTGACGCTTTTCGTTGAGCAGGAAGGCGGTCACCTCGACCGGCACCTGGCAGTGGATCGCCGCGGTGTTTTCCTTCATCGCTTCTTCCTGAATGATCCGCAGGACCTGCAGCGCGGACGATTCGGTATCGCGGATGTGGCCGGTGCCGTTACAACGCGGGCAGGTCACGTGGCTGCCTTCCGACAGGGCCGGACGCAGGCGCTGGCGCGACAGTTCCATCAGGCCGAAACGGGAGATCTTGCCCATCTGGACGCGCGCGCGGTCATGCTTGAGCGCGTCTTTCAGGCGCTGCTCGACTTCGCGCTGGCTCTTCGCCGATTCCATGTCGATGAAATCGATCACGATCAGGCCGCCGAGGTCGCGCAGGCGGAGCTGGCGGGCGACTTCGTCGGCCGCTTCGAGGTTCGTGCGGGTCGCCGTTTCCTCGATGTCCGCGCCCTTGGTCGCGCGGGCCGAGTTCACGTCGATCGCGACGAGCGCTTCGGTGTGGTCGATCACGATCGCGCCGCCCGACGGCAGCGGCACCGTACGCGAGTACGCGGTCTCGATCTGGTGCTCGATCTGGAAGCGGGAGAACAGCGGCACGTCGTCGTGGTAGCGCTTCACCTTCGCGACGTTGTCCGGCATCACGATATCCATGAATGCGCGGGCCTGATCGTGGATCTCGTTCGTATCGATCAGGATTTCGCCGATATCGGGCTGGAAATAGTCCCGGATCGCGCGGATCACGAGGCTCGATTCCAGGTAGATCAGCATCGGCTGGCCGGCGTTGCCGCTTTGCGACGCCGCTTCGATCGCGCGCCACAGTTGCAGCAGGTAGTTCAGGTCCCACTGCAGTTCCTCGGCGCTACGGCCGATGCCCGCGGTACGGGCGATCATGCTCATGCCGTCCGGAATCTGCAGTTGCGCCATCGTTTCGCGCAGTTCCTGGCGCTCGTCGCCTTCGATCCGGCGCGACACGCCGCCGCCACGCGGGTTGTTCGGCATCAGCACCAGGTAGCGGCCGGCGAGCGAGATGAAGGTGGTGAGGGCGGCGCCCTTGTTGCCGCGCTCTTCCTTCTCGACCTGGACGATCAGCTCCTGGCCTTCGCGCAGTGCATCCTGGATGCGCGCGGAGCGCATGTCGATGCCTTCCTTGAAGTACTGGCGGGCGACTTCCTTGAACGGCAGGAACCCGTGGCGGTCTTCGCCGTAATTGACGAAGCACGCTTCGAGCGACGGCTCGATGCGGGTGATGACACCTTTGTAGATATTGCCTTTGCGCTGTTCGCGCCCGGCGGTTTCGATGTCGATGTCGATGAGCTTCTGCCCATCGACGATGGCGACGCGCAGCTCCTCCTGCTGCGTCGCATTGAACAGCATGCGTTTCATGAACGGCTCCAGGCGGCTCCGCTGCCGGCGCCTCGCGGTTGTCAGTCGCGAGGGCGGGAACGACGGCAGGCCGCACCTTGTTGTGTTGTCACAAGCACGCTGGAGCGGGAACGATGGCGGGGAGAATTGCCTGAAGAGGCGCTTGGGCCCCGAAAGACGGGGCCGGCGGCCGTAGGGCACCTGCGAATACGGCTTCAAAGCACGGCGTTCACACACCGCACGCTGCAAAAGCGCGCTAAGCCTGTCCGGGCATTGCCACGGGCGCGCGCAATGCGTCGCGCGCGCCGACGGGCGGCAGATGCTGCGGCTTGGGCCGCAGCGGGGAGTATCGAATCCAGCCCGACTTTCCCGCTTGGGGTGTACTTCCCTGGTTTGACGTCGCCAAGTCCCGCACGCTTCGCGGAACCAAATCGGGCGCAACGCCGTAATTTTCGCAACCGGCAGCTTGCGGACGCACTTCGCGCCGTCGGGCTGCCGATCAAATTCTTTTCAACCAACTTTCCGTTACCGCGGCGCCTTGCCGACCGAATCCGCCTGTGGGCGCGATCCTTGCCGACGGGCGGCGCCGTGCGTGCAACTTGCTGCATCTCTTTGATTAGGGGCGAGCAGCGGACCCCCGGCGCAAGTAAAATAGCGGTTTGCGCTTGCGCCTTGCCCGATTCAGCCGGGGCCGGCCGATCAGGCCACCCACAACGTCAGGCTGGGCAAAATTATATTCAGTATGAATGAGTTAGGCAAAATATCCCAGAATTCGGTCGCAAGCGGCCAGGTATCGATGATCGAGATCGACGAAAACTCGGCCGGTCAGCGCATCGACAATTTCCTGTTGCGCGTCTGTAAAGGCGTGCCGAAAAGCCATATTTACCGGATCCTGCGCAGCGGCGAAGTGCGCGTCAACAAGGGCCGGATCGATGCGCAGTACCGCCTCGAACTGGGCGACCTCGTCCGCGTGCCGCCGGTGCGCGTCGCGGCGGCCGACCTCGCGCGCGCCGATACGCCCGTCGTGCCGCCCGCGAATTTCCACGTGCTGTACGAGGACGACGCGATGCTCGTCATCGACAAGCCGGCGGGGGTCGCGGTTCACGGTGGCAGCGGCGTCGCGTTCGGCGTGATCGAGCAGATGCGCCAGGCGCGCCCGCGCGCGAAATTCCTCGAACTGGTGCACCGACTCGACCGCGAGACGTCCGGGATCCTGATGCTCGCGAAGAAGCGCACGGCGCTCGTCGGCCTGCACGAGCAGATTCGCGAGAACCGGATGGACAAGCGCTACTTCGCGTGCGTGCACGGCGAATGGCAGCCCGACTGGGGCCGCCGCCGCGCGGTGAAGGCGCCGCTGTTCAAGTATTCGACCCCGGAAGGCGAGCGCCGCGTGCGGGTGCAGGACGACGGGCTGCCGTCGCATACGGTGTTCAACCTCGTCGACCGCTGGCCGGACTACGCGCTCGTCGAAGCGGAACTCAAAACGGGTCGGACCCATCAGATTCGGGTGCACCTCGCGCATCTCGGCCTGCCGATCGCCGGCGACGCCAAGTATGGCGATTTCGCACTGAACAAGGCGCTGGCGCGCGCGAATGCGCAGCCGTCGCTGAAACGGATGTTCCTGCATGCGCACCGGCTGAAGCTCGCCCACCCGCTGACCGGCGAGGCGCTGCAGTTCGATGCGCCGCTGCCGGACGAATGCCGGCGCTTCCTCGACCAACTCAGCGCATTGCGCGATACCGCCTGAACCTGAACCGCATGGCTCGACAGCAATTTGACCTGATCGTCTTCGACTGGGACGGCACGCTGATGGATTCGACTGCGCACATCGCGCACAGCATCCAGGCCGCATGCCGCGATCTCGGCCTGCCCACGCCGTCCGACGAGGCGTCGCGCTACGTGATCGGCCTCGGCCTGCGCGACGCGCTGCAGATTACCGCTCCGACCCTCGATCCGTCCGACTATTCGCGGCTCGCCGAGCGCTACCGCTATCACTATCTGCTCGACGACCAGCGCATCGAGCTGTTCGCCGGCGTGCGCGAACTGCTCGCCGAGCTGCGCGACACCGGTTATCTGCTCGCCGTGGCAACCGGCAAGGGCCGGGTCGGGTTGAATCGCGTGCTCGACCAGTCGAAGCTGACGAGCCTGTTCGATGCGACGCGCTGCGCGGACGAGACTTTCTCGAAACCCCATCCGGCGATGCTGCACGAGTTGTCCCGGGAACTGGGGCAGGATCTTTCCCGCACCGTGATGATCGGCGACACGACGCACGACCTGCAGATGGCCGCGAGTGCCGGGGCGGCCGGCGTCGGTGTCGCATACGGCGCGCACACGGCCGATGCGCTGGCTGCGCTCACGCCGCGCTTCGTCGCGCCGGACGTCGAGGCGCTGGCCGCGTGGTTGCGGGAGCACGCATGAGCGCGGCGCCGGACGCGATGCGCGTGTGTGCATCGGATGCCCTGGCCGACGGCGGTGCCGGCGTGCGCGTCGACGCGACGCTGCGCGGCGAGCAGGCCGTCGTGTTCTTCGTGCGCTACGAGGGGCGCGCATACGGTTACCTGAACCGCTGCGCGCATGTGCCGATGGAGCTCGACTGGGCCGAAGGCCAGTTCTTCGAATCGTCGGGCCTCTACCTGATGTGCGCGACGCATGGCGCGATCTACGAGCCGAACACCGGCAAGTGCGTCGGCGGCCCGTGCCGCGGCGGCCGGCTGCGGCCGGTCGAGGTCGACGAGCGCGACACGGCCGACGGGCGTGCGGTATTCTGGGTGCCCGACGCCGACCTGCGTCCCGCCGTTTCCGCCACGACCGACTGACGACAATACCGCATGGCCGACCAACCGAATTCCCCGGATTCCTCCTCCCGTCCCGACAGCCGTGAACCGAACTGGGAGCGTGCGGCGCTCGAGCGGATCGCGCTTGCGGCCGTCAAGGAGCAGCGCGCGGCACGGCGCTGGAAGATCTTCTTCCGCTTCGCGTTCCTCGGCGTGTTCGTGCTGCTTGCGTTCGCGCTGATCGATTTCTCGAGCGATGCGAAGTTCTCGGCGAGCGGGCGGCATACGGCGCTCGTGACGATCGACGGCGAGATCGCCGCCGGCGTCAACGCGAACGCCGACGACATCAACACGGCGCTCGACGCCGCGTTCGACGACGACGGTACGGCCGGCGTCGTGCTGCGGATCAACAGCCCGGGCGGCAGCCCGGTGCAGGCCGGGATGGTCTACGACGAGATCCGGCGGCTGCGCGCGAAGCATCCGGACAAGCCGCTGTACGTCGTCGTGACCGACATGTGTGCGTCGGGCGGCTATTACATCGCATCCGCTGCCGACAAGATCTTCGTCGACAAGGCGAGCATCGTCGGGTCGATCGGCGTGCTGATGGACGGGTTCGGCTTTACCGGCCTGATGGGCAAGCTCGGCGTCGAGCGACGCCTGCATACGTCAGGTGAAAACAAGGGCTTCTACGATCCGTTCTCGCCGGAGACGCCGAAGATGGACGCGCACGCGCAGGCGTTGCTCGACCAGGTGCACGCGCAGTTCATCAAGGCAGTGAAGGATGGCCGCGGCAAGCGGCTGCACGAGACGCCCGACATGTTCTCGGGCCTGTTCTGGACCGGCGAGAAGAGCGTCGAGCTCGGGCTCGCCGACGGCTTCGGCACGACCGACACGGTCGCGCGCGACGTGCTGAAGGCGCCCGATCTCGTCGACTATACGGTGAAGGAAAGCCTGACGAACCGTGTCGCGCGCAAGTTCGGCGCGGCCGTCGGCGGCGCCGCGATGAAGGCGCTGACGGCCGGCGGCGCGGCGGTCAGCCTGCGCTGACGGAAGCGGGTGGGCCGCGATGGCCCGCCGATCGGCTGCCGGGCAGCCACCGGTCGCGGCTTCAGTTCGCCAGCAGCAGGAAGATCGCAGGGCGCTTGTGCAGATTCGGCGCAGGCGCCTTTTTCCAGTCCGTTACGGTGCGGCTCGCGATCGTCTCGGTCGCGAGGGTCAGGTCGGCCGCGACGCAGATCTGCGTGGACGGTGCGCAGGTCGCGACGAGCGTGTCGAGCATCGCCTGATTCCGGTACGGCGTTTCGATGAAGATCTGCGTCTGGCGCGCCTTGCGTGACAGCTGCTCGAGTTCGCGCAGGCGCTTCGCGCGCGCGGCCGCGTCGACCGGCAGGTAGCCGTTGAACGCGAAGCTCTGGCCGTTCAGGCCCGATGCCATCAGCGCGAGCAGGATCGAGCTCGGCCCGACGAGCGGCACGACCTTCACGCCGCGCTCGTGTGCGCGGCGCACCAGCAAGGCGCCGGGATCGGCGACGGCCGGGCAGCCGGCTTCGGATACGAGGCCGGCATCCGCGCCGGCCAGCACGGGTGCGAGCAGCCGGTCGATCTGGCCGGCCGGCGTATTGACGTTCAGTTCGCTGATCTCGATTTCCTGGATCGGGCGCGTCGTGCCGATTTTCTTCAGAAACGCGCGCGTCGTCTTCGCGTTCTCGCCGATGTAATAGCCGAGCGTGCCGGCGCGTGCCTGCACGGCCGCGGGCAGGACCGCCGCGAGCATCGATTCGTCGCCTTCGCCGAGCGTGTTCGGAACGAGATAGAGCGTGCCGGCCGTCATGCGCGGTCTCCACGGGTGGTTGCAAACAGTGGATATTCGGCGGCGCGCAGCATCCGCGTGAGCGCGATCAGCGGCAGGCCGACGAGTGCCGTCGGGTCGTTCGAGTCGATCGCGTCGAGCAGCGCGATGCCGAGTCCTTCCGACTTGGCGCTGCCGGCGACGTCGTACGGCGTTTCCGCGCGCAGGTACGCATCGAGTTCGGCCTCGGGCAGCGAGCGGAAACGCACGCGCGTGACGACGTCCTCGACCTGCGCTTCGCCCGTGCGGCTGTCATACAGGCAGAGCGCGCTGTGGAATTCGACTTCGCGGCCCTGCATCGACACGAGTTGCGCGAGCGCGCGCTCATGCGTGCCCGGCTTGCCGATCTGGAGCCCGTCGAAGGTCGCGACCTGGTCGGACCCGATCACGAGCACGCCGTCCGGCGCGTCGATCGTCGCGGCGACGGCGCGCGCTTTCGCGCCTGCAAGGCGCAGTGCGGTCGCGGCCGGCGTCTCGCCGTCGTGCGGGGTTTCGTCGAGGTCGGGCGACACGACGTCGAAGGGGATGCCGAGGCGCTCGAGGAGCGCGCGGCGGTAGCGTGAACTGGAGGCAAGAATCAGCCGCGGCGGGCGGCAAACGGTATCCGGCATGGTCGGTGGGATCGGTGAGTCGTCGGGTGTTGCGCAGCGTTGCTGCGGACGCAAGCTTAAGTGATTGACTGCAAAAGGTAAAACAGGTATGCTTTCCCGCTTTTCGTCGGCAGGCTTCCGTTGTGGTGGCGCCTGCCGGGTCTTCGGAAGTAAAGTACGGTCACCCGTACGCGAGCGGCACCAAGTCGGATCCGCAAGTCAGCCTGTAGGCAGGAGCGCACATGAACACTTCTTCTGGCAAACCTGCTGCGGCGCCACTTGATCCGCATGCAGTGGACCTGTTCGAGTTCGCCCGCAGCGGGCGGCAGGCAGCAGGCGCGGTGCACCTCTCGCAACTGCCGCGCATGTTAAACGAAGTGCCTGCGGACGCGCCAGATCGCGACACGGTCTTCACATGGCAGGCGGAAGGGTTCACCCAGAAGGAGTTGCAGGACGACGGCGCCGACGGGCAGCAGCCGTATCTGCGCCTCGCGGTGCACGGTCATGCGTGGCTCACGTGCCAGCGCTGCATGACCCCGTACGACCAGACGTTCGACGTCGACATGACGTACCGGGTCGTCGCGACCGAAGAAGAAGCTGAAGAATTTCCGCTCGACGACGATGAAGCCGATGTGATCGTGGGCTCACGCCAGTTCGATCTCGTCGACTTGATCGAAGAGGAATTGCTGCTTTCGTTGCCGCTCGTGCCCAAGCACGAGGTTTGCCCGGCAGTTCACGAAAGCCTCGTGTCGGGTGCGAGCGGTCCCGCGGAAGAGGCGGACGAGGAGTCCGACGAAGCCGGGGACGAAGGCAAACGGCCGAATCCGTTCGCAGCGCTGGAAGCGCTGAAGAAGGGCGGTGACGGCACCAAGAAACACTAAGCAGTTGTGGCGCGGGAAGGCGTAAAGGCTTTGGGCCAGGGTAGTTAAGCGCCGGATCGGGCTGTGTTAGAATCCGGAAAATTATTTAGGAGTTAGTCATGGCAGTCCAGCAAAACAAGAAGTCGCCGTCGAAGCGCGGCATGCATCGTTCGCACGATTTCCTGACGGCAGCGCCGCTGGCAGTCGAGCCGAGCACGGGTGAAGTGCACCTGCGTCACCACGTCAGCCCGAACGGCTACTACCGCGGCAAGAAAGTCGTCAAGACGAAGAACGACTAAGCGTCAAGTCACGCGTTGCGCGCTACGTTTGCCGTTCGCGTGACAACTGGTTCGCTTGACACTTTCCTGGCTCAACAAAAAGGCGGCATTCAACTGCCGCTTTTTTGTGCCTGAAATTCGTCGCATTCCATGACCGTAAAGCTCACAATCGATTGCATGGGAGGCGACCACGGCCCGTCCGTGACCGTTCCCGCGGCAGTCAAGTTCGTCCGCGCGCATCCCGATGCGCACCTGATGCTCGTCGGCATCGAAAGCGCGATCCGCGCTCAGCTGAAAAAGCTGAAAGCCCTCGACGATCCCGCGCTGACCATCGTTCCCGCCACCGAAGTCGTGGCGATGGACGATCCTGTCGAAGTGGCGCTGCGCAAGAAGAAGGATTCTTCGATGCGCGTCGCACTCAACCACGTCAAGGAAGGCGCGGCGCAGGCCTGCATCTCCGCCGGCAATACCGGCGCGCTGATGGCCGTTTCCCGTTACGTACTCAAGACGTTGCCCGGCATCGAGCGGCCCGCGATCGCGTTCGCGCTGCCGAACCCGACCGGCTACACGATGATGCTGGACCTCGGCGCGAACGTCGACTGCGAACCGCAGCACCTGCTGCAGTTCGCGGAAATGGGGCACGCGCTCGTGGCCGCGCTCGAAGGCAAGGAGCGCCCGACGATCGGCCTGCTGAACATCGGCGAAGAGGTCATCAAGGGCAACGAGACGATCAAGCGCGCAGGCGAACTGCTGCGCGCCAGCACGCTCAATTTCCGCGGCAACGTGGAAGGCAACGACATCTACAAGGGCACGGTCGACGTGATCGTGTGCGACGGCTTCGTCGGCAACGTCGCGCTGAAGACGTCCGAAGGGCTCGCGCAGATGCTGTCGGACATCATCCGCGAGGAGTTCGGCCGTTCGCTGATGTCGAAGCTGATGGCGCTGCTCGCGCTGCCGGTGCTGATGCGTTTCAAGAAGCGCGTCGATCACCGTCAGTACAACGGCGCGGCGCTGCTGGGGCTGAAGAGCCTCGTGATCAAGAGCCATGGTTCGGCCGATGCCTACGCGTTTGAGTGGGCAATCAAACGCGGGTATGATGCCGTCAAAAACGGCGTGCTGGAGCGCCTCACGCGTGCGATGGCGGATAATTCGGTGTCGCTCGGCGACGGCGAACACAACGCGGGCGGCGCGGGCCATGCAAGCCCCGCCGCAGGCCATCACGCCGAACCTTCCGCTGCGCAATCCTCTAAAGCATAAATGGCCCAATCGACTCTCTATTCCCGCGTGCTCGGCACGGGCAGCTACCTGCCGCCTGACCGCGTCACGAACCAGCAGTTGACCGATCGACTTGCGAAGGAAGGCATCGAGACGAGCGATGAATGGATCGTTGCGCGCACGGGCATCCATGCGCGCCATTTCGCCGCACCGGACGTCACGACCAGCGACCTCGCGCTCGAGGCGTCGCGTCGCGCGATCGAGGCCGCCGGCATCGATCCGCAGTCGATCGACCTGATCATCGTCGCGACTTCGACCCCCGATTTCGTGTTCCCGAGCACCGCGTGCCTGCTGCAGAACAAGCTCGGCATCAAGAACGGCGGCGCGGCCTTCGACGTACAGGCCGTGTGTTCGGGCTTCGCGTACGCGATGGCGACCGCCGACAGCTTCATCCGCAGCGGCCAGCACCGCACCGCGCTCGTGGTGGGTGCGGAGACGTTCTCGCGCATTCTCGACTTCAAGGACCGCACGACCTGTGTGCTGTTCGGCGACGGCGCGGGCGCGGTGATCCTGTCCGCGTCGGAAGAGCCGGGCGTGCTCGGCAGCGCGCTGCACGCGGACGGCAGCTACTCGAACATCCTGTGCACGCCGGGCAACGTCAATCGCGGCGTGATCGACGGCAGCGCGTTCCTGCACATGGACGGGCAGGCCGTGTTCAAGCTCGCGGTCAACGTGCTCGAAAAGGTCGCGATCGAAGCGCTCGCGAAGGCGAATCTCGCGCCCGAGCAGATCGACTGGCTGATTCCGCACCAGGCCAACATCCGCATCATGACCAGCACCTGCCGCAAGCTCGGCCTGCCGCAGGAGCGCATGGTCGTGACGGTCGACCAGCACGGCAACACGTCGGCCGCGTCGATTCCGCTGGCGCTCGACGCCGCGGTGCGCGACGGTCGCATCCAGCGCGGCCAGCACGTGCTGATCGAAGGCGTCGGCGGCGGCTTCACCTGGGGCGCGTCGGTCTTCCGCTACTGATCCGCGGCGCGCGACGGCTGCGCGCGGATCCCACCGGCGCGCCATTCGTGCGCGCCGTCCGAATCGATTCAATTGGGGACGATATGAAATTTGCATTCGTATTTCCGGGGCAGGGCTCGCAGGCGGTCGGCATGCTCAACGCATTCGCCGATCTGGCCGTCGTGCGCGAGACGCTCCAGGAAGCGTCCGATGCACTCAATCAGGATCTCGGCAAGCTGATCGCCGAAGGCCCGGCCGAAGAGCTGAACCTCACCACCAACACGCAGCCCGTGATGCTGACCGCGGCCTACGCGTGCTATCGCGCGTGGCAGCAGGCGGGCGGCCCGGCGCCGTCGATCGTCGCCGGACACAGCCTCGGCGAATACACGGCGCTCGTCGCTGCCGGCGCGCTCGCGTTCAAGGATGCCGTGCCGCTCGTGCGTTTTCGCGCGCAGGCGATGCAGACGGCCGTGCCGGTCGGCCAGGGCGGCATGGCCGCGATCCTGGGTCTCGATGACGACACGGTGCGTGCGGTATGCGCGGAAGCCGCGGAAGCGGGTGTCGTCGAGGCAGTGAACTTCAATGCACCCGCGCAGGTCGTTATCGCAGGCAACAAGGCTGCGGTCGAAAAGGCCTGCGAGATCGCGAAGGCGAAGGGCGCGAAGCGCGCGCTGCCGCTGCCGGTGTCGGCGCCGTTCCATTCGTCGCTGCTCAAGCCGGCGTCGGATCAGTTGCGCGACTACCTCGCGAACGTCGACGTGAAGGCGCCGCAGATTCCGGTCGTCAACAACATCGACGTCGCCGTGGTCAGCGATCCGGCTGCGATCAAGGACGCACTGGTGCGCCAGGCCGCGGGCCCGGTGCGCTGGGTCGAGTGCGTGCAGCACATCGCAGGCACGGGCGTCACGCACGTGATCGAATGCGGTCCGGGCAAGGTGCTCGCCGGCCTGACGAAGCGCATCGACGGCAACCTGACGGGTGCGTCGGTGTTCGATCCGGCGTCGCTCGACGAAGCGCTCAAGCTGGTGACCGCCTGACGCGGCGCCTTTTCTCAAGAGACGGATATTCGATTCATGGACAAGACTCTCGATAAACAGGTTGCGATCGTTACCGGCGCATCGCGCGGCATCGGCCGTTCGATCGCGCTCGAACTCGCGCGCCTGGGCGCGACGGTGATCGGCACGGCGACGAGTGAGTCGGGCGCCGCTGCGATCACCGCGGCGTTCGCGGAAGCGGGCGTCACGGGTCGCGGTGCGGTGCTGAACGTCAACGACGCGGCAGCCGCCGAGGCGCTGATCGACGCGACCGTGAAGGAATTCGGCGCGCTGAACGTGCTCGTCAACAACGCGGGCATCACGCAGGACCAGCTCGCGATGCGGATGAAGGACGAGGACTGGGACGCGGTGATCGACACCAACCTGAAGTCGGTGTTCCGCCTGTCGCGCGCGGTGCTGCGCCCGATGATGAAGGCGCGTGGCGGCCGCATCATCAACATCACGTCGGTGGTCGGCTCGGCCGGTAACCCGGGTCAGGTCAACTATGCAGCGGCGAAGGCGGGTGTCGCGGGCATGACCCGTGCGCTCGCACGTGAAATCGGCAGCCGCGGCATCACCGTGAACTGTGTGGCGCCGGGCTTCATCGATACCGACATGACGAAGACGCTGCCGGAAGAACAGCAGGCCGCGCTCAAGACCCAGATTCCGCTCGGCCGCCTCGGCAGCCCGGAAGACATTGCCCACGCCGTCGCGTTCCTCGCATCGCCGCAGGCCGGTTACATCACCGGTACGACGCTGCACGTGAACGGCGGCATGTACATGTCGTAACGATTTTCGTTTACCATCCGCGCCGTATCCCGTTTTTCAGGCGGATCGGCGCTTGATCGACCATCAAGCCAACGCGCGTTTTGGCGTCAGCAAACCTGATAAAATGCGCGCACTTGTAAATCTGAACTTTCCCTCGGAGGGGTAATGGACAACATCGAACAACGTGTCAAGAAGATCGTCGCTGAACAACTGGGCGTCGCGGAAGCCGAGATCAAGAACGAAGCTTCGTTCGTGAACGACCTGGGCGCCGACTCGCTCGACACCGTCGAACTGGTGATGGCTCTCGAAGACGAGTTCGGCATGGAAATCCCGGACGAAGAAGCAGAGAAGATCACGACCGTTCAGCAAGCGATCGACTACGCTCGCGCAAACGTCAAGGCGTAACAGGCGCCTTTCGCGCTTGTCCGCCACGTCGCCGCGATCTTCGCGATTGACGCGCCATCCTGCCGGCCTCGCGCCGGACGGACTAACAGCCACAGGGCTCGCAGGGCTGGTTCCTGTGGCCACTGTGGCTTTTGTTTTTGTCATCCAATAATGGAAAAGAGGTTACCGTGAGCCGCCGTCGTGTTGTTGTTACAGGCCTGGGGCTGATTTCGCCTGTTGGCAATAATGTTGCCGACGGCTGGGCCAATCTCGTCGCCGGCAAGTCCGGCATTGCCACCGTCACGAAGTTCGACCCGTCGAACCTCGCCGTCCATTTCGCGGGCGAAGTGAAGGGGTTCAGCGCCGAGGAGTACATCCCGGCGAAGGAAGCCCGGAACATGGATACGTTCATCCATTACGGCATCGCCGCCGGTGTCCAGGCCATCAAGGACAGCGGGCTGGAAGTGAACGAAACCAATGCGGAGCGCATCGGCGTGCTGGTCGGTTCCGGCATCGGCGGCCTGCCGATGATCGAAGATACGCACCAGACCTACGTCGATCGCGGCGCGCGCCGGATTTCGCCGTTCTTCGTGCCGGGTTCGATCATCAACATGATCTCGGGTCACCTGAGCATCATGTTCGGCCTGAAGGGCCCGAACCTCGCGGCCGTCACGGCCTGCACGACCGGCCTGCACAGCATCGGCCTCGCGGCACGCCTGATCCAGGCCGGCGACGCCGACGTGATGGTCGCGGGCGGCGCCGAATCGACGGTGTCGCCGCTCGGCATCGGCGGTTTCGCGGCAGCGCGTGCGCTGTCGACCCGCAACGACGATCCGGCCACCGCGTCCCGACCGTGGGACAAGGACCGCGACGGCTTCGTGCTGGGCGAAGGTGCGGGCGTGATGGTGCTCGAGGAATACGAATCGGCGAAGGCACGCGGTGCGAAGATCTACGCGGAAGTCTCGGGTTTCGGCATGACGGGCGATGCGTACCACATGACCGCGCCGAACATGGACGGCCCGCGCCGCTGCATGGTCGCGGCACTGCGCGACGCCGGCGTGAACGCGGACGAGGTCCAGTACCTGAACGCGCATGGCACGTCGACGCCGCTGGGCGACAAGAACGAGTCCGACGCGGTGAAGGCGGCCTTCGGCGAGCATGCGTACAAGATCGTCGTGAACTCGACGAAGTCGATGACGGGCCACCTGCTGGGCGGCGCGGGCGGCCTCGAGTCGGTGTTCACGGTGCTCGCGCTGCACAACAACGTGTCGCCGCCGACCATCAACATCTTCAACCAGGACCCCGAGTGCGATCTCGATTACTGCGCGAATACCGCACGTGACATGAAGATCGACGTGGCCGTGAAGAACAACTTCGGCTTCGGCGGTACCAACGGCACGCTGGTGTTCAAGCGCGTCTGACGCCGCAGTCACTTGACGAGTCCATTCGATGCGCCGGCCGGGCGTCCGCAGCGCTTTGCGTTGCGGGCCTCGGCCGTGTCATATGTCGTGCTGGCCGCGTTCGTCGCGTCGGCTGCCGCGTCGGCCTACCTGTTCTGGGCGCCGCGCGCGGGCGCTGCCGCGGGCGCATGCGTGTCGGCCGTGACGGCCGCGCTGCTGGCCGTATGCGCCGCACGGGCCTGTGCCCGCCGGCTGCCGGCCGAGCTGCGAATCGACGCGTTCGGGGAAATCGCGGCGTTCGGCCGCACCGGGCGCCTGCTGGCCCGTGGCCGCGTGACGGGGCATGCGCACTGGAGCAGCCTGCTGCTGGTGCTGTCGGTCGGGCAGGGTGCCCGGCGAGCCCGGCCGCTGCTGATTCCGGCCGATGCGCTCGACGCCGCATCGTTCAGCGCGCTTTCCGTGCTGGCGAAGACGGCGGGCGCGGCGGGGCGGGCATGACGGCGGCGCGGTTACGTACCGTAACCAGCGTCCGGCGCGGGAACGTTACAATGACGCTCCGCGTTGCATCCCTAGTTAACGGATTTGTCAGGTGAGTGAAAAAGAAATCGATCAGGCTCTGGTCGAACGCGTACAGAAGGGCGACAAGGCGGCGTTCGAACTCCTGGTCTCCAAATACCACCGCAAGATCATTCGGCTGATCTCGCGCCTCGTGCGTGATCCCGCCGAGGTCGAGGATGTGGCCCAGGACGCGTTCATCAAGGCGTATCGTGCGCTGCCGCAATTCCGCGGCGAATCGGCGTTCTATACGTGGTTGTACCGAATTGCCGTCAACACGGCGAAGAACTACCTTGCGACGCAAGGCCGCCGGGCGCCGACCTCGACCGAGGCCGATGCGGAGGAAGCGGAAACTTTCTCCGACGCAGACCAACTAAGGGATATCAACACGCCTGAGTCGATGTTGATGAGCAAGCAGATTGCCGAGACGGTCAACGCTGCCATGGCTCTGCTGCCCGAGGAACTGCGCCAGGCAATTACGCTGCGCGAGATCGAGGGCCTGAGCTACGAAGAGATCGCGGAAATGATGGGCTGTCCGATCGGGACGGTCCGGTCGCGGATCTTCCGTGCACGCGAGGCAATTGCTGCCAAATTGCGTCCGCTGCTCGATACGCCCGAAGGCAAGCGCTGGTAAGCGCGACAGGCGGAGCGACGCGGGTCGGGGTCTAGTTACGGTTAGAGTCGTGAAGTCACGACGGGGTGTGCAAGATGGGGAGCATCATGGGGTCGGTCAATACGCAGTCGCAAGCGTGCTCGCGCGGCGAGCGCCTTTCCGCGCTGGTCGACGGCGAAATGTTCGATGGCCCGGACAACGGGCAGTTTCTGGCTGAGCTCAACCGCGCGGATCGCGCTGCGTGGGCCCATTACCACCTGATCGGCGATGCGCTGCGCTCGGACGAACTGGCGCTGTCGCCCGCGCTGAGCGTCGCGTTCACCGCGCGCATGTCGGCTGCGCTCGAAAGCGAGCCGCACCTGCTCGCGCCGGCGGCCGCGCCGGTCGCGCGCAAGCTGCTGTCGCTGCGCCGGCGCGTCGTGCCCGCGTTCGCGGTTGCCGCCGCGGCGGCCACGCTGACGTGGATCGTCGTCCCGCAAATGCAGACGGCCGGTGCCCCGGGCGCCGTCCAGGTCGCGTCGGCCGGTGCGCCGCAAGGCGGCAACCTGCAGCGCGTGACGGTTGCGCAGGCATCGGCCCAGCCGGGGCTGCAGGACGTCAACATAATCCGCGACGCCAGCCTCGACCAATACCTTGAAGCGCACCAGCAATTCGCGCAGCAGCCCGTCGTCACGGGTTCGATGCCGCTGATCCGCGCTGCCGTGACCACCACGCCAGGCCAATAAACCCGATGCGGACATTGCAGTTGAATCAAGCCATCTCCGGATGGAAGCGGCTGCCGGCCCTCCTGCTTTGCGCAGCCGCCCTGTTGTCCGTTCAATCCCTTCCCGCCAGCGCCCAGCAACCGGACGATCCCGTCGCGACCCGCAAGGGTGCCGCGGACTGGCTCGACCGCGTCCAGCAAGCGGCGCAGCAGCAGAGCTACGAAGGCACGTTCGTCTATCAGCGGGGCGGGTATGTGCAGTCGTCGCGCATTGCGCACGTCGCGTCCCGCGACGGCGAGTTCGAGCGCATCGAGACGCTCGACGGCAAGCCGCGCAAGCTGCTGCGCCACAACGACGAGCTGTACACGTTCGTACCCGAGCGCAAGCTGTGCGTGGTCGAGCGCCGTCAGACGCGCGACTCGTTCCCCGCGCTGCTCGGCGCGAGCGGCGAGCACGTGATGTCCGTCTACGACGCGAAGTCGCTCGGCAAGGATCGCGTCGCGGGGATCGACGCGCAGGTCGTCGAGCTCGTGCCGAAGGACGCATACCGCTTCACGTACAAGCTGTGGGCCGACGCGCGCACGGGGCTGCTGCTGCGTTCGCAGACGCTCGATGCGAACGATCATGTGCTCGAGCAGATCGCTTTCTCGCAATTGCAGACGGGCGGCGCAAGCGGCGACAAGGCCGCGATCGCGGCCGGCATGCGCAACCTGAGCGGCTGGACGGTCGTACGCCCGCCGGTCGCGACGGTCGACATGGAAGCGCAGGGCTGGCAACTCGCACCGAGTGTTGCCGGTTTCCAGAAGATTCGCGAAGTGCGTCGGCCGATGGCCGCGCGCGACGCGGGTGAGCCGCCGATTCCGGTCGATCAGGCCGTCTTCACCGACGGTCTCGCGACGATCTCGGTTTTCATCGAGCCGGCCGAAAAGAATACGCGCAAGGAAGGCGCGGGCAGCACCGGTGCAACGAACGTTCTCGTGAAGCGCCGCGGCGACTACTGGATCACCGTGCTCGGCGAAGTGCCGCCGGCTACGTTGCAGCAGTTCGCGTCTGCCATAGAATACAAGGCTTCCAAGTAACGCTACGGCTTCCGACATGATGAAACTCACGCTGCGCAAATGGCTCGCGGCGGCGGCGCTGTCTGCCTGCCTGCCGCTCGTGCCACATACCGCGGTCGCGGTGACGGCTCCCGCTGCCAGCCTGCCCGACTTCGCCGATCTGGTCGAAAAGGTCGGGCCGGCCGTCGTGAACATCCGGACCACCGCCAACGTACCGACGAGCAGCGGCCCGCGCGGGATGCTCCCGCCGGGCTTCGACAACGGCGACATGTCGGAATTCTTCCGGCGCTTCTTCGGCATTCCGCTGCCGCAGGCGCCCGGCAACGGTGGCGGCAATGGCGGCGGCAACCCGAAGAACGCGCCGGCGCCGGACAATCCGCCCGACACCGAACAGAATCGCGGCGTCGGCTCGGGTTTCATCGTGTCGGCCGACGGTTACGTGATGACCAATGCGCACGTCGTCGACGATGCGGACACCATCTACGTGACGCTGACCGACAAGCGCGAATTCAAGGCGAAGCTGATCGGCGTCGACGATCGCACGGACGTCGCGGTCGTCAAGATCCAGGCGTCGAACCTGCCGGTCGTCGCGATCGGCGATTCGAACAAGGTGCGTGTCGGCGAGTGGGTCGTCGCGATCGGTTCGCCGTTCGGCCTCGACAACACGGTGACGGCCGGCATCGTCAGCTCGAAGAGCCGCAACACGGGCGACTACCTGCCGTTCATCCAGACCGACGTCGCCGTGAACCCCGGCAACTCGGGCGGCCCGCTGATCAACATGCAGGGCGAGGTGATCGGCATCAACTCGCAGATCTACAGCCGTACCGGCGGCTTCATAGGCATCTCGTTCGCGATTCCGATCGACGAGGCGATGCGCGTGGCCGACCAGCTGAAGGCGACGGGCAAGGTCACGCGCGGCCGGATCGCGGTGGCGATCGGCGAAGTGACGAAGGACGTGGCCGATTCGATCGGGCTGCCGAAGGCGGAGGGCGCGCTCGTCAGCAGCGTCGAGCCGGGCGGCCCGGCCGACAAGGCGGGCATCCAGCCGGGCGACATTATCCTGAAGTTCAATGGCCGTTCGGTCGACACGGCGTCGGATCTGCCGCGCATGGTCGGCGACACGAAGCCGGGCACGAAGGCGACGGTCAGCGTGTGGCGCAAGGGTCAGGCACGCGATCTGCCGATCACGATCGCGGAAACGCCGGCCGAATCGACGGCGAAGGCCGAGCAGCGCAAGAACGCGCCGCAGAAGCCGCGCCAGGCCAACTCGCTCGGTCTGACGGTCAGCGACCTGACGGCGGAGCAGATGAAGACGCTGAAGCTGAAGAACGGCGTGCAGATCGACGGCGTCGACGGCCCGGCCGCGCGTGCGGGCCTGCAGCGCGGCGACATCGTGCTGCGTGTCGGCGACACCGACATCACGAACGCGAAGCAGTTCGCCGAAGTGACCGCGCAGCTCGATCCGCAAAAGGCGGTCGCGGTACTCGTGCGGCGCGGCGACAACACGCAGTTCGTGCCCGTGCGGCCGCGCCAGAAATAACGCGCCGATGTTCACGCTCTACGGCCGCGGCTGGTGCCACCTGTGCGACGACATGCGCGACGCACTGGCGCCGGTGGCGGCCGAATTCGGCGTTGCGGTCGATTACATCGACATCGATACCGATGCGGCACTCGTCGCCCGCTACGACGAGGACGTGCCCGTGCTGTTGCTGGACGGTGCGGAAGTGTGCCGCCACCGGTTCGACGCCGCGAAGGTGCACGACGCGCTCGCGGCCCGGCGCTGAAGCCGGGCTGCTGCCTTGCGGCGGCGCCTGGTACCGGGCTATGCCCGGCGGGTGGCCCCGGCAGGGTGCCGCGCGGGCCGGCGTTGGAAATACCGCCCGGCGAAGGCCTTTTCGGCTAAAATAAGCCGTTTTTTCACCGACTTACACAAGGCGTGCTCAGCGGTCGTCGAGCGCGCCTTTTTCGCTTGATCGGCACTGAATGGATCATATTCGCAATTTCTCGATCATCGCGCACATCGACCATGGCAAGTCGACGCTCGCGGATCGCATCATCCAGGTATGCGGCGGCCTCGCCGACCGTGAAATGGAAGCGCAGGTGCTCGACTCGATGGATATCGAGCGCGAGCGCGGCATCACGATCAAGGCGCAGACAGCCGCGCTGTCCTATCGCGCGCGCGACGGCAAGGTCTACAACCTGAACCTGATCGACACGCCGGGGCACGTCGACTTCTCGTACGAAGTCAGCCGTTCGCTGTCCGCGTGCGAAGGCGCGCTGCTGGTCGTCGATGCGAGCCAGGGCGTCGAGGCGCAGACGGTCGCGAACTGCTATACGGCGATCGAGCTCGGCGTCGAGGTCGTTCCCGTGCTGAACAAGATCGACCTGCCGGCCGCGAACCCCGAGAACGCGATCGAGGAGATCGAGGACGTGATCGGCATCGACGCGACCGACGCGACGCGCTGTAGCGCGAAGACGGGGCTCGGCGTCGAGGACGTCCTCGAAGCGCTGATCGCGAAGGTGCCGCCGCCGAAGGGCGATCCGGCCGCGCCGCTGCAGGCGCTGATCATCGACTCGTGGTTCGACAACTACGTCGGCGTCGTGATGCTGGTGCGCATCGTCAACGGCACGCTGCGTCCGAAGGACAAGATCAAGATGATGGCGACCGGCGCGCAGTATCCGGTCGAGCACGTCGGCGTGTTCACGCCGAAATCGCGCAATCTCGAATCGCTGTCGGCCGGGCAGGTCGGCTTCATCATCGCCGGCATCAAGGAACTGACGGCCGCGAAGGTCGGCGATACCGTCACGCATGCGACCAAGGCTGCCGCCGAGCCGCTGCCGGGCTTCAAGGAAGTGAAGCCGCAGGTGTTCGCGGGGCTGTATCCGGTTGAAGCGAACCAGTACGACGCGCTGCGCGAATCGCTCGAGAAGCTGAAGCTGAACGACGCGTCGCTGCAGTACGAGCCGGAAGTGTCGCAGGCGCTCGGTTTCGGTTTCCGCTGCGGCTTCCTCGGGCTGCTGCACATGGAAATCGTGCAGGAGCGGCTCGAGCGCGAGTTCGACATGGATCTCATCACGACCGCACCGACGGTCGTCTACGAGGTCGTGCAGAGCGACGGCTCGACGATCATGGTCGAGAACCCGGCGAAGATGCCGGAGCCCGGCCGCATTGCCGAGGTGCGCGAGCCGATCGTCACCGTGAACCTGTACATGCCGCAGGACTACGTGGGCTCGGTGATCACGCTGTGCGAGCAGAAGCGCGGCTCGCAGATCAACATGCAGTATCACGGCCGCCAGGTGCAGCTCACGTACGAGATCCCGATGGCCGAGATCGTGCTCGACTTCTTCGATCGCCTGAAGTCGGTGTCGCGCGGCTACGCGTCGATGGACTACGAGTTCAAGGAATACCGTTCGTCGGACGTCGTGAAGGTCGACATGCTGATCAACGGCGACAAGGTCGATGCGCTGTCGATCATCGTGCACCGCTCGCAGTCGCAATACCGCGGCCGCGAAGTGGCCGCGAAGATGCGCGAGATCATCCCGCGCCAGATGTACGACGTGGCGATCCAGGCCGCGATCGGCGCGCACATCGTCGCGCGCGAGAACATCAAGGCGCTGCGCAAGAACGTGCTTGCGAAGTGCTACGGCGGCGACATCACGCGAAAGAAGAAACTGCTCGAAAAGCAGAAGGAAGGCAAGAAACGGATGAAGCAGGTGGGTTCGGTCGAGATCCCGCAGGAAGCGTTCCTTGCGATCTTGCGCGTCGAAGACAAATAACAGGACTGTTCCTTTTATGAATTTTGCGCTGATTCTTTTTGTGCTCGTCATCTTGACGGGCGTAGCGTGGGTGCTGGACAAACTGGTGTTCCTGCCGCAGCGACGCAAGGCGGCCGACTCGGCGATCGAGGAGTTCGATCGCCAGCAGTCGCGCATCGACAAGCGTTTCGCGGATGAAAACGCGGTGCAGACGCGTTCGAAGCTGCGCGACGAAAAGCTGCGCCAGCCGTGGTGGCTCGAGTACACCGCGAGCTTCTTTCCGGTGATCCTGGCGGTGTTCGTCGTGCGTTCGTTCGTCGTCGAGCCGTTCAAGATTCCGTCGGGCTCGATGGTGCCGACGCTGCTCGTCGGCGACTTCATCCTCGTCAACAAGTTCGAATACGGGCTGCGCCTGCCGGTGACGAACACGAAGATCACGCAGGGCAGCCCGCTGTCGCGCGGCGACGTCGTCGTGTTCCGCTATCCGAAGGACGAGTCGGTCGACTACATCAAGCGCGTGATCGGCCTGCCGGGTGATACCGTCGCATACCAGGACAAGCAGCTCACGATCAACGGCCAGCCGGTGCCCGAAACGCCGCTGCCCGATTTCTTCGACGACGAGCGCCAGAATTACGCGAAGCAGTTCGAGGAAACGATCGGCAACAAGAAGAACGCGATCCTCAACAACCCGGCCGTGCCGCCGTTCGTGATGGGCGCATACGACTATCCGTTTCGCGACAACTGCACGTACAACAGCCGCGGCGTGATCTGCAAGGTGCCGCCCGGTCACTACTTCATGATGGGCGACAACCGCGACAACAGTGCGGACAGCCGCTACTGGGGTTTCGTGCCGGACCAGAACATCGTCGGCCGCGCGTTCTTCATCTGGATGAACTTCAGCGACCTCAAGCGCATCGGTTCCTTCAACTGATCGCATCCGGGTCACTCGCAATACGCGACGCACGGGCCGCGTCGCGTATTGCCGAACTACTTTAAGAACCGGCGGTAACACCGCCTCGTCACGCCTTTTCGCGTCCGGCCGTGCCGTTTCGGCCCGACCGGCGCCCGCGTTATACTCCTGCACATGCCCTTATCCCAGTTGGAAAGCCGGCTGCGCTACGAATTTCGCAATGCGGAATTGTTGCGCCAGGCTTTGACCCATCGCAGTCACAGTGCCACGCACAACGAACGGCTCGAGTTTCTCGGCGATTCCGTTCTGAATTGCGCGGTGGCTGCCCTTTTGTTCCAGCGTTTCAGCAAGCTGGACGAAGGCGATCTGTCGCGCGTACGCGCCAACCTCGTCAAACAGCAGTCGCTGTACGAAATTGCTCAGGCCCTGAATATCTCGGACGGCCTGCGGCTGGGCGAGGGCGAGTTGCGCAGCGGCGGGTTCCGCCGCCCGTCGATCCTCGCGGACGCGTTCGAAGCCATCATCGGGGCCGTGTTCCTCGATGGCGGCTTCGAAGCCGCCCAAGGGGTCATCAAGCGCCTCTATATCCCGATTCTCGACCACATCGATCCGCGCACGCTCGGCAAGGACGCGAAGACGCTGCTGCAGGAATACCTGCAGGGGCACAAGATCGCGCTGCCGACTTACACGGTGGTCGCCACGCATGGTGCGGCGCACAATCAGCAATTCGAAGTCGAATGCACGGTGCCGAAGCTCGACGTGAAGGTGTCGGGCTCCGGTGCGAGCCGGCGCGCGGCCGAGCAGGCCGCCGCGAAGAAGGCGCTCGACGAGGTGATGGCGGCCGCGCCGATGCTGGCCGCCAAGCCGAAGCGCTCGAAAAACGCGCGCGGGTCGAAGCATGTCGAACCCGAAATCGTGCCGGGCGTGAAGGGTGTGCAGGAAGCGCTCGACCTGCGCTCGCCGGAGCGCAAGGAACGCGCGGCGGCGCGCGAGGCGAGGGCGGCCGGTGCAGCGCCCGCGGCAACCGTGGCGACCGGTAATGAGCCGGCCGCGGCGCCGATGGCCGCGATTCGCGCGGCGCATGTCGACGCAGCTGCCGAGAAGGGTGAACGGGCGGCGAAGCCGGCGGTCGACAAGGCTGCCGAAAAGCCGGCAGAGAAGCCGGCCGAGCGACCCGACAAGGCCGCGGAGAAACCCGCCGAAGCCGTGCCCGCCGCACGCGGAGCCGACAAGCCGGCTGCCCAGGCCTCCGATCCGGCCCCCGCGTCCGCCGACAAGACTTCCGCCGGTACCGACTCCGCTTCGCGCACGGCTGCGCGCACGCGCGACACGGCGGCACCGGATTCCGAGACGCCGCCGGGCGGCGTGAGCCTCGCTGCCGCGCAGGCGCGCGTGGCCGATGCCGACCACTGAATTGCCCATCGATCGTGCCGCGCGCCGCGCGGCCGTTTCCGAACCTGTCTCCCAAACGATATGAACACTCCCGCTCCTACCGGTTTCCGTTGCGGCATGATCGCGATCGTGGGCCGCCCGAACGTCGGCAAGTCGACGTTGATGAACGCACTCGTCGGCCAGAAGATCAGCATCACGTCGCGCAAGGCGCAGACGACCCGCCACCGCATCACCGGCATCAATACGTTCGACGACGCGCAATTCGTGTTCGTCGACACGCCGGGCTTCCAGACCCGCCACAGCACCGCGCTGAACCGTTCGCTGAACCGCGCGGTCACGTCGACGCTCACGTCGGTCGACGTGATCCTGTTCGTGATCGAGGCCGGCCGTTTCGGGCCCGACGACCAGAAGGTGCTCGACCTGATCCCGCCCGGCATGCCGACGCTGCTGATCGCGAACAAGATCGACCGCGTGACCGACAAGGCGTCGCTGTTCCCGTTCATGCAGCAGATGAGCACGCTGCGCGAATTCACCGAGCTCGTGCCGCTGTCGGCGCAGCGTCCGGAAGACATCAAGCGCCTGCTGGACACGATCAAGCCGTACCTGCCGGAAGGCGAGCCGATTTACGGCGAGGACGAACTGACCGACCGCAGCTCGCGTTTCCTCGCCGCCGAAATCCTGCGTGAGAAGGTGTTCCGCTGGACCGGCGACGAACTGCCGTACACGAGCACCGTGCTGATCGACAAGTTCGAGGAGGAAGGGCGCCTGAAGCGCATCTTCGCGACGATCCTCGTCGAGCGCGATTCGCACAAGGCGATGGTGATCGGCAAGAAGGGCGAGAAGCTCAAGCAGATCAGCACCGAGGCGCGGATGGACATGGAGAAGCTGTTCGACGGCCCCGTGTACCTCGAGACCTTCGTGAAGGTGAAGAGCGGCTGGGCCGACAACGAGGCGGGGCTGCGTGCCTATGGGTACGAATGACGCACTGACGTCGACCGAAGACGCGGTGACGGCCGGCGCGAACGACGCGCCGTTGCCGGCACCGCCCGAACCGCCGCGCAAGGCGCGGCGCGCGACGTCTCGCACGTCCGATTTCCGCGTCGCCGAGCAGCCGGCGTTCGTGCTGCACAGTTATCCGTATCGTGAAACGAGCCTGATCGTCGACGTGCTGACGCGCGATCACGGCCGGCTCGCGCTCGTCGCGAAGGGCGCGAAGCGCCCGCACTCCGCGCTGCGCGGTGTACTGCAGACTTTCCAGCCGCTGCTGCTGTCGTGGTCGGGCAAATCCGAGGTGCGCACGCTGACGGGCGCCGAGTGGGTCGGCGGGATGCTGCCGCTCGGCGGCGACGGGCTGCTGTGCGGCTTCTACGCGAACGAGCTGCTCGTGAAATTCTGCGCGCGCGAGGATCCCCAGCCGCCGCTCTTCAACCACTACGTGCTGACCCTCACGCGCCTCGCCCACGGCGAGCCCGCGGTGCAGGTACTGCGCTCGTTCGAGCGCGTGCTGTTGCGCGAGACCGGCTACGCGATGGCGCTGAACCGCACGGTCGCGCGCCGCGCGGTCGAGCCTGACCGCCGCTACGTGTTCGATCCCGAGCGGGGCGTGCGCAACGCGGACGACGAAGTTCCGTCGCACTGGCCGGTCATTTCCGGGCAGACGTTGCTCGACATGGAGCAGGACGATTACCATCGAGCCCAGACGGTTGCGCAAAGCAAGACGCTGATGCGCTTCCTGCTGAACACCTATCTCGGCGGTACGCCGCTTGCCACGCGCCAGATCCTGATCGACCTGCAAAACCTATGAGCTTCTTCCTGACAACGCCCACCGCCATCGACCTCGGCGTGAACATCGACCACGTCGCGACGCTGCGCAATGCGCGCGGCACGACCTATCCCGATCCGATCCGCGCGGCGCTCGCCGCCGAGGAAGCCGGCGCCGACGCGATCACGCTGCATCTGCGCGAGGATCGCCGCCACATCGTCGATGCGGATGTGCGCAAGCTGCGCCCGCTGCTGAAGACGCGCATGAATCTCGAATGCGCGGTGACGGCCGAGATGCTCGATATCGCCTGCGAAGTGCACCCGCACGACGCGTGCCTCGTGCCCGAGAAGCGCGAGGAACTGACGACCGAAGGCGGGCTCGATGTCGCCGGCCGCTTCGAGGCCGTGCGTGCGGCGTGCAAGCAGCTTGCCGACGTGGGCGTGCGCGTGTCGCTGTTCATCGACCCGGACGAGACGCAGATCCGTGCCGCGCACGAAGCAGGCGCGCCGGTGATCGAGCTGCATACGGGCCGTTATGCCGAAGCGCACGACGAAGCCGAGCAGCAGCGCGAATACGAGCGCATCGTCGCGGGCGTACAGGCTGGTGCGCAGCTTGGCCTGAAGGTCAATGCCGGTCACGGGCTGCACTACACGAACGTGCAGCAGATCGCCGCGATCGACGGCATCGTCGAGCTGAACATCGGCCATGCGATCGTCGCGCACGCGATTTTCGCGGGCTGGGACAACGCGGTGCGCGAAATGAAGGCGATCATGGTCGCCGCACGCGTTGCCGCGCTGCATGGCGGCGCGCGTTGAAGATGAAAGGCCGCTGCGCATCGCACGTCATGCGTGACCCGGCTCAGCCGGGCCACACCGGCGCGTACTGACATGGCGATCTACGGCATCGGTACCGACATCGCGCAGGTGAGCCGCGTCGCGGCCGTGCTCGAACGCACGGGCGGCCGGTTTGCCGAGAAGGTGCTGGGCCCCGACGAGCTGCGCGTGTTCCATGCGCGCCGCGCCCGCTCCGAGGCGCGCGGCATCGCGTTCCTCGCGACGCGCTTTTCCGCGAAGGAAGCGTTCTCGAAGGCGATCGGGCTCGGCATGCACTGGCCGATGACGTGGCGTGCGCTGCAGACCCTCAATCACCCGAGCGGCGAGCCGTACGTGGTCGCGTCCGGCGAACTGGCCGAATGGCTTGCCGCTCGCGGCATCACGGCACGCGTGACGGTCAGCGACGAGCGCGACTACGCGGTGTCGTTCGTGATCGCCGAGACGGACGCCGCGCCTGCCCCTGTTTCCCGAACCTCCTCCTGACGGAATTCCCGATTCGATGAAAACGACTCCCGGCCCGGTCATGCTCGACGTCGTCGGCACGGCCCTGTCGCGCGACGATGCGCGGCGCCTCGCGCATCCGAATACCGGCGGCGTGATCCTGTTCGCGCGGCACTTCCAGAACCGTGCGCAACTGACCGCGCTGACCGACTCGATCCGCGCGGTGCGCGAAGACATCCTGATCGCAGTCGATCACGAAGGCGGGCGCGTGCAGCGTTTCCGCACCGACGGCTTCACCGTGCTGCCCGCGATGCGGCGCCTCGGCGAGCTGTGGGATCGCGACGTGCTGCTCGCGACGAAGGTCGCGACGGCCGTCGGCTATATCCTGGCCGCGGAATTGCGCGCATGCGGGATCGACATGAGTTTCACCCCCGTGCTCGACCTCGATTACGGGCACTCGAAAGTGATCGGCGATCGCGCGTTCCATCGCGATGCGCGCGTCGTCACGCTGCTCGCGAAGAGCCTGAACCATGGGCTGTCGCTCGCCGGGATGGCGAACTGCGGCAAGCATTTCCCGGGGCACGGTTTCGCGGAGGCCGACTCGCACGTCGCGCTGCCGACCGACGACCGCACGCTCGATGCAATCCTCAAGCAGGACGTCGCGCCTTACGACTGGCTCGGCTTGTCGCTGTCCGCGGTGATTCCCGCGCACGTGATCTACACGCAGGTCGACAAACGGCCGGCCGGTTTCTCGCGCGTGTGGCTGCAGGACATCCTGCGCGGGCGGCTCGGCTTCACCGGCGCGATCTTCAGCGACGACCTGTCGATGGAAGCCGCGCGCGAAGGCGGTACGCTCACGCAGGCGGCCGACGCCGCGCTCGCTGCCGGCTGCGACATGGTGCTCGTCTGCAACCAGCCGGACGCGGCCGAGGTCGTGCTGAACGGGTTGAAGGCGCGGGCAACGGACGAGTCGGTGCGACGCCTCAAGCGGATGCGCGCGCGCGGCAAGGCACCGAAGTGGGACAAGCTGATCGCGCAGCCCGAATACCTGCAGGCGCAGGCGTTGTTGAGCAGCGCACTGGCATGAGTGGGGAGGGGATGGCGCGACGTGTGCCATTCCCCGGTCGCCGAAACAAAAAGCCGCGCAACTGCGCGGCTTTTTCATGGGTTACTGCAAGTGCGAAACGGGTAGCGTCACGAGTCAAGCGGGCCGGGACGGTGATGCTCTTGGCGCAACTAACGGTCTGACTCCGCCAGTGCCTGCAAGCATCGACGCCCGCTCAGTTCACCTTCATTCGCTGCAGCTTGTTGTACAGCGTCTTCGGGCTGATGCCGAGCAGCGTGGCCGCGCGGTGGCGCGTACCGCCGACCGCATCGAGCGTCGCGCGGATCAGCAGATCCTCGACGTCGGACAGCGGCGTGCCGACCTTGATCTGCACGCTGCTGCCGTTCAGCGCGGCGCCGGCCGAGAAACTCGGCTCGCCCGCGCGCAGCGTCTCGATGAAATCACCCGATGCGTCGTACGCGAAGCGCACGCGTTCCTGCAGTTCGCGCACGTTGCCCGGCCATTCGTAGGACAGGCATTCGCGCACGAAGCCCGGTGCCGCGCGCTTGTCGGTCGTGCTGCGGCCGGTTGCGCGCGCTTCGCGGTTCAGCTCGTCGATCAGCGCGTCGCCGATCGCGAGTGCATCGCCGTCGCGCTCGCGCAGCGGCGGCATCGTGATCGACGCCGCGTCGAGGCGCAACCACAGATCCTCGCGCAGCGTACCGTTCGCGACCGCTTCGCGCGCCGGGCGGCGCGTGGTCGCGATCAGCCGGAAATCGCTCGTGATCGAACTCGTGCCGCCGATCCGCATGAAATTCTGCGAATCGAGTGCATGCAGCAGCGCTTCCTGCAGCACGAGCGGCAGCGCGGTGATTTCGTCGAGGAACAGCGTGCCGCCGCCGGCCTGCTCGAACAGGCCCGATTCGCGGCGCTCGGCGCCGTCGAACGCGCCGCGCTCATGGCCGAACAGTACGCTGTCGAGCGATGCGCCGTGCCGGCCGGCCTGCGCGATCGTCCTGCAGTCGAACGACACGAACGGCCCCTTGCGGCGCCGGCTCAGGTCGTGCAGCGTGCGCGCGGCCAGCTTCTTGCCGGTACCGGCTTCGCCGGAGAACAGGACGGCCGTTTCGGTGCGCGCGTTGTGCTCGATCATGTCGTACACGTGCTGCATCGCGTCGCTGCGGCCGACCAGTGCGCCGAAGCGGCCGAGATGGCGCAGCGATGCACGCAACGACTGCACTTCGTCGATCAGTTCGTAGGGGCGGGGGATCCGCGCGAGCAGGCTGCGCAGGCGCGGAATGTTGATCGGCTTCAGCAGGTAGTCCCAGATACCGTGACGCAGGCCCTCGATGGCGCTCTCGACCGTCGCATTGCCCGTCAGCACGATGACGGGCAGCGAGCCGTTCGGCTGTTGCTGCGGCAGGTGCTGGAGCAGGTCGAACCCGCTGCCGTCCGGCAGGTTCAGGTCGACGAGCACGACATCGGGAATCGAGCGGCCGAGCGCCGTGCGCGCTTCGGCGAGCGACGTGGCCGTGTCGACCGAGAAGCCGTCCGCGGCGAGCAGCGCGGTGAGGCCGGACAGACTGTTGGGATCGTCTTCGACAATCAGGGCGTGTGGCATGGTGGACGCGAGTCGAGTCAAGAGAGGCGGGCTGTCGGTCATCGGGGCCGCAGCCGCATGTCAGATTAAAAACTGATTTTATGCCCCGCTGAACGCGTAACGAGCATTATTTCTCCGGCGCTATAAAACAGTTACCGATGATACAAATTGAATATCTTTACCGGTGGATTTTGTGCTTTACATGAGCCTCGCCTGCGCTCGCTTGTTGGCGCCGGACAAACAAAAAGCGCCCCGAAGGGCGCTTTGTTCGATGCGGGCATCGCTGGCGATTACGCGCGGCTGCGGTATTCGTTCGTGCGCGTATCGATTTCGATCTTGTCGCCGGTGTTGCAGAACAGCGGCACTTGCAGTTCGAAGCCCGTTGCGAGCTTGGCGTTCTTCAGCACCTTGCCCGACGACGTGTCGCCCTTGACTGCCGGTTCCGTGTAGGTGATCTCGCGAACGAGGACCGTCGGCAGTTCGACCGAGATCGCCTTCTCGTTGTAGAACACGACTTCGCAAGCCATGCCGTCTTCGAGGTAGTTCAGCGCTTCGCCCATCATTTCGGCTTCGACTTCGAACTGGTTGTAGTCGGCGTCCATGAACACGTACATCGGGTCGGCGAAGTACGAATACGTCACTTCCTTGCGGTCGAGCACGACGACGTCGAACTTGTCGTCCGCCTTGTAGACCGCTTCCTGGCCTGCATTGGTCAGCAGGTTCTTCATCTTCATCTTGACGACGGCGGAGTTACGGCCCGACTTGTTGTATTCAGCCTTGGCGATGACCCATGCGTCGCTGCCGATCTGCACGACGTTGCCTACGCGGAGTTCCTGTGCGGTTTTCATAAAAAACTGTCCTGATCAAATCAAATAAATAGGTGCCTGAGCGTTGCACAACGGGTGAGGCGCCAAGCAGACGCGTTCCGGTGGGCGCCAAAAGCAAGCGCTTGCACGGTCGGCCGTCGGATAACCGCTTATTTTAACTGAGATTTTGCGTATTCCGCCAGCTTTCCCGTGAGATCGCCGACGGCCGCGAGCGCATCGGCCCAGCGGGCCGCGTTGGCGTCCAGTGCGGCGCGGTGCTGCCAGAAATCCGCCCAGTCGGGCGTGCCAACGCCGTTCCACGCATGCCAGAACCGCTCGAGCGCCGCGCGCGGCGCGTCGGCGAGGCCGGCCGACAGGTGCGCGAGCGCGGCGTCGAGCTTCGGCAGGTGCACGTCGTCGGCCTGCGGATAGATGTGCCACACGAACGGCTTGCGTGCCCACTGCGCGCGGACGAAAGAATCCTCGCCGCGCACGAAATTGATGTCGGCTACCCACAGCAATGGATCGTAGTCAGCCTGGGGGACGAACGCGAGCCCGTGAGCCGTCAGGTTGCCGCTGTGCGCATGCGTGCCCGCGTCGAACGACTCGACCCCGAAAAAACGCGCGACGGCAGGCGACACGCGGCCGGCCGGCACGAGCGCGACGACCGGCGACGGGCCGTCGCGCCACTGCGCGAGCAGCGCGTCGACGGCCGGATTCTCGTACGCGAACAGGCTGACGACCGTCGTGCCGGCGGCCGGCGGCGCGCCGCCGGTCGCGCGCCGCCACCATGCGTCGCGCGCCGCCGCGTCGGCTTCGAAGGCCGTGCGGCGCGAATCGAGGTCGTGCTCCTTCAGGACGCCGCCGGTGCCGGCCGACAGGCCGGGGAAGAAGAACGTCTTCAGCAGCGGGTAGCGCGGATGCGGCGACGGGCGCAGATGGAAGTCGGCGACCCAGTCCTCGGCGCTCAGGTATTCGAGGTTGATCCACACGGGGCGGCGCGCGCGGCGCGCCATCGCCGCGAGATACGCGCCGGGCAACTCGCACGCGAACGCTTCGATCACGATATCGGCGATCTCCAGCGCGTCGCCGACTTCCGCATGCCAGTGCTCGACCACGATCGTGTCGACCGTCTGCCGACCCGCGTCGGGATCGACCCCGGGCAGCAGGCGCGAGAACGTGCGCAAGTCGTCGATGAACAGGCGAACCTGCCAGCCGTGCTCGTGCGCGAGCTGGCGCGCGAGGCGCCAGCAGACGCCGATGTCGCCGAAATTGTCGATCACGGTGCAGAAGAGGTCGCAGGCGATCGGTTCGCCCGGCGCGGCGGGCAGGGGGGCAGCGGTGGTGCGTGGCATCGAAGCAGGCCGGTGAATGCTCTAAACTGGCGATTCTAATAGACCCGTTCCGCGTTACAAGGCGCCCGGATCACGCATGACATCCCCTGAAGCTTCCGATACCCCGTTCGAACCGAAGAAGATCCTTGCGCAGTTGCCGCACATGCCGGGCGTCTATCGCTATTACGACACGACGGGCGCCGTGCTCTATGTCGGCAAGGCACGCGACCTGAAGAAGCGCGTATCGAGCTATTTCACGAAGACGCAGCTGTCGCCGCGCATCGCGATGATGGTCACGCGCATCGCGCGCATCGAGACGACCGTCACGCGTTCGGAGGCCGAGGCGCTGCTGCTCGAGAACAACCTGATCAAGGCGCTCGCGCCGCGCTACAACATCCTGTTTCGCGACGACAAGTCGTATCCGTACCTGAAGCTCACCGCACACCGCTTTCCGCGCATGGCCTATTACCGCGGCTCGGTCGACAAGCAGAACCAGTATTTCGGGCCGTTCCCGAGCGCCTGGGCCGTGCGCGAGAGCATCCAGATCCTGCAGCGCGTGTTCCAGTTGCGCACCTGCGAGGATTCGGTCTTCAACAACCGCACGCGGCCGTGCCTGCTGCATCAGATCGGGCGCTGCACGGCGCCGTGCGTCGGCGCGATCTCCGACGAGGATTACGCGATCGACGTGTCGAACGCCGCGCGTTTCCTGCTCGGCCGGCAGTCCGAAGTGATGAAGGAGCTCGAGCAGAAGATGCACGCGTTCGCGTCCGAGCTGAAATTCGAGCAGGCGGCGGCCGTGCGCAACCAGATGAGCTCGCTCGCGACGGTGCTGCACCAGCAGGCGATCGAGGTCGGCAGCGACAGCGACGTCGACATCCTGGCGGTGGTCGCGCAGGGCGGGCGCGTGTGCGTGAACCTTGCGATGGTGCGCGGCGGCCGGCATCTCGGCGACAAGGCGTATTTCCCGACGCACGTCGAAAGTGCGCTGACGCTCGCCGAAGGCGGTCTCGGCGACGAGTCCGAACTGGCGGAGGCGGCCACCGTGCCTGCCGACGCACCGGCCGACGCATTACCCGACCTGCCCGCCGAAGAATCCGGCCGCGCGCGCGGCGACGCGGCGGCGTCGGTCGAGGCCGAAGTGCTCGATGCGTTCATCGCTCAGCACTATCTCGGCAATCGCGTGCCGCCCGTGCTGGTCGTGAGCCATGCGCCCGCGAGTCGCGACCTGCTCGAGTTGCTGTCCGAGCAGGCCGGCCACAAGGTGTCGCTGGTGCGGCAGCCGCAGGGGCAGCGGCGCGCGTGGCTGTCGATGGCCGAGCAGAATGCGCAGATCGCGCTCATGCGCCTGCTGTCCGAGCAGGGCTCGCAGCAGGCGCGCACGCGTGCGCTCGCGGAGACGCTCAGCTACGAATGCGACGATCTCGCGACGCTGCGGATCGAATGCTTCGACATCAGCCATACGATGGGCGAGGCGACGCAGGCGTCGTGCGTCGTCTACCACCATCACAAGATGCAGTCGGGCGAGTACCGCCGCTACAACATCACCGGGATCACGCCGGGCGACGACTACGCGGCGATGCGGCAGGTGCTCACGCGTCGCTACGAGAAGATGGTCGAGCAGGCGGCCCAGGCGGCGGCTGTCGACGAAGCGGCCGGCATCGACGGCGAGTCGACGCGCCAGGCCGAGGCGTCGAGCCTGCTGCCGAACATCGTGCTGATCGACGGCGGCAAGGGTCAGGTCGAAATCGCGCGCCAGGTGTTCACCGAGCTCGGCCTCGATACGTCGATGCTGGTCGGCGTCGCGAAGGGCGA
Source organism: Burkholderia reimsis (assembly GCF_003294055.1). Classification (NCBI taxonomy): domain Bacteria; kingdom Pseudomonadati; phylum Pseudomonadota; class Betaproteobacteria; order Burkholderiales; family Burkholderiaceae; genus Burkholderia; species Burkholderia reimsis. The sequence continues at coordinate 77,250 of NZ_QMFZ01000003.1, forward strand.
GGGGCGCAAGGTCGGCCTCGAGACGCTCGTGTTCGCGGACGGCCGCACGCCGCTCGAACTCGGCAAGGAGAGCGCCGCGCTGATGCTCGTCGCACAGATTCGCGACGAGGCGCACCGCTTCGCGATCACCGGCATGCGCGCGAAGCGGGCGAAGGCGCGCCAGACGTCGCGGCTCGAGGAGCTCGAGGGCGTGGGCGCGAAGCGCCGGCAGCGGCTGCTCGCGCGGTTCGGCGGGTTGCGCGGCGTGGTGGCCGCGAGCGTCGAGGAACTCGCGAGCGTCGAGGGCATCTCGCACGCGCTCGCCGAGCAGATCTACAAGCAGCTTCACTGACGCGGCCGTGCGGCCGGCTGCCTCGCCAGCGTTCTTGTGGCAGGCCGGTCGACACGGCACAATTGCGAATCCTTTACTGTCCCGCATGCCATGCCGTTCAATTTCCCGATTTTCCTGACGTGGGTACGGATCGTGCTGATCCCGCTCGTCGTCGGCGTGTTCTATCTGCCGGACACGGTGATGGGCGGCGCGCACCGCAACCTCGCGGCAGCGGCGATCTTCATTCTCGCGGCGCTGACCGACTGGTTCGACGGGTTTCTAGCCCGCAAGTGGAACCAGACGTCGTCGTTCGGCGCCTTTCTCGATCCGGTCGCGGACAAGCTGATGGTGACGGCGGCGCTGCTGATCCTCGTGCAGATTTCGCGCGTCGACGCGGCGATCGCGCTCGTGATCGTCGGCCGCGAGATCGCGATTTCGGCGCTGCGCGAATGGATGGCACAGATCGGCGCGTCGAAGAGCGTCGCGGTGAACCAGCTCGGCAAGTTCAAGACCGCATGCCAGATGGTCGCGATTCCGATGCTGCTGTTCTACGGGCCGCTGCCGCTCGGCATCGCCACGATCGATACGCGCGTATGGGGCGAGTGGCTGATGTATCTGGCGGCGGTGCTGACGATCTGGTCGATGCTGTACTACATGAAGCTCGCGTGGCCGCAAATTCGCGAGCGCGGCGGCGCGTGATGCGTGTCACGCGTTCGGTCGAGCAGGATTTTTGGAAAAAGGGCTGGAAAAGCCCTTGACACACGAATGTGCCTTCGACATAATCTCGCTTCTCCGCTGCACGACGAAGTAAGTGTGTGACGGGGAAGCAGTAGCGCAGCAGCATGCGGGAGTAGCTCAGTTGGTAGAGCGCAACCTTGCCAAGGTTGAGGTCGCGAGTTCGAGACTCGTCTCCCGCTCCAGATTTTTTCTGGCAGCGTGTAGTACGGCAAAGCGCTGCAGATGCAGGACACATGCGGGAGTAGCTCAGTTGGTAGAGCGCAACCTTGCCAAGGTTGAGGTCGCGAGTTCGAGACTCGTCTCCCGCTCCAGATTTTTCTGGCAGCGTGTGGTACGGAAAAGCGCTGCAGGTGCAGGACAATGCGGGAGTAGCTCAGTTGGTAGAGCGCAACCTTGCCAAGGTTGAGGTCGCGAGTTCGAGACTCGTCTCCCGCTCCAAGTAATGGGGAAGCCACGCTTCCCTTTTTATTTGATGGACCTCCGGTCCTCGAATAAAAAATCTGTCGCTTGCCTCACGGCATCCGGACAGTCCGCTTTTGGCGCGATAGCAAAGCGGTTATGCAGCGGCCTGCAAAGCCGTTTAGGCCGGTTCGACTCCGGCTCGCGCCTCCAAGTAAGAAGAGAAAAAGCCCTGAGAAATCAGGGCTTTTTCTTTTTTCGGCTCTACTTTCATTCTTGTAAGAAAGTCGCCTAGAGTGGTACAAAGTCGCCTCTAACCACTCAAGAAACACGCGCAACCACGCCTAAGTCGGCTCTTTGGCCGTATAGGCGAGTTGGCGCACCAGCACATGGCGACCAAGCGACTACGACCCTCCGGAACGTGGGAATACATCATCCGACGTTCGAAGCTTCTCCCAAAGCCACTTTCCCTGACGTTCCAGTCCGAAGAAGAGGGTGATGCGTATGCCGCTCGCCTTGAGCAGCTACTCGATGCCGGTATCGTGCCGGCGGATGTCGTGGAGCAACGCGGTGGGATTGCAACAACGCTGGACGCCGTCCGGGAGTATTTGCGCCGCGTGTCGGTGCCTGATTCCGATGTCCAAGTGCTCAATACGCTGCTCGGAGGCCGACTCCCATCGAAGGCGCTCTCCACCGTAGACTACGATTGGGCGGAACGATGGGTGACAGCTATGAAACGCGAGCATCATCTGTCGCCATCAACGATTCGCCACAATGTCGGGGCACTCGCTCGTTGTTTCGATTGGGTAGTTAGGTCGGGCACCCCGATGCTTGCCATCAATCCACTTCGATTGCTACCGAAGCGCTACGCGACTTATACCGATGAGGATCGGCTTGCGGTTGAGGTGCAGGACCTCGCTGCAAAGGACGATATCCATCGTGATCGTCGGCCAAGTCCGGAAGAACTCGATGAAATTCGGCGCGTCATGGCCGGAGGGAAGCCGATGGGGCGCGAAAGGGCTCTGGAACTGCCGTATCGGCCTGCGCTTGTGTTCTTGTTCGAGCTGGCGATCGAATCTGCGATGCGCATGCGGGAGATGTACACACTAGATGTCAGGCAGTTCGACGTTATGCACCGGACGGCCGCCCTGGAGCGGACCAAAAACGGAAGCAAGCGCGCGGTTCCCCTTACGACGGTTGCAATCGACGCCTTCGAGCGCTATGCCGCAGCAGTAAACGATCTCGATCCGGCAATGTGTGGGTTCTCGTTTGGTAAGGGTAGACTATTTCCGTGGATGGATGAGATCGAAGATTCGATGCGCGCGAAGGGAATCACGCTGCTGAATCGAAAGGTACTACAGCGTGTGACGGTTCGGTTGTCGGGCCAATTCGGCCGAATATTCGATGCGGCTGGATGTCCGGACCTTGTTTTCCACGACCTTCGCCATGAGGCAACCTCGCGGCTTTACGAGCGCACGACGTTGTCGGATCTTCAAATTGCAAAGATCACCGGGCACAAGGACCCCAAAATGCTGATGCGATACGCAAACTTGCGTGGGTCCGATCTGGCCGCTCGCCTTTGGTGATATTTTCTGAGCAATGGTCGACCACGTCAGCAAAACCAAGCGATCTGAAATGATGCGGCTCGTACGCCGAAATGGGTCGAGCGCTGAACTAGTCGTGAGAAGGCTCGTCTGGACCATGGGTTACCGGTATCGGTTGAACGTCAAGCGCCTACCCGGTTCCCCAGACCTAGTCTTCCCAGGGCGGCGCAAAGTGATTTTTGTCCATGGATGTTTCTGGCACGGCCATCCGCATTGCTCGAAATCTCGCCTGCCTAAGACAAATATTCCTTATTGGGAAGAAAAAATACGGATGAACCGCGCTCGCGATGAGCGAGTGGCCGCGGAACTCGCGCGGGACGGGTGGGGTGTACTTGTCATATGGCAATGCGAGCAGCGCGATCCGGAGGCGCTGGCGAAGAAGGTAGAGGCTTTTCTCCGGCCAGAATAGTTGTTACATTCTGTAACGCGCAGGGGCGCGCTTAGAAAACATAGAGAGATGATATTGCTATGACAATACGAACCGCCACTTTCGATCCGGCAAAGCGGTTTTTTGTTGAAATGCTGACGCGCGACATTGAGTTGCAGGATGCGATTCTCGATTTGCTTGACAACTGTGTAGATGGGGCGATGAGATTGAACGATGGGCAATCGGTCGACGGCCTCAGACCATACGAGCGGTACGAAGCTCGTATTAGCTTCGATGCATCCCATTTTTCAATTTCCGACAACTGTGGCGGAATCTCCATGGCGCTCGCTGAGAGGCAGGCCTTTCGCTTGGGGCGCCCAGGTGACCGTGAAAACGAAGATCTTCCTACGGTCGGCGTCTACGGCATCGGAATGAAAAGAGCCATCTTCAAAATGGGTGAGGAAGCCACCGTGCGCAGCCGCACTCACGATGGAGAGCAGTTTTGCGTCGAAATTACACCGGCCTGGCTCCGGGATGACAAGAGTTGGAATCTTCCGATTATTGAAGAATCTGGTAAATTGGATGCACCCGGGACATCCATTGTTGTGCGTCAACTAAGGGATGGCATTGCGCGACTATTTTCGAACGAAACAGATTTTGAAGGTGCTCTGAAGAAAGCTATTGCGGCGTATTATGGATATATAATAGAGAAAGGATTTTCTGTATATGTAAATAATGAAGAAATTCAACCCAATCAAGTGTCTTTAATGTTTAACAGAGAGACCTTTGATACGGAAACGCCCGGTATGGCACCTTATGCATATCGATCGGAGATCGACGGTGTTACTGTCCAACTTGCGATCGGAATGTATCGAGCGCTCCCGGACGAGGAGGAAGAAAATGATGCCTTGGAAGGTAAGCCAACGAAGGAGTTGGCTGGCTGGACCATCATTTGTAATGACCGAGTCGTCCTCTACGCTGATAAATCTCGCGTGACGGGCTGGGGAGATGCGGGTGTCCCTCAATACCATACGCAATTTGTATCGATCTCGGGTATCGTGGTATTTAAGAGTAATGACGCTAGCAAGCTACCCTTGACCACCACCAAGAGAGGGATTGACGGTAATTCGGAGTTGTATCTCGGCGTAAAAGAATACATGCGAGAGGGGTTGAAATTATTTACGGATTTTACTTACAAATGGAAGCGTGCTAGTCCGGAGCGCACCGCTCTTAAAACAGCCACTGAAGCCATTAGCATTCAAGATATCGCGACATTGGTGCCGGAATCGCGTTGGAATGCCGTTCGTCGTGGTGGAGGTGGGGAGAGATTTAAGCCTACGTTGCCGATGCCGAAAGAGGATGATCCGTCACGGCAAATTCGATTCAGCAAACGTGTGAGCGAAATTCGCAAAGTGAGTGAATATCTTTTTGGCGATGAGGATGTTCCCGCTGGCGATGTTGGTGCGAAATGCTTTGACGAAATGATGAAGAAGGCGAAAGTATGAGTGCGGGCGGATCCATACCTTACCATCTGCGCCAAAATAAGGCGATCGAGAGAAATTTGTTTATTGATCTCTTGTCGAGAGTTGGTCGATATCGGAACATATCCGACTACGCATATGTGGGATTCGGTGGTCCGTTCCTCGAAGATTTTAAATATTTGCACTCGACTCTGCGCCTGACTGACATGACATCGATCGAGATCGATATTAATGTCTTTAATCGACAAAAATTCAATAAGCCGATTTCTTGTGTAAAGCTCGTTAATCAGTCGAGTAGCGAATTTTTGACCGATCACAGTTTCATAAAGCCGAGCGTCGTCTGGTTCGATTATGCTCGCCCCTCCGATCTGGGTTTGCAATTGGCGGAGACGCAGAATCTCGTGGCTAAACTCGGCGAAGGTGATATATTTAAAATTACGCTCAACGCGACGCCCGAAACTCTTGGTAGTCCGCCGCGTGGGGAAGACCTTCGAGAGTTTCGTCGCGATAAAGCGTCGATTCGTTTAGGGCAATATGGGCCGGTTGAGATTACGGTCGATGATGTTACTAACGCAAACTATCCGAAACTCCTTCTTGCAGCCCTTAAAAGTGCTGCCCGTCAAGGAGTGCAAGGCAATCGGAGAGTGTATGTACAGCCGCTGTCTTCGTTCCTATATAGAGATGGACAGCAAATGCTTACGGCAACAGGAATTCTCTTATCGCCGACCGACAAGGATAAATTTTTGCGCGAAACAAGATTGGAGCATTGGAAGTTTCATGATTTCGAATGGGATGTGCCTAGATCCATCAGCGTACCCGAGATGTCCGTGAAGGAGCGCCTCGCTGTCGAATCATATTTGCCCGAGTCGCCGAGCAAATCGATCATTGACCAGATGGGCTATCATATTGGAAATGACGAAGACGAGGCGCTCGGGCTGATGGAGAATTTTTCCGAGTTCTATCGGATGTTCCCGTGGTACTCAAAGGTTGTGATGTGACTAAGAGCGGAGTGCGGTGAGGACCTGCTCAGCGACTACAGGACTAACGCTGTTGCCGATTTGGCGGAAACTATGCCATTTGGTAGGGTGGAATGTGAACCAGTCGGGAAAGCCCTGTAGTCGCGCTGCCTCGCGCGGAGTAATTACTCGTGGTGCCAAGTAATGAATCGGGCGAATCGCCTGAAAGCTGCCTTTGTCTTTACCAGTGCCGGCCCTCAGTGTGGGGCAAAATCCATTCGCCGACAAACGTATTGCTTTCGATACCTTATCGGCTTGTCCCGGCTCAAGCGCATCAAACCGGGAGACTACATGCGGTAGATGGTGTGTGCCAAGAAAACCCGAAACTTCACCGTATTTGAAAAAACGTTCAAGTGAATGTGGGTCGCCGACACCCTTTGGAATTCGTGCGAGTAGAGTCGAGACGTAATCGCTCCTGCGCCCGGGCGTGAGCCGCTGCCAGCTTTCCGATTCGCTTTGCCAATTAGGATCGACGTCGACCATCAAGCCTGAGAGCGCTTGGGCAACCACAACGTGCTTGGTGCTTGCATGAGGTTTAAAATCATTGACAGTTAATGTGCGACCAAACCGCTCTCGATCATAGCCTATGAAAAAGTAGCGCGTGCGTGTTGTAGGTGCACCGTACTCATTAGCTTTTACAAGAACTGGGCCGATCATTTCGTAATGTTGACGTACTTTGGCGAACGCGTTTTCGCGAATAGCGTCATACCGATCATCCATGATGCCAGGGACGTTTTCGGCAATAAAAAAGCGCGGCCGGCATTCACTGACCAATCGAAAAAAATGATCGAAGAGGTTGTTGCGTGGGTCTGCAATGTCGCGACGCCCCATCGAGCTAAAGCCCTGACACGGTGGGCCGCCAATAAGGCCGTCGAGCTGACCGGGAACGAGCTTGGCAAGCGCTAGGAGCTGATCGCCGGACAGCGACGCGACATCGATGGCAGCATGAACGGAAGTTGGGAAATTTCGCGCGTGAGTCGCGATCGCATGCTGGTCAAGCTCTATAGCAGCGGCGACGCGGAAGCCAGCAAGTGATGCTCCAAGGCTCAGCCCGCCGGCACCAGCGAAAAGATCGATTACGACAGGACGGTCATTCATTTTATTATCGAAGTATACAGTTTGCGGTATTTTAGACGAAGCTGACCGGCGCGGCTCGCTTAGGTTGGCTGCTTGGCGCAGGCTGGGGTTGATCAGGCAGGCGCGGCAGTGGTCTGGCGGGGCGGCCCCGTTTGTGTTCTGGGGCGCTTTGCAATTGGCGAGTAATCGCCGCGTGCGCCCGCCGGTCAGTTTCTGCGGCGTCCGGGCTCACGCGCCCTTCCAGCCGTTCGAGCGTTTGCTTGTGTGCCTGCTCCCGCAGAAACGCGACGACATCGTCTTCGAGGAACACCCATGCACGACCGATCCGCGCGCCGACGATGTCACCTTGCTGCGCGAGCTTCATCGCCGTGGTGCGATCGACCTTGAGGAAATCCGCGCATTCTTGTAGATCGAACGTTCTCACGCAATGCCCCCTGCGGCTCGATCGGCGCGTTCGATCTCGGCGAGGATCAGTGCAGCGGCTTTCACGAGATCGCGACGTGGCGTGGTCGGTTTGAACGAGCGCTGTGCCCATGAGCTTGGCCAGTAGTATGCGGCTGTATCAAGATCCCAACCGGCGGCAGACAGAGCATACGCGACCGCTGCTTCAGGCAATTCGCCTGCTGTGTATTGATCGTCACTGGTTGGCCTCCGGCGTTCTACGGCAATTTGTCGGTTGCGCTCAACGAGCACATCGCGGGCAGCGGCGGTCCGTGTTACTACAGCGTGCGGTTCCGTGCGGTCGGGATAGATTCTGCGTAGCGATCGCGTGATTTGCTCGATCGCGTGGCGCGTCGGGCGGCTAGATTCACCGTAAATTCGCAACGCCCCCTGGCGCGCGGATTCAATTGCCCCGTGGAGTCGTGCAGCCCGGACGTCTAGCGCAGCAAGTGCCCACGATGCAACGTCGTCGGTCGAGCGCGGCCGAGCGTCCGAATAGTGCTCAGTCAGGTACGCTCGTAAGCGTGCCGTCGACGCATTTTTCGTCAGCGTATCGGCGCAGTGCATTTGGGTACCTGTCATTGTCATTCTCCTGTGGAGGTAGCGGGCAGAGCGCGGGCGAGTTGCATCAAGCCGGTTTCCAGCGTGATCCCGGCGGTTGCTGCCCAGGTGCGCGCGTCCTGCGCGGTTTTGTGGCGAGCGAACGACCCGATCTCGTCGGCCATCAGGTCCAGCAACTCGACGTCGGCCGCGTGCGAAATTTCGGTGATCAACGAGCGGATCTCGATGCGAAGGGCGTCGAATCGCGCGAGCCTGCCTTGGCGGGCGTCCGCCAAGGCTTCGTTCATCTGGATAGGTTTGCGCCGCGCGAGCGGCGCTTCGTCTTTCTGGATCGCTTTCGCGGGCGTCAGCCCGTCGTTGTGCGACTGCATCGAAGCGCCGTTGACGCTTGCCAGTGCGATAGCCGGGCGCTTCTTCGCGTGTTCCCGCTTTCGCGGCAGCGGACGTGGGGTAGAAAGGGCCGGGTGCGGGGTCATTGGGCGACCTCCTGCAAGGCAGCATGCTTGGCCGCAAGCTCGGGCGTCCAGTCGGGATCGGGCATGGTGTACAGCTTATCGAGCCATTGGTTGACGGATGCTGCTGCCTTCGATTTGGCCCGCCCGCCGTGGTGCATCAGGCGAGTCAGATCGGACGCGGCCGAGCGAATAGCTTGCATGCGGGTCGGGAATATCGCCGGCGTATCCCGCATCGACGGGTAGTGGTCGCCGAACCCGTACGTCGGTGCGATGTTCATTTCGAACGAATAGATCCACGCGCCTTCTTCGGGTTGCGCGATGTAGATGCTGGCGGGGATCAGACCTGAACCAGTCGCCTTCGGTGCGTGAAGCTTCTCGCAGTCCTCAAACACGCCGTTCGGGTTTGGCGTGTGAATCGCAGGCGTTCTCGCGCGCTCCGGAAGATCGAGCAGGTCTTCCATGCCGATCAGTGCGCGATGGACGCCCTCGATCGTGCCGAGCGAAAGTTTTCCGAAGCCGGGATCGTGCAAGACAGACTGCAGGGCCTGAAAAAGTTGCTTTGCCCGCGCGTCGTTGATCTTCGCTGTTTTGGGGGCCGCCGGCTCGGAAGCCTTTGTGTCGCCGGTGAGGTGCTTCTTCGTGACCTTCGCCTTGCCAGCTTCCTTGGCTTTCGACAGACCTGACTGGATGCGTTCGAGCGCCTTGTCGCCGCCGTGCGCGCGGATCTCTTCGATCGCGAGGGTGCCTGCGATCGTGCCGCTGCGGACAAGGTCGTGGAGCTCGGCCGGGGCTTTCTCCAGGAGCGCGGCGTCGCGAATCGACTGCTCGGAAATATTGAGTCGGGCGCAGATCGTTTTGGTGTCGAGTCCGTGAATGTCACGCAGTTCGGCGATCGACATCGCGAGATCGAGCGGCGACGACGGCTTTGATACGTTGCTCACGTAGCCGTCGACCACCATTTCCGATCGTTTCACATCACGCGAATCACGGACAACGATCGGAATTTTTCCGAGGTCTTTCCCGGCCTTGATCGCTGCTCCGGCCGCGAGGTAGCGATGCTGGCCCTTGTAGACGTAGAAATAATCCTTGCCGTCGACCTTGCGCGCATAGCAGTGCAGCGGGGAGCCTTTGTCGTACCCGTTCTGCATCATGAGGGCGGTCAATTCCTTGACCCACTGCGGATCGACCGGACGGACGTTGTCGCGAGGGTCGTAACGCAGCGCTTCATACGGCGTCATCCACAGGTCGGCGGAAGTCGCGCCGGCCGCGGCCGCCGCCGCCTTCGTGTTCCCGGTCTGGATAGGCGCGGTCAGGTCGAGCTGTTGCGTGCAGTCGCCCATTACGCAACCTCTTGCGTTGCCGCCGCCCGCGTCTTGCCCCGCTTTTTCGCTTTATCGATCGCCTTCGACGCCTCGACATCCGCTGCGCGCTTGGCGTCGCGCAGGCGCTTGATTGCGTCGGCGCAGTTGCCTTCGTCCGGAATCGAGATCTGCCTGTGGGCGATCTCTGTGCCGTCGAGGATCAAATATTCCGTATGCACGCTGTCCGGCAGTGGGCGGCGTCCGACTACGTACTTGCCGATCAGAATCGGGGTCGACGGGCGACGTGCGTTCCGGTCGTATCGCGTGATGGTGTGAAGTGAGAGGGTATCTCGACGTTCGACATCGAAGAGAGGTTCGGCTTTGACTTTAATGCGCGGCATGACGGTCTCCATGACGCCGGGGCCGCTCGCCCCGGCAATGTCGGGGCGATTTAGACGGTGACGTGGTAGGCGGTCGTCGGAGCGACGACAGGATCGTCCTGGAACACGTTCACGACGACAAACAGCAGAGCGGCGACGACCGTCCAGCGGAAGATCTTCGATTTTTCAAAGTTGCTTTGGCGAGCGGGTTCGGACGGCGTGACGCGGAGCGTGCATTCCTCACGAAGCCATTCGTGGCGGTCGGTGGACTGATGGTCGAGCATTTTCATGGGCTTCTCCGAAGGCTGCGCAAGCGGCAGCGATGAAGCCGAATGTTAGGCATTCCTTTGTCGCTGTGCAATAGGAATGCCTAACTATTTTTTCGTAACGTTGCCCTTTGCTCGTGAGTGGGCCCGGGAGAATGCCGTGAACCTTGCTGAAAGGTGTTGTATTCCTCCGACCAAATACTGTATGTTCATACAGTAGTTAAGCGAAAAGATTGCCGAGGGAGGTTGTTGCGGGGATATGTCAACAGGGGAATTGCGCTGCAAACCGGGCGATGTGGCGATCGTCAGTCGATGCCGAAACCGGTCGCGTATCGGCATGCTAGTACGGGTCATCGGCCCGCATGGCAGCGATGACTTCGATTGGGATGTTGAGATTCTTGGTGGCCCGATCAGAGGGCGCGGGATACGTTCAGGGTGCGTCGGAACGCACCGCAGAGCCGCTGTATTCGACTGGAACCTTACCCCTCTTCCGGGTCAGGTGCATTCAGATCGAGAAGGTCATCGGACTGCTGTCCGCGTAGATCTTCAAACACCCTGAGGGTTTCGAGCAGCGCGATAAATGCTGTCGGTGGCAATCCAACCTTGTCTGCTTTGGCGAGTGCGTCGACCAGCGTCTGAGCATGCGCGCCGAGCATCTCCTGTCTTTGTGGGGCCGGCGCATTGGCTCGACGCACCATCTGACCTTCCCCAGTGGCGAGCCACCACGGGTCAACGTTCAGGAATTCGGCCGCGAGCAGCAAGTTCGCGCCCTCCATCTTTTTGGTTTTCCCGCTTAACCAATCGCTGACCGAGGGCGCTCGCACTCGGCATGCTCGCGCCAGATCTGCTGCCTTTTTCTCAGGCGGCAACTTCATTGCCTGTTCCAGGCGTTCGGCTAGTGTCGTCATTAGGAAAGCCTAACTGAATGGGCATAAGGAATGCCTTGCTTTTCATGTAAGGAGCGCCTAACATGGCGGCATGAATACGCTCCCGAATCGAGACCCGCACGCGTGCGCCGTGATCGATGCATTCGGCGGAACGGCCGCGACTGCCCAACTGTGCGAAGTCCGGATGCCGTCCGTATCCGAATGGCGTCGGAACGGCATTCCGCGCGCGCGTTTGTTGTTCTTGAAGCTCGCGCGTCCTGACCTGTTTGCTTCTCTGGGCGCGCACGACAACTCGTCGTCGCCCCCCATCGACGCGTGACCGCCGTAGTTACGCACCTCATGAGCTGGATCTTAGTTGCGACGGTGTGCGCGCGACAGGATGAAAGTCACTCTCTACCAATCTCCCGCTATGACCTGCCGATACGACAGTACCGAATGGCTGGACGTGCTTTATACGTCCGTTCGCAACACACCCGGCGGTGTCGCCGACGCGGCGAACCACCTCACGATCAGGCGCGGTAAGAACATCACGCCGGAATCGCTTCGCCTTCGCTTGCGTGGTGTCGGCGACAGTCGCTTGTCGATGGAAATGTTCGAGTTGCTGATCGAGTGGATGCAGGAAAAGGCAGACGGCGAGGCGTACGCGCTCGACGCGCTTCATGCATTGAATTCGCGATTCGGTTTGGTGGCCGAACACGTCGACGACCACGCCGCAGACGACGCCAGCGAACCCGGCACGCTGCGTCTCGTTTCGACTGCGCTGCACCTGCAGGCGCACGTCGGTCTTGTTGCGGATGACGTGACACGCGCGCTGGCGGATCAGCGGATCGACGATCAACACGCCGAGAAGATCATCGCGACCGGCCGCAAGGGCCAGCGTCTGTTCCAGCGTTTGATTCACGCTGCTCGCAACCTCGCCGCGCGTCGACGCCGTCGTCATGGAGCGGTTTAAGCCCGGCATGGGGTGCTGTCGTCCCGACCGTGAGCATATCGGCCTTTGCTGCTCGCCTGAGCAGCAATTGGCATGCGCTGTCACGACGCTCGCATCCCGTTTCGAATGTGCCCCCGCTGAAGCGGGGCGCTTGCTATCCGAACTGATCGCCACCTTGCCCGATCGTCTCGCTCCGATTCTCGCGGAAGCAAACGCGGCCGGGTGCGTGCGCTTGTTCATCGAGCGAGCTGCGCGCGCATGCGCGGCGCTCGCAACCAAGGCGGAACGTCACGCGTTCCGTGACCAGCTCACCAATCGTCTCTGCGCGCTGGACCTTGCCGCGTTCGACGATCTCATGTCGGCGGAGTGGCGTCGACTGCGCGGCAAATAATCGGAGACCCCTGTGAACGTGAACGGAATCAGTAGCGCATTGCGACGCGGCGCATCGCAGTACAGCCGCTCGCCGAGCGGGCGCCAGTGCTATGCCGCAGGTCGCGCAGCGTGGCGAAGCTTTTCTCACGCGGTCGAGCGCGACCGCCGTCTCGTCGAGCTGGAGGCGGCTCGGCGTGCGAGCTAATAGCGCGTAGCTCAACGAATTGTGATCTGGCCGCGACATGCGGCCAAAGTAACTTTGATCGAGGGAATTTTTGTATGGCGACACTGGACCAGATTATTCAGCAATTGCGTGCTGCGGGGCATCCCGACCTGCCCGCCGGGCATCCCATCGCGGACGGCAAACATCACCGATACGGGCCGCGCAAGAAATACTGGTATCAGCTTCGCGAAGTCATCAGCAAGGGCGCAGTAATCGGCTATGGCGGTACGTTCGGCCATTTCTCGGGCGACGATCCGGGCACCGAGCGATTCGAGTGGAGCGGCGCACCGCTGAGCGAGGAAGTGCTCGCGGAGACGCGTCGCCGGCAGGACGCCGCCGACCGTGAGCAGGCGGAGCGTGACGCGCGTCAGGCGAAGCTCGCCGCGAACCGCGCACGAGATCAGTGGAACCGCGCGGCAGAGCATGGCGAGTCGACCTATCTTGAACGCAAGCGCATCACGGCCGAAGGCGTGCGTTTCGACGCGGACGGCACGATCTTCGTGCCGATGTATCAGTACGGCGATGACGCTCGGCTCGTCGGTCTGCAGAAGATTACGCCGGACGGCGCGAAGCGCTTCAACAAAGGCATGGAAAAGAAGGGCGCGTCGTATCTGCTCGGCGAGGTCGGCGCAGACGATCAGATCGTGCTAGTCGCCGAAGGCTACGCGACCGCGCGCTCGATCCGCATGGCGATCGACGAGGCGTTCGCAGTCAATGTCTGCTTCGACGCGGGCGGCATCCTCCCGGCCGTGCGCTACCTGCGTGCGACGTATCCGGATGTGCACGTGCTGGTCTGCGCCGACGACGATTGGAAGATCGAGCAGCGCATGCGCGACTGGCTCGCCGACGAGTTCGCTTTTCGGGGTGAACTGGTGTTTGGCGCCGAACCGGTGCGGATCGAGGCGAAGAACACCTGGTACATGGTCGCAGTGTCACGCCGTCGTGACGACAATGGCGTGCCGTATGTCGAGGTGAGCTACGGAAACGACGTGATGCCGTTGCGCCGTAAGCGTTTCGAGAACACGGGCCTGAAGCGTGCGTACGAGGCGGCAGCGACGGTCGCTGACGTCAGCGTCGTCTATCCAGCATTCGCCAATCGCGGCGAGCGCAAGCTGACCGATTTCAACGACCTGCACGTCGAAGAGGGCTTCGAGGCTGTCCAGGCGCAGGTGCAGGCGGCGATCTTGCGCGTCATCGCGCCAGCGAACGAAGAGATCCGACCGGCGACGGTTGCGGTGTCGACCGCGGACGACACGCCGACGAAATCCGCCGCGACGTCCGCTGCCGCGAAACAGCCGGAATGGGATGGCCGCGAGGCAGAGAACGGCGCGCACACGTGGGAGCAGGATCTCGCGCGTTCGGACAAGGGCACGCTGCTGCCGACGCTCGGCAACGTGCACATGATCTTGGCGAATCACAAAGCGTGGCAAGGCGTCATCGAGCAGGACGACTTCGGTGGCCGCGTGATGAAGCGCAAGGCACCGCCGTTCCGGCAAGGCGTGAAGGGCGAGTGGACTGACATGGACGATCAGCGCTGCGCGCTTTGGTTGTCGCAGCGCTACGGCCTCTCGGTGCGCACCGATATCGTGATGAACGCCGTTCTGTTGGTGGCGGACGAGAAGCACTTCCATGACGTGCGCGAATACCTCGAAGGGCTCAAATGGGACGGCGTGTCGCGAGTGCGATCGATGCCGTCGACCTACCTGCGTGTCGCCGACAGCGAGTATGTGCAGCTCGCGTTCATGAAATGGATGATCGCCGCCGTCGCGCGCGTGATGGAGCCGGGCTGCAAGGTCGACAACGTCCTGATCCTCGAAGGCAAGCAGGGGCATCGCAAATCGACGGCGCTGAAGGTGCTGGCCGGCGCTTCGTGGTTCACGGATACGCCAATCCAGATCGGCAACAAAGACACATACGCGGTGCTGGCCGGGAAGTGGGTGATCGAGCTGGCCGAGCTGGACTCGTTGAACAAGGCCGACTCGTCGGCGGTGAAGAGCTTCTTCGCGACGGCCGTCGACCGGTTCCGCAACTTCTACGGCAAGCGGGCGACCGACGTCCCGCGTCAGTGCGTGTTCGCCGGCTCGGTCAACTTCGACACGTACCTGAAAGACGAATCGGGCAACCGGCGTTACTGGCCGCTGCGTGTCGGCGGGCTGGTCGACATCGACGGCATTGTGTCCGTTCGTGATCAGCTCTGGGCGGAAGCCGTGCACCTGTATCGCTCGGGCGTCGTGTGGCACGTCGAAGAGCATGAGCGCCCGCTGTTCGAGATCGAGCAGGCGGAGCGCTACGAAGGCGACGTGTACGAGGACAAGATCGCCAAGGCCCTGGAATTCGTCTCGCGCACGACGATGGAAGAAATCCTCGCGGACATCCTGAAGCTCGATACGTCGAAATGGACGCTGGCAGAGCAGCGACGCATCGGCAAGGCGTTGAAGTCGCTTGGGTGGGTGCGCAAGCGCGAGTCGACCGGATCGCGGGGTTGGTACTACGTGAAGGAAGAGCAAGAGCCGGAAGCGGAGCGCGAACTGGTCGCAGCGGGTGATGACGACAGTCCGCTGTGATCGCGTGGCGCGCTGTGCCTGCACGGTAAGCGCGCCACATGCCCCGTCTTGGCGCGCTGTGGACGTCCCATGTCCCAACGTCCCAAGGCGCGGTCTCGGGCGCGGGTGCAGGGGCGCGACATGCGCGACGTGAGCGGCGCATGTCGCATGTCGCAGGCGCGCACCCCTGCAAGCCTTTTCCCTTGGGACATTGAGACATTAGGACGAGTAGGAGAGAGTCATGATCGATTTGAAAGAGCGGGTGGGCGTTGCGATGAGCGTTCGTGGTCAGTTCACCGACCCGATTGCCGATCCTAAAGTTACTTTGGGCGCGCTCGCCTTTGCGAATGATCTCGGGAGCTTGCTGGCCCGAATCAAGGCCGGGCCGCTGCCGACGCCTGCGATGGTGCGACGTGCAACGTTGCTGTTGGCGCAGATGATCCGGACGTCGGGCCGATTCAAGCGTGCGCGGTTCACGGGCCTGTCACGCGACGAGCGCCGCGATCAACGTGCCGGGCACGCCGTCGAGCGATCGAAGGTCGACATCATCGAGCGCTTCGCGCTGCGATTGCTGGATGAGTGGGTGAACGATCAATGTGTCGAGTGCGAAGGGCGTGGCGTCGTGCGTCGTGCGCGTGCCGTTACGACATCAACGCACGCGTGTGATGTATGCGGGGGCAGCGGGAAGGTGTGTGTATCGGAGGAGCGTATCCCGTTCTTCGAAGGGCGTAACGGCCCGCTGGTCTTTCGGGAATACGAACCGTGCGACGACTGCGGCGGGATGGGGCGGTTCGCCGCGTCGCCGGTGTCGGATGCAAAGGGCCGGCACATCTGCCCCGACTGTTCCGGTTCCGGCAAGCGGCAAGTCGACGACGCTGGCCGGGCGCACGCACTTGGTGTATCGCTCGACGAGTATCGCAAGAACTGGTCGTGGCGCTTTCACGACATGCTCGCCCTGCTGGATACGGTAGATGGATCGGTGTACGACACATTGCGTCGGCAATTGCGAGGATGAAACGTATTCCATTTCAAGAGCGGATCGCGTAAACTTTGCACATCCTTTACCGCGTCACTGGATAAATGAGCGACCGCATACTCGTGTCGCAACCTTCGCCCGACAGGCGTACTGAATCGCGGGAGCGCCGCGACCAACAACGATAACTGTCTGTCGGGATCTGTTGGGAGGGCGTTCGCCCTTACGAAATGAATATCGAAGCCCTGAGTGCGAAAGCCCTCAGGGCTTTTTGCATTGGGGCGCTGAAATGCGAATCGAGTCGACGAGCGCCGGGCCGAGCGAGGTCTGGTCGACGTGGGATGAAGATCGAAGCATGGGGCGCGTTACCGCGCGGTGCTTCGTGTTTGACGATGCGATGGACCGTGTCGTGTGGGCGATGGACCGAGCAGGCGACGGCATGACCGCCGATGTCGCGATCGGTGCGGGACTGTCTACTTTTTGAGCAGGCGGGGACCCTCTGGGCATCGCCAGACGCGGGGGCTCGCACCCGCGTTTTTTCTCTACTGGCGAGTCTCCATAGGGGGTCATATTCATGCCGACTCAGCAGCAGATCGCTGACCATCTCGACCTTGACCAGTCGGCCGTTTCGCGGTTCGTCGACAAGGTCCAGCTCGAGTATCGCGCGGCGTCGATCGACGAGATCCGCATCGCCTACATTCGGCACTTGCGCGAGGTCGCGGCCGGCCGCTCCAGTGAGACCGGGATCGATCTCGTCGCCGAGCGTGCGATGACGGAGCGCGTCGATCGCGAGATCAAGCTGCTGACGCTGGCCGAGAAGAAGGGGCAGCTCGTCAATGCGGCGCAGCTCGAGCAGGCGTACGGCCTGATGGTCGGCGCATTTCAAACGGAGCTGCTGTCGCTGTCCGACAAGCTGGTGCAGGAGCTGCGCACGCTATACGGCGTCGAGGTGGACGTCGAATGGTTGAACGAGCACATATATGGATGCCTTGAGCAGCTTTCTGAATACGACCCAGACAGTCCACGCGGTGATTCGCCGGATCGCGACGATGCTGCGTCCGCCGGAGCGGATTGGGACGACGGATTGGGCGCGCAAACATCGTAGGTTGAGCGCGAAGGGTTCTGCCAGCCCCGGCCGGTATAACCCGAACATCACGCCGTGGGTGTTCGGCATGCACGAAGCGCTGGACGATCCGACCGTGCAGAAGATCGTGTGCATGAAGTCGGCGCAGGTCGCGTGGACAGATGGCGTGCTGCTGAACTACATCGGCAAGCGGATCGACGTTGATCCGTGCCCGATGATCGTCATGTTCCCGAAAGAGAAGACGGCGAAGAAGTTCAACCTGGAGAAGTTCGAGCCGATGGTCGAGGTGACGCCTCGCCTGTCGGCGAAATTGCCGGTTCATGCGGCCCGCGACAAAAACAACTTGTGGGATCACAAGACGTTCGCGCGCGGCTTCCTGAAGTTCATCACGTCGAACGCGCCGGACGAAGTGAAGTCGACGCCGGCCCCGGTCGTCGCGGTCGAGGAGCCGGACGACGCGAATACGAACGTGCGCGAGCAGGGCGATTCGATCACGCTGCTGGAGGAACGGAACAAGAGCTATTCGGCCCGGCGACGCAAGATGATCTTGGGCGGCACGCCGACCATCGACGGCCTGTCGCGCATCCAGCAGGCATACGCGGCATCGGATCAGCGCGTGTATCTGGTGCCGTGCCCTGATTGTGACGAGGAGCATGAGCTGGCGTGGGAAAACGTCACGTGGAGCGAGGGCGCCGAAGTCGTACATGAGGTCTACGGACGCGCACAACCGGAGACGGCGCGTTACACCTGCCCGCATTGCGGCTCTTTGTGGGACGACGCGACGCGTATTCGCGCTGTCCGTCGCGGGCGATGGGTCGCGACGGCCCCGTTTCACGGCGTTGCCGGCTTCCGCATCAACGAGCTGGTGTCGCCGTTCCCCGGCTCGAACATGGCCGAGCTGGTCAAGAAGTGGCTGACGGCCGACAAGGCGCTGCGCGAGGGCGACGATACGAAGATGCGTTCGTTCGTGAACAACTCGCAGGGCCGGGCGTACAAGTACAAGACCGATCTGCCCGAGCTGGACGTGCTCGCGCAACGTGCGCTGCCGTACGCGGAGCTGACGGTGCCGCTCGGCGGTTTGGTGTTGACGCTTGGCGTCGACGTGCAGCACGACCGGCTCGCGATCGTCCTGCGTGCATGGGGGCGCGGCGAGGAAAGCTGGCTCGTCGCATGGGGCGAGATCTACGGCAATGTGACGGAGCAGCAGCAAGATCCGATGACAGGCGGCGTATGGGGCGCGTTGACGATGCTGTTGTCGCACGCGTACCGGCATGAGAATGGCTGGCTGCTGCGCGTACGTGCAACGTCGATCGACTCGTCAGACGGCGCTACGTCAGACGCGGTTTACAAGTATGTGCGCGCTGCGCAGCACGCCGGTTACAACGTCATGGCCGTCAAGGGCAGCAGCAACGTCGACGCGGAGATCTTCAGCGTACCGAAGGCGTCGATCGACTCGACGCGCAACAACAGCAAGGCTGCGAAGTACGGGCTGCGCCCATATATGGTCGGCGTCAGCCGCGCGAAGGATCTGATCCTCGAAAACCGGCTGAAGCTCGAAGGTGACGGGCCGGGCCGGATGCACTGGTATAGCGGCGTGCGCAGCGACTACCTGTCGCAGCTCACTGCAGAGGTCAAGGTGCCGGGGCCACGTGGCGGCAAGCGCGTGTGGAAGAAGATCAGCCCGCGCAACGAGGCACTGGACTGCGAAGGGTACGCGCTGCACGCGGCCCGTAGTGTGAAGGTGCACCTGATGAAGGAAGCAGACTGGCAAGTCGCGCAGCATCGTGCGTCGCAGGTCTCGTTGTTCGATGCGGTTCCGGTGCTGGAGGATTTGCCTTCGGTAATGCCGGCCGAGGTGCCGCCTGATCAGCCGGACGTGTCCCAAGTTATTGAGACTCCGCGGCCATCGCCGCCTACAGTAAAACCCGCCGAAACCCCACCCCCGAGTGGGGTTTCGCGCATTCAGGGCCGCCGTGTTGGTCGGTCGACGTACCTGAAGCGCCGCTAAACGAGGGAATCGCATGGCATACACAAAGCAGGATCTGGAGCGCATCCAGTCCGCAATCGCGAAGGGTGAGCTGGAAGTCCAGTATGCCGACCGGCGCGTGAAATATCGCTCGATCGGCGAGCTTCGCGAAGCGCGTACGGAGATCATTCGCGCTCTGAACGGCGCGGCCGGACGCTCGTCGATCGTCCGGATTCGTCACGCCGGCAAGGGGGTGCGATGAAGTCGGGCTTTCCGTCACTTGCGCGGCGTGGATTCGTGGTGCCGACGCGGCTGAAGGCGGCGGCGTACGAGTCGGCGAGCACGACGGGCGCGCGGGCGAAGTCGTGGCGGGCGTCGGGCGCGGGACCGAATGCAGCGGCGGCACAAAACCTGCCGCTGTTGCGCTCGCGTGCTCGCGACGCGATCCGCAACGATCCGTGGGCGAAGACGGCGATCGCGCGACTCGTATCGAACACGATCGGGAACGGCATCCAAGCGCACCCGCAGCATCCGAACGATGCGGTGCGCAAGATGCAAAAGCAACTTTGGGAGGATAGCTGCGAGGAGATCGACGCGGACGATCTGTTCGATATGGCAGGTGTACAGACGCTCGCAGCGCGTGCGTTCTTCGGCGACGGCGAGGTGCTGGTGCGTCGTCAATTGCGCAGTCCTCGCGAAGGCTTGGCGGTCCCGATGCAGATCCGGCTTCTCGAAGGCGATCTGCTTCCGATGGAGAAGAACGAGATTGTGCCGGGCGGGGGCGAGATCGTGAACGGCGTCGAGTTCAACACGGACGGTCGACGCGTTGCGTATCACCTGCTGCAGCGTCATCCCGGCGAGTACGGGCGTGCATCGACTGCCAACATGCAGACCGTACGTGTGCCGGCCGACGAGATCGCGCACGTTTTTCTCGCGCTGCGGCCCGGCCAGGTGCGCGGGGTTCCGGAGCTGTCGACGGTGCTGCTGCGGCTCAAGTCGCTGGACAACTTCGACGATGCGGTGCTGTTCCGGCAGGAGGTCAGCAACCTCTTCGCCGGGTTCATCACGAAGCCGCCGGCCGAGCCGGGTTTTCCGGGAGATCCGGTGACGGGCGGTGAAATGCAATACGACGTCGACGGCTTCTCGCCGGTCGTGTCGCTCGAACCGGGGAGCATGCAGGAGCTGGCTCCGGGTGAAAGCGTCACGTTTGCAGAGCCGCCGGGCGCAGGGACCGACTACGGGCCGTTCATGCGTCAGCAACTGATGGCGGCTGCGGCTTCGGTCGGCATGCCGTACGAAGTCATGACGGGCGATCTGCGCGACGTGAGCGATCGCGTACTGCGGGTGATCTTGAACGAGTTCCGTCGTTCGATCGAGCAGATCCAGTGGAACGTGTTCATCCACCAGTTTTGCCGGAAGGTCTGGCGTTGGTGGGTCGACGCTTGCGCGCTGTCGGGCGCGATGACGATGCCGGACTACTACCGACGCCGTCGCGACTATCTGCGGGTGCGGTGGGTGCCACAGGGCTGGCCGTATATCCATCCGGTGCAGGACGTCACGGCGAAGCGAATGGAGATCCGCTCCGGTCTGGCGAGTCGGACGGGGGCGGTGTTGTCGCGTGGTGATGATCCGGAGCAGGTCGACCGGGAGAACGCGGACGATCTCGCACGCGAGCGTCGGCTCGGGATTCGATATGACACGCTCGATCCGGTTGACGGAGCGGGCGATCTTTCTAATGGGGATGGCGAATGAAAGGGAAGAAGCGGTGGTGGGACATCCGCGCGCAAGCGAACGCGGCGGGCGGGAGCGAGGTCGAGATCCGGATTTACGGCGACATCGGATTCTGGGGCACCGATGCCGATCTGTTTGCCGCGAAGCTCGACGAGGTGGCGGCAACCGCGACATCGATCGTCGTCGCGATCAATTCGATGGGTGGCGACGTGTTCGACGCGTTCGCTATCTATAACGCGGTGCGTCGGTATGCCGGCAAGGTGAAGGGGCGCGTCGACGGCGTCGCCGCGTCGGCAGCGTCGTTGATCCTGATGGCTTGCGACACGATCGAGATGCCGTCGAACGCGCGGCTGATGATTCACAACCCGCACACGGTCGCGGCCGGCGAGGCGGGCGATCTGCGCAAGCTCGCTGATCTGCTGGAAAGCATGTCGGACAGCATGTTGGCGGCCTACGTCGAGCGCAGCGGCCGGACCGAAGACGAGGTCCGCGCGATCATGGACGCCGAGACTTGGCTCACGGCCGCGCAAGCGAAGGAGCAAGGCTTCTGCGATGCGATCGTAGACCCGATCCGCATCGCCGCATACGCGGGCGCTGCGCGGCTCGCTGCGCGCTACGCGGCGGTGCCGGCCGAAATCGTGGCGGTGCTGGAGGGCGACGGCGAGGCGCCGCCGGTCAATCCGCCGGCCGATCCTTCGTCGCAGCCGCCGGCAGCACCGGACGTCACGGCGCTGGCGGCGCATGTGTACGCGACGTGTCGCGACGCTCGCATCGAGCATTGCGCCGAAGGCATCGTGCTGGCGACCGGCCTGCGCGATCGAGCGACCGTCGACGCGGCGATCCGCAGCGCGCAGGACATCGCCGGGATCTGTCTGGCCGCAAGCCTGACCGAGCTGACGGCCGGCTTTGTCTCGGACGGCCTGTCGCCCGATCAGGTGCGCGCACGGCTGTTCGAGCGCATGACGGCCTCGCAGAAGCCGATCAACCATCGTGCTGCCCCGGTTGCGTCGCAAGACGCGCCCGTGGTCGCGAATGCGCCGCGCGCGGCGTCCATCTACGCGGCTCGCAAGAGCGGAAAGTAACTTTGACGTAACCCGAGGAGGGGAAAACTCATGTCGAACTGGAAGGTACAGGCCGCTCTGACGGCCGAATTTCTCGTGTCGGAGGGCAATGGCCAGATCTCGCGCGAGCACATCGTCGTCAAGGCCGGCCCGGCGCTGCCGGCCGGGCAGGTGCTCGGCGTGACCAGTACCGGCGAATACGCGCCTTACGACAACGCCGCGAACGACGGTTCGCCGGCAGGCGTTGTCGTTGGCAGCAAGCGCAAGATGATCCCGTTCAATACGGTGCATCTGCCGCAGCGCGCAGTGATCAAGGCGGACGAGATCCAGAATTTGCGCGCATTCGGTTCCGAGACCGAGCTGGAGGCGCTGCAGACCGTCGTGAATCGCCGGCTCGCGAAGATGCGCCGCCAGCTCGACGCGACGCACGAATTCCATCGTATCGGCGCGATCAAGGGCGCTGTTCTGGATGCGGACGGCAAGACGGTGCTGATCGACCTGCTCCAGTATTTCGGCATCGAGCAGACGGTGATCCCGTTCGACCTGGGCAAGGCCGACACCGAGATCCGCGTGAAGTGCGTCGAGGTACAGGACGCGATCGAAGATGCGCTCGGCGCGACGACGTACACGGGCGTGCGCGTACTCTGCGGCCGGTCGTTCTGGAACAAACTGATCGTCGCGAAGACCGTGAAGGAGACGTACCTTGCGACCGCGATGGCGGCGTCGCTGCGTGGCGACGCGCGCGATGCGTTCGACTTCGGCGGTTGCACGTTCGAGCGCTATCGGGGCCGCGTCGGCGATGTTGGCTACGTCGCGGACGACGAAGCGCACGCGATTCCCGAAGGTGTGCCGGACCTGTTCATCACGCGCTTCGCGCCGGCCGACTACGTCGAGGCAGTCAACACGACGGGCATTCCGTACTACGCGAAGCAGGAGCTGATGGACTTTGGCAAGGGCGTCGAGATCGAGGCGCAGTCGAACCCGATCCACCTGTGCACGCGCCCGAAGGCGCTGGTCAAGCTCAAGGCGTGACATGGCGTTCCGGGATCTGATGGTCGACGTCGATACGGCCGTGAAGCGAGACCTGTCGGACGAGGTCAAGATCGATGGCAAGCCGCTGCAAGGCATGTTCAAGGCGCCGTGGCTCGGCCCTGATCTCGGAACGCAACGCACGCAGCTCGTTGCGCCGATCCTCGACATCACGGACGACGACGCGGCACGCGTGCGTGAGGGCAGCATCGTCGAAGCGGGTGGCGAGCGGTTCCGTGTCTTCGAGATTCACCCGACCGGCACGGGCTGGACAATCCTGATTCTGAGGTGATGATGGATCTGCTGAAGGTCGAGATCGACGTACGGGGGGCGCTCGAAGCGCTCGCGGGCCTGCCGCCTGCAGCAATGCAGGCGGCATGGCGTCGGACGCTGCGCAAGACAGGCGCGTGGATTCGGAGTCAGACGGCGAAAGAGGTCAGCGGCGCGACGGGCATTCAGCAGAAGCTGCTGCGGCAGCGGATGTACTTCTTCATGCGCTCGCTCGACACGGGCAAGGTGTGGCTCGGGTTGAACCCGCTCGAGGCGCATCGGCTCGGCGCGGTTCGGCGCACGAAGAAGGGGATGCGTGCCGGCAAATCGCTGTTCGAGGGCGCGTGGCGCAAGACCAAGGCGCAGCCGGACGGCGCGATCTACCGTCGCACCGGAAAGGCGCGAACGCCGTTCGAAGTGGTGACGGTCGAATGGTCGCAGACCGGCGATCCGGCATTTCGACGCGCTGCGCGTGTGTGCGAGGCGCGGCTGATGACGGTGCTGCGGCAAGAGGTCAACTACGAAATCCAGAAGGCGGCGAATCGTGCTCGATAACCTGAAACAACTTCACGACGGCATCGAGGCCGGCCTGCGCGCGCGCTTGCCCGATCTCGAACGTATCCACGCGTACCCGAAGATCGGCAAGTCAATCGAAACGCCGTTCGTCGCGGTCGAGCTGGCGGAGCTGGAGCCGGGGCACGACGACGGAACGGGCCGGGTGCCGCTGATCGCGCGCATGCAGGCTCGCGTGATCGTTGACCCGCTGGTGGAGGATGCCGAGGTCCAGGTGCGCGAGTTGTCCGCGCGCGTGCTGCAAACGGTGCACGGGGCGACGTGGGGGCTGCCCATGACGCCCGGCAAACAGGTCGGGTCTGCCGGTGAAGATCCGTTCCGGCCCGAACTGGACACGTATCTCGTTTGGCTCGTCGAGTGGGTGCACGAATTCGACCTAGGCGATGCATACGAACCGCCGACGAAGGGGCGTGCGGTGTTGTGGGGTGTCGATCCGGAGACCGGGCCGGGGCACGAAGACCATTACTGGAATCCGGTGGAGCAGGGAGCGGGGTGACGTGTGAGCGACTTCGAGCTTGGCGAGATGGATCGCCGCATGGCGTGCCTGACGCAGTCTGCGGTCGTGGAGGCGATCACGTACGATCCGCCGCGCGTGAAAGTGCGTGTCGGCGATTGGGTCAGCGACTGGCTCAAATGGCAGGCCGGTGCCGCCGGCAAGGTTCGGCATTGGCGTCCGCCGTCCGTTGACGAGGAGGTTGCCCTGTGGGCACCGTCCGGCGATCTCGCGGGTGCGTTCGTCGCGCCCGGCTACTACACAGAGCAGCACGGCGGGTCTGGACGGTCGAGTCCCGACGAGACGGCGATCGATTACCCGGACGGTGCGTACGAGCAGTACAACCATGCGGGCCATGAATACGTGCTGTCAGTGCCTGCCGGTGGTCGGATCGTGTTCCGCATCGGCGGGACTGAGTTCGAGCTGAAGGCGGACGGCGCGACGCTGCGCAGTGCGAAGCTGCTGGCGGACGTTCCGGATTCGACGTTCACGGGTAACACGACGACCGAGAATCTGCTCACGTTCAACGGTGGCATGCAGGGCAAGCCGGGCGAGGGCGGGGGTGTCGCGATGAAGATCGAGGGCAGTGCGGACTATACCGGTGACGTTACGGCGGGAGGTAAGTCGCTCACGAAGCACAGGCACCGTGAGCAGGGCGACGGCGAGCTGGTCGGCCCGCCAGTGTGAGCACAGCAAAGTAACTTTTGACCCCGCCCGTGCGGGGTTTTTCGTTTGTGGGGGTGGTGATGGCGAAAGACGCACAGCAAGGCGGGGCGGTGGCACCCGTGACATTCATCGATACCGAGTTCCGCAGCCGCGTGATCGTGTTTCCGGACGGCTCGCACGTTGCCGTGCTGGCCGGCAAAACGGAAGTGACGGAGCCTGAGCATATCGCGTATCTCGAATCGCGCGGGTGCTTCAAGCGCATTCCGACGAAGGCGCAGTGATGGTCGCGCTGGTCGGTATGTGTCGCCGTACGGGCCGACTGATCGGCGGTCTGGATCATCTTGTGCAGAGCATCGCGGACATTCTCAGCACGCGCAAGGGAACCCGCCGCGAGCGACCCGATTACGGCTCGGATCTCCCTGCGATGGTTGACCTGCCCGTCACGCGCGGATGGATCTCGGCCGCGCAGGCGGAAGCCGCGCGCGCGATCGGTCGATGGGAGCCGCGCATTGCGCTGGATAGCGTGAAGGCGCTCTCTGTCGTGGACGGCAAAGTAACTTTTCGGATCGCCGGCCAATACAACGGCGACGATGTTGTATTCGAGGTGACGATATGACAGTGATCGATCTGTCGGCGCTTGATCCACCAGATCTCGTCGAAACGCTCGACTTCGAGGAGGTGTACCAGCGCAAGCTCGAACACTTCAAGAGCATCTATCCGGATTGGACGGCTGCGCTCGAATCCGATCCGGTCGTCAAGTTGATCGAGCTGGCGGCGTATGACGACATACGGTTTCGGGCACGTGTCAACGATGCAGCCCGAGCCGTGTTGCTGGCGTACTCGACGGGCGCGGATCTTGAACACCTCGCGGTGCTCTGGAATTTGCAGCGGGAGACAGTCGATCCCGGTGATCCGGAGGCGCATCCACCTGTTCCCGCGACAGTCGAGCGCGACGAGCGGCTGCGGTTGCGTACGCAGATGGGTATCGAGCGTTCGTCAACGGCGGGGCCATTCGGTGCATATCGGTCGATGGCGATGGATGCATCGCCGGACGTCGCCGATGTGCGCGTCGATCGACCGGAGGGCGGTGTCGTTCGCGTCGTGGTGAAGTCGTACTCGAACGGTGGCGTTGCCGGTGCTGCGCTGCTCGACACGGTCCGCCGAGCGCTCTCTCCCGAAGATCGTCGGCCGCTCAATGACACGCTGCTCGTTGTGCCGGCCCGGCCGGTCGAATACTCGATCGTTGCCGACGTGTACATCGGGCGCGGGCCAGATCCGGACGTCGTGCTTGCCGCGCGACGGCAGGATCTCGATATCGCAGTCGCTGCAGGCGAAGCGCTACGGGTTGGCATGCCTCGCTCGGCCGTAACCGGGGCGCTGCATCCCAAAGCGTCGGGTGTCGTGCGTGTCGATCTGAAGGCCCCTATGGCTGACGTGGTGTGTGCGATCGATCAGTTCGCCCGGTGTACATCGATCGTGCTGAATCCGAAGGTGAACGATGACGACTGAAGCACTACTGCCGACGAACCAGACGAGTCTAGAGGCCGCGCTCGCGCAGGTGATGCGGCCGTCTGTCGATCCGAACGTGATCCGCACGCTCTGGGATGCGGATCGCTGCCCGGCCGCTTTCCTGCCGTGGCTCGCGTGGTCGCTCGCAGTCGACGGATGGGAGCTGGCGGAGTCCGAAGAGGCGCGACGCGCGCTGATCAAGTCGTCTCTGGCGATCTATCAAAAGAAGGGCACGCCGTGGGCGATCCGCGAGATCGTTCGTCGTCTCGGGTTCGGCGAGATCGACATTCAGGAGGGGCGACAGATCAAGCGGCGAGACGGTTCGGCGAAGCGCGACGGTCGATATCTGCACGGCGGATCGACTGCATGGGCCGAGTACATCGTGAAGCTGCGGCGGCCGGTGACGCGAGATCAGGGCGAGAACCTGAAGCGGGCGATCGAGCGTTATGCGCCGGCTCGTAGCCGGCTCGCGTGGCTCGATTTTTCTGAGGTTGCGATCCGACACAACGGTGTCGCGACGCGCAATGGTCAATTTACGCGAGGGGTGATCGGTACATGGCCAATCTGAAAGAAGAAAGTAAGTGGGAGGACGGGGTCTACCAGTTCGAAACGTCGGACCCCGTACAGGGTGGTCCTGATGGGATCGACAACGTGCCGACAAAGCAACTTGCGAATCGGACGCGGCACCTCAAAGACCGGGCGGACGGCAACGACAAGCGTGTCGGCGAAGTCAGTGCGCAAGTTGATGCACTCGGCAAGCGAACCGAAGCACTCGGTAACGACAAGCTGCCGTACACGGGCGGCACGTTGAAGGGTGTGCTTCGGGGGAAGGTTGGCGCAATCACGCCGAACAACGCAAACAACGCTGGATTCGGATTCGAGAACGATCCGGATACGGGCATGTTTTCGCCGAGCGACGGATACCTTCAGATCGGCGCACAAGGTGTTTCGCACCTGGAGATTCAGGGCAATAACTGCTTTGTTGGGCCGGCCGCCGCGAATGGTTGGCTTGCGCTGATCGCGGGCGGTGCCGAGCGGATGCGTATCACTCGCGAGGGGCGCGTGCTTTTGGGGACGACGGCTGACAACGGGCGTGAAGGCTTTCAAGTCGCGTATCGGACGTCGTTTGCGAATGGCGTCCGTTCTAGCGGGATGGACCTTGACGACACACTCGGGGGGCAGTACCGAGCGACGTCGGCGAACTACGGTGTCATGCTGCGCAACGACGACCGAGACTGCTACTTGCTTCAGACCAAGAAAGGCGACCCGCTCGGACCGTGGAACGATTACCGGCCGATCTTGTGGAATCTCGATAGCGGCTTTTTGCGGCTCGACGACACGGGACGCGGAACGTCAATCGGCGGGTCGGTCGAAATGCGTGGAGACCTTACGTTGAAGCCTTCGTGGGGCGAAGGCCGACTACGCTTCGGGGCTACTGATGGCTACTTCTACGCGAACGCAGACAATGTAGGCTGGTATTCGGCGACGAAAGGATCGTTTCAGTATTTCTATGGCAATCGAACATTTCGAATTGACGGAGCACCGGTCTTTCACACGGGCAATCTGACGCCGCTCGACCTGAACAACGGAGGGACGCTCAAAGGTGCGCTCTGGCTTGCCGCCGGCGCTCGGATTTTCCTCTCGGAAGGTACGCCGCAGAATCCGTCGTTGGCTTTCGACAAGGACGGTACTCCCGATACGGGTCTCTATCACATCGCTGACGGCGCTTTCGGCGTCACGTGTAACGGTATCGTCACCGCGCGATTCACTGCCGACAAGGGCACGATCTTTGATCGACCGGTGCAGGTGCCTACGCCCGCCGCTGGAGACAAGTCGGGCAGCGTCGCATCGACGGCGTTTGTCGTCGATGCGATCGCGTCGGCGTCGATCGGCCAGATCATTTTCGAGGTGCGAAACAGTGTGCGGGCGGGCTGCCTGAAGCTGGACGGAGCGTTACTCAAGCGAGCCGATTATCCGCAGCTCTGGGCGTACGCTCAGGCAAGCGGTGCGCTCGCAACGGAGAAGGATTGGGCCGCTGGTTGGTGGGGGTGCTTCTCGATCGGCGACGGGGAGACGACGTTCCGCATCCCCGAGTTTCGCGGCGAAGGTGTCCGGTGTGCTGACGGCGGGCGGGGTGTTGATTCTGGTCGCGGTGTCGGTTCGTGGCAGGACAGCCAAAACCGCTCCCACTCGCACGGCGCCTCGTCAGGTGCCGCTGGAGATCACACACATACCGCTTGGACTGATGCGGCTGGCTGGCACGGACACAACATTACGCAGCAGCCTCACTCGCACGGGTTTGGTCTCGGGTCGAACGGTGCGTATTCGACGAGCACCGGGCGCGGGTACGGTATGGACAACGGTCGTGCGAACAACTTGGGAACGGATGGTGCAACGATCCCTATCGGCATCGACGGAAATGGACAGCATACGCACGCAGTCGGTATCGGCGGTGTTGGGGGTCACTCGCATGCAATCAGCGTTGCGGCTGACGGGGGCACCGAAGCGCGCATGCGCAACATCGCAGTGCTGGCCATGATTCGCGCATATTAACTCGTGAGGTAGAACATGCTTTGCAATCAATACGACAGTTTGACCGGGCAGTACATCGTGAGCTTTCTTGCCGATGTCGATCCGATGAATTCCAGCCGCTATCTGGTTCCCGCGTTCTGCACGCTCGAGCCGTTGCCCGAACGTGCCCCGCGCACCTGGCCGTTCTGGCGTGATGAAAAATGGGAAATGCTGCCGGACTATCGCGGGGTGCGCCTCTACCGCACTGAGTCCGGTGCGGCGGCGGAAATTACTGCGGCAGGGGTGACGCCTGACGATGCGGGATTGACGGAAAAGCCGCGCCCTACCGATGCGCACGTGTGGCGGGAAGGGGCGTGGGTTGTCGACGAGAAGATCGTCGCGGACCGTGCGCGCGAGTCAGCGATGAACGACTTCTTCGCGCGGCTGGAAAAGGCCCGTCAGCAGAATCGCGGCAAGGCGGACGCTCGGATGACGGGGCGACTGTCGGATCTCGAAGAGGCGACGTTCGACGCATGGGCCGATTATCAGGTCGCGCTGGTGAACGTCGTCGAGTCGCCGACATTCCCGGCGCAGTTTGCGTGGCCGGCCGAACCTGATCCGGATGCGATTCTCGCGGCGGTTGAGGCCGAGCGTGCAGCGAAAGCGAAGCGCGAAGCGGAGGAGGCCGCGCAGCGTGCGGCTGCGGAGAAGCAGGCCGAAGAGGATCGCGCTGCGGCCGAGGCGGAAATGCAGCATCGAGCGGAGGAGGCGGCAACAAACGACGCCGCCCCCGAGCCGGAGCAACCGAAGGCATCCGATACGCCCGTCAAAAAGTAACTTTGCCGACGCCGCATGTGTTGCCGGCGTCGTTTCGTTTCAAGCCGCTCCGACGAGCGGCTTTTTTTATTTCCGGAGATCCGCATGGCAGCGACTTCCTTTTTTCACGGCATCACGACGACGATCGTCGACAGCGGTCCGCGCACGATTGCGGTGCCGTCGTCGTCGGTGGTCGGTATGACCGACGCGTACACGCCCGGTCCCGATCTGGCGCAGCCGAACGTCCCGGTGCAACTGACGAGCTACGGCGAGGCGGTGCGTGCGTTCGGCGAGAACAGCGCGATCGCGCGGGCAGCTCGCGCGATCTATGCGCAGAGCAGCGCGGTTGTGATCGCAGTGGGGGTGCCGGCAGCGGCCGATGCGGCGCAGCTCACGTCGGCGATTATCGGTGGTGTGTCGGCTGGCGGTGCACGCACGGGTATGCAGGCGCTGCTCGACGCGAAGTCGCGCTTCAACGCACAACCGCGACTGCTGATCGCACCTGGGCATACGTCCAAGCAACCGGTCGCGACGGCGGCCGACTCGCTCGCCGGCAAGCTGCGCGCGATGGCCGTGATCGATGGCCCGAACGTCGACGACGAGGCAGCGATCGCGTACGCGAAGAACTTCGGCAGCAAGCGCCTGTACATGGTCGACCCCGGCGCGAAGGCGTGGAACAACGCGACGAACGGCGAGATCTCGTTGCCCGCGTCGACGTACGCGGCGGGGCTGTTCTGTCAGACCGACGCGAAGATCGGTTTCTGGGCGTCGCCGTCGAACAAGGAGATCGTCGAGATCACGGGCACGGGCCGGCCGATCGAATACCTCGACGGCGACGAGACGTGCCGCGCGAACCTGCTCAACAACGCGAACATCACGACGATCATTCGCGACGGCGGGTATCGCCTCTGGGGGAACCGTACGCTGTCGGCCGATCCGAAATGGAAGTTTGTCACGCGCGTGCGGACGCTCGACATCGTCATGGATGCCGTGCAGGCCGGTCACAAGTGGGCGGTCGATCGCGGCATTACTGCGACGTACGTCAGCGACGTGACAGAAGGGCTGCACGCGTTCATGCGTGATCTGAAGCGTCAGGGCGCAGTGATCAACTTCGAGGTATATCCGGACCCGTTGCTGAACACGGCGAGCCAGCTCGAAGACGGCAAGGTGTACTGGAACATCCGATTTACGGACGTCCCGCCGGCCGAAAACCCGATTTTCCGCTTCGAGGTCACGAATCAGTGGCTGACCGAAGTATTGGATAACCAGATCTAAGGGGGAAAGATGATTCCGGAAACTCTGTACAACTGCACCGCACACGTCGACGGCCGCGGATACGCAGGTCGTGCAACGAGCGTGACGCCGCCGAAGCTGAAGATCAAGACGGACGACTTCCGCGCGGGCGGGATGGACGGGACGGTCAAGGTGGATCAGGGCATGGAAGCGCTCGACGCGGCGTTCGCAATGTCGACGATGGAATACGAAGTGCTGCGCTTCTTCGGGCTGGTCGATCAGGGAGCGTTCAACGCCGTTTTTCGCGCAGTGTTCATGGACCGCAGTGGCAAGACGAAGAACGTCGCCGTGTATATGCGCGGGATGCTGCATGAAGTCGATCCGGGAGAATGGAAGCCGGGCGACAAGTACGAGGCGAAATTCAACGTGTCGTGCGACTACTACAAGCTGGAGATCGCGGGCCAGATTGTGCACGAGATCGACATCTTCGCGTGCAAGCGCGTGATCAACGGTGTCGATCAGCTCGCGGAAGTTCGTAAGGGACTCGGCATGTAAGTGCCTCGCGCTCGTCATTCGACGGACACGCAGCAAAGCTACTTTATTCAATCAATGGCGAGCCGATGGCTCGCCATTTTCTTTTCAGGAATCGCAATGGAAAAGATCACGGTCAAGCTCACTTATCCGATCAAGCTCAATGGCGTCGAGTGCGACAGCTTCACGCTGCGCCGGCCGAAGGTGCGTGACATGCGCGGTGCGCAGAAGCTCGCGCCGAACGATGCCGAGCAACAGGAGCTGATCTTGTTCGCCAATCTCGCCGACGTGTCGCCCGATGACATCGAAGACATGGACATGGCCGATTACGAGCGCGTGCAGGACGCCTACTACTCCTTTCGATCCGTACGCGAAGCTGGACCGAAAGACGCTCAAGGCGCTGGCAAATCGGCTGGTGCGTGAATACGGCATGTCGCCGACGTCGATCGATGAGATGACGGTCGACGACATGCTCTGGTGGTTGACGGATTGAGAGGGCCGGGATGGCGAAAGACTTAGCACTTGGCATCGTGATCGGCGGGGCCGTCTCGGCGACGTTCGGCAAGGCGATCACCGACACGTCGTCGAAGATCGACGCGATGAAGAAGCGGGCGAACGACTCGCGGCTCTGGCAGCGCCAGATCGGCGAGACGATGCGCCTGCAGGACGAGTTCCGTCGCCTTCATTTGGCGGGCGACAGCGCGGCGGACGGCATTCGCCGCAAGCTCGACAGCAATCTGAAATCGCTGCGAGACGCCGGCATCGAGGTCGGCCGGCTCGATCGTGCGTATGCACAGCTCGGACGAACCGCTCGCGGGCTGGATCTGAAGGTGGCAGGCCGCGAGCGGCTCGCGGCTGGCCAAGAGGCTGGTCGTGGCGTGATCGGCGATGCGATGAAGCTGACGGCAGCCGTCGCGGTGCCGGCGACGATCTCGGCGAACTATCAGGCGATCATTCGCGACATTGCGATCAAGGCCGGCATTGCGCGCACGCAGGAAGAGGCCGCGATGGCGACGCGGATCAGGCGTGACGCCGGGGCGAACGGTATCGGCCGCAACGAGCTGGCGGACGCCGTCAACCAGATGGTCGCAGGCGGCATGGATCTGGATCGCGCGCTCAACTTCGCGCCGCTGGTCGCGAAGTTCTCCATCGGCCAAGGCGCGACGACGGTCGAAACCGCGAAGATGATCCAAGCGCTGCAGCAGAACGCGGAGATCGTCGACCCGAAGCAGATGTCGAAGGCGCTCGAAGCGATCGCGTATCTCGGTAAAGAAGGGTCGTTCGAGTCGGTCGACATGGCGCGTTGGTTCCCGGTGCTGCTCGCCGAGATGAAGAAGATCGGCATCACGGGGCAGGACTCGGTGACGCAGCTCGGGGCAATGCTCCAGGTGCAGATGAAGACCGCCGGCAGCTCGGACGAGGCCGCGAACAACCTGAAAAACTGGTTCTCGAAGATCGGCTCGGGCGAGACCGAACGCAACTATGCGAAGGCCGGTGTCGATTATCAGGCCAAGATGCGCGAGGCGATCGGCAAGGGCTGGTCGACGCTGGAGGCGTCTTTCGTACTCGCCCGCGCGTACATCGAGCGTGTCGACCCTGCCAAGGCGAAGCAGCTCGCAGCTGCGGCGAAGCAGTTCAATTCGGAGATGGACCCCGCCAAGCGTCAGGCGCAGATGGCCGCGTTCGCCGAGACGATGAAGACCGGCGACCTGTTCAACGACATGCAGGTCAAGGCGGCACTGACGGCGTACATGCAAAACGCCGAGCTGTATTCGAACCTGAAGCGCAACGCGCAGCAGGCGAGCGGCGAGATCCAGAAGGATCTGGAGGCACGTCGCGAGACGTCCAAACAGATCTGGAGCGAGGTCGGGCAGCGATGGGACGACGCGATGCGCAGCATTGGCGACGCCCTGCGGCCGATCACGGATCGCGTTGGCGAGGCGGCAAAGGGGGCCGGGAGCGGTATCCAGTCCGCAGCAGACAGCGCTCCGAAGGCGACGGCCGCTGTCGTCGGCATCGCCGGCACGGTGCTCGCAGTACGTGGAGCAAAGGCACTTTGGGGCATCGGTCGCGGCTTGTTCGATATCGCGCGCGGGACGGTGCTGGCGCGAGATGGTCGAGGGGGTGCAGGGCGTGCCGGTGGTGCGGGGGGCGTCGTCGGGCGCGCACTGGATGCAGTCGGTGGGGCTGCGAGCGCCGCTGGTGGCGTCCAGCGCGTGTTTGTCGTGAACATGCCCGGTGGGGGCGTCGATGCGGGCGGGCTTGGCGATCTGATGGGCGGTGGGCGTGCAGGTCGAGCCGCGCGTCGCGCGGCAGCTCGGGCGGGGCGGCTCGGGAGGATCGGGCGGGTCGTCAACGCGGGACGTGCGCTCTTCGGTCGGGTTGCGCCGTGGGCAGGAAAGCTGGCCGTCGCGGGGACCGTCCTGAAGTTCGGCCTTGCGGCTCGCGAAGCGTACGCCGTCGCGTCGAGCACCGATACGAACGATCGGAAGGCCACACGGTTCGCTGGCATCGCCGGCAGTCTCGCGGGTGGCGTGATCGGCGCGAAGGTCGGGGCGACGATCGGGGCGCTCGGCGGGCCGATCGGATCGGCCGTCGTCGGCGTACTTGGCGGGGCACTCGGGACGTTTGTAGGCGACAAGGCACTGAGCGCCATCGCGAGCAAGTTCTTGGGACAGAAACCCGACGAGACGCCCGCGAACGCCGAAGCAGCCGCCAAGGCGGCGAAAGCAGCAGAGACTCCGGCGGCAGATGCCCGCTTCGGGCCGCGTATCGATCAGACGAACACGTTCGCGCCGGTCTTCAACGTGAAGATCGAGGCGAGCGATACCGACATGGCCAACAAGTTTCTCCAACAGGTCAGTCCGCAGCTGACGCGGATGATGGAGGAGCAGCAGCGCAAGGCGAACAGTCGTACGGCAATGTTCGACGCGCCGCATATGTAAGGGAGGCGTCATGGATGTGTTTCGACAGATCTCGGGAGCAGCAACGCAGACGGGGATCGCGACGGAGCGCGTGCGGCAGATGGTTCGTATATTCGATCGAAACCGCGCGGCGAGCATGGCGACGGTCGACATGCTGCAACGTCTCGCGACCGGCAATCTGAGCAGCGCGGCCGAGCTGCTGACAGGCGCGACGAGCGCGCTGTCGGTGGCGTCGGACCTGTTTCCGCAGGTCGGCGCTGTCGTGCGTAGCTTCAACGCGACGCAGGCGTCGATCGGCTCGATTCTGAAAGCCGTCGACGGATCGAATTTCCCCCTTGTGCGGGCTGCCGCCGACAGCGTCAAGTCTGCATTGGGCGGGGCGTGGAATCAGTTCAACGCGGCGGTGGGTCTGAAGGACTCGGCGGTGATGGACTTGATCAAGTCGACGGGCGTCGGCTCGATGCTGTCGGGTCTGATCGACGGGGCGTCGTCGAGCACGCCGCACCTGATGTCGATGACGACGGATGCCGGCGACGCGTTCCACTTCAATCTGTCGACAGCAGCTCACGACAAGCTGCGACGGGCGACGCGATATCGCGTGGCGTCTCAGGAGCGCCTGAATCGTCAGGAGGCGCTGCAGCCGGTCAGCGAAGGGGGCGAGACGATCACGCTGTCGGGCGTCGTGTTCCCATCGCTCGGGGCCGGGACGAAGCAGATCAGCCGGCTGCGTGCGATCGGCGGACGAATGAAGCCCGTGCAGCTCACGACGGGCGACGGCGAAGTGCTCGGCCGCTGGCTGTTGCAGGCGGTCGAGGAGGAGCAGGACGCGCTGCTCGCGGACGGCTTGCCGCGCAAACAAACATTCTCGGTGGAGTTCGGCCGCTATGGCGAAGACTTTAAGAACGTCTGACGGCGACGTGCTCGACACGCTTTGCTATCGCTTCTACGGAGCGCTGCCGGGAACGGTCGAGGCTGTGTACGAAGCGAATCCGGGGCTGGCGAATCAACCGCAGCCGTTCCCGGCCGGCATCGAGATCCTGATGCCGGATCTCGATGCGCCACGTGTCGAGTCGGTCCAGCTCTGGACATAGTGAGGTGCGATGGAAGCGATTTTTCAGGTCGTCGCGAACGGCTCGGACGTGACGAAGGTTATTCAGGATCGCGTGCTTGAGATCCGGTCGATGGACAAACCCGGTCTAGACGCCGACGAGTGCACGATCACGCTCGACGATCGCGACGGCCGCATCGAGTTTCCACCGAAAGGCGCGACGTTGAAGGTGTCGATCGGGTGGGAAGGGCAAGGGCTGTCGATGCTCGGCGAGTACGCCGTCGACGAGGTTGGATTGCGCGGGCCGCCGGCCAGCGTCGTGATCCGGGGCAAGCCTGCGAACATGCGCGCGACGTCGAAAACGCAGCGATACGGGAGCTGGTCGAACGCGAAGCTGGCCGACATCGTCGGCGACGTCGCGCGTCGTAACAAATGGGCAGCCGCATGTGACGTCGACATTGTCGTGCCGCGTATCGACCAGTTCGGTGAAAGCGATTTGCACTTCATCACGCGCGTGGCTCGCCAGTACGGTGCGACGGCGACGGTCAAGGCCGGCAAGCTGATCGTCTTGCCGCGCGGCGGCGGCAAGAGCGCGAGCGGCAAGCCGCTGTCGATCGTCACTCTCACGCCGGGCGACCTGCTCGATTACGACATCAATTTCCCGGACCGAGCGAGCTTCGCGGCCGTGCGCACGAAGGTGCATGACCGCAAGTCCGGGAAGAAGGTCGATCTGACGATCCCGAACCCGGATGCGCCGCCAGGTGCGTCCGCGGTGCATACCGAGCGCCATGCGTTCGCGAGTCCGGAAGCCGCGAAAGCGGGCGCGACATCGCGAATGGCGACGCTCAACCGGCACACGTCGACGAGCCGGCTGACGATGCGCGGCCGCGCAGATCTGTCGGCGGAAAAGACGATCGCGCTGAAGGGGTTCAAGACCGGAGTAGACGGTGAGTTTCTGGTCGAGTCGGTCGAGCACACGTTCGCATCGCGCGGGTGGATCACGGTCGTGACTTTGAACGGAGGGAACAAGGGGAAAGCGAAGGTCGGGCACAAGAAGAAGTCGGGCAAGAAAATCACTCTGGTGGTGCCGGCGCCGCAGTAACGCGTCACGCACTGAATTTGCAGGCCGCTCACGGGCAACCGGGGCGGCCTTTCTTTTTATCGGGCAAGGGGAACCGATGCAAGACCACGAAAAAACGATTCTGGAGCTGATCGTCATGGGCGGATTGATTGGCATCGCGAAGGTGTTGGTGGGCGAGGAGCAACTGACGTTTCGGCTCGTCGCCGGCCGGGCCGTATTGGGATCGGCGACGTCGATGGTGGCCGGGCTCGCGCTGCTGCAGATTCCAGATCTGCCGCCGATCGCGCTGCTTGGTCTGGGGAGTGCGCTCGGCATTGTGGGGTCGCAGTACCTCGAAGTGCTGCTGCGCCGGAATGCAAAACGTGTGTTTGGGGGGAAGTGACGATGGCGCGAATCAGTGTTGTCGCAGCAGGCGGAAAGAACCGGGTGGCGTTTCTCGACGCCATCGCTGTAAGCGAGATCGGCTCGCCGCTGCTCGCGAAGTCGGACGATGGTTACAACGTCCTGGTCGGTGCGACGGCCTCGCGCCCGCTCCTGTTTGCGAGCTATGCCGCACATCCGAACGTGCTCAATCGCCAGATCCGCGTGCCGTCGACAGCGGCGGGCCGCTACCAGATCCTCACGCGCTGGTGGCGGATCTATCAGGCGCAGATGAAGCTGCCCGACTTCGGGCCGGTGTCGCAGGATCGGTACGCGCTGCAGCAGCTCCGCGAGCACGGTGCATTGCCGTTGATCGATGCCGGACGATTTCATGAGGCGGTGGCGAAGGTATCGAACGTATGGGCCAGTCTGCCGGGGGCGGGATACGGCCAGCACGAAAACGACATCGAGAAATTGCTCGCGGCGTATCGCGCGGCCGGCGGGGAGGTGATCGCATGACGTGGATCGACCCGCGCATTTGGCTGCTCGTCGTTGCCGGCGTCATTGCCGGCGCTGCCTGCGGCTACTTCGAGGGACATCGTGATGCCGACCAATCCGCGAAGGTGGCGGATCAGGCGCGGCAGATCGATGACCTGACGAACGAACGTAACGAATTTCGCCGCCGGTTGGCGGCACAACAGGAGATCGCAACCGATGCTGCGAAAGAACGTGATCAGGCAACCGCTGATGCTGCTGTTGCCGGTGCTGCTGCTGACGGGCTGCGCAGGCAAGTCGCCGCACTCGTCGCCGACGTCCGGCGTGCCGGCGCTGCGGCCGGAAGCCCGGCAACCGGCGACGCCCTCGATCTGCTTGCCGACGTGTTCGGCCGGGCTGACGAGCGCGCGGGAGAGTTGGCAAAGATCGCTGACGAGCGAGGCATCGCCGGTCGGCAATGCGAGCGCAGTTATGACGCGTTGATCGGCGACGCGCAAAGCAACTTGCCGCAGTAGCGCGGCGATCGGGGCCGGGCGGCCTCGAAAGAAACAGGGCGACCGGAGGACGTGCAGCAACACGTCTCCCGGTCGCCTTTCCACTGTGTACGCCAGTGAATCGGCCAAGGCCCTGCTACCTACCGGTAGGCGGGCCGGATTCTACACCAAGTTTAAAAACGGCTTTCACAATGGCAAATCCCATCATTCCTTGGATCGGCGGTAAGCGCCGTCTTGCAGATCACCTGATCCCGCGTTTCCCGGCGCACGACTGCTATGTCGAAGTGTTCGCGGGCGGGGCCGCGTTGTACTTCATGCGTCCGCCGGCGAAGGTCGAGGTGGTCAACGACATCAACGGTGAACTGATCAATTTGTATCGTGTCGTGCAGCATCATGTCGATGAGTTCGTGCGGCAGTTCAATTGGGCGTTTACGAGTCGCGAGCTGTTTGGTTGGTTGAAGCATACGATCCCGGAAACGCTCACCGATATCCAGCGTGCTGCACGCTTCTACTACCTGCAAAAAAGTTGCTTTGGTGGGAAGCTCGAAGGGCAGACTTTCGGATCGAAGACGCTGGCTGCGCCGGGATTGAATCCCATTCGACTGAAGGAGGAGCTATCCGTCGCGCATCAGCGGTTGGCGAACGCCTTCATCGAGCGCTTGGATTGGGCTGCGTGCATTGATCGATACGATCGGCCGCACACGCTGTTCTATCTCGATCCGCCGTATTACGAGACGCAGGGGTATGGCGTGCCGTTCCCGTTCGCGGAGTACGAAAAGATGGCCGAGCGGCTACGTCGTCTCAAAGGTCGCGCGATTGTGAGTCTCAACGATCACCCGGACATTCGACGCGTGTTCGAAGGGTTTTACATCGAGACCGTGCCGATCCAGTACACGGTTGGTGTCGAGGCCGTCGACCGTAACGAGCTGATCATTTTCAGTTGGGATGACGCGGCGCAGCCGGTTGGTCTGTTCTAGCGGATGGCTCGCTCGCAGGACAGTTCCTGCGGCATACCCGGCAATTTTGCGGGGTTTTGGGCGCGGGGGCGAGTTGGTTAAATGTCACATTTGGTCAAGTCGCCTTCCGACTCTCGACATCGGTCTCTTGCTCGGGTCATAGTCGGATCATTAGAAACCGAGAGGGCCTGCATGTGAAGCGGAACTATCTCCGAGTCGGAGACCAATCGACCAGCGGCGGGGTGGTCGTCGACGCTATCCCGACAATGAGTTGCGACGGGGTTGGACTCACCTACGTAGGTGCCAAAGTAACTTGTCCAGCGTGCAAGCGTGTCGGCGTCATCGTTGCAGAGGGGCCGCGTTGGCCGGGTAACTTGATGGGACACGAAGCTGCGCTGGAGGGCGATAAGGTCGCTTGCGGGTGCAGTCCGCTCCCAACCATGATTGCATCGCAGTCAGAGATGTTTCAGTCCTTCGAGTCGGATGCACTCGTCAAAATGGGTTTTTCCGCGACAGGAGGTCCGGTCGCGCTCGAGCTCGCTGCCCCGAAGCCATCCCAGGGATTCTGTCTCTCGTGCATGGTTGCTGCTGCCAAGAACGCGGCTGCGATGGTCGTTCGCGGGTGAGCGTCGATGAGCATTCAAGATATCTATTCAGCGGTGCAAGGGCGGGCGAGCCTTCCGGTTCGTCTGTTCGCACTTGTGGATGGTCTGTTGTATTCGGAGCTGGGCGGTTCCGAGCCGCGCCGGACGCGCGACGCGGCAATTGCGCTGCTTGATGCAACACCAGACGCCTCGCTCGCGGACGCCGGCCCGTGGCTATTCGACTTCGCGGCTGTCGACGGCGATTGCCGGCGTGTGCTTGGGCAGTTAGCGCAGGGCGAATATGGGGTGAGCTGGATTATCAGCGCGTATCAACCGCACCAGCTTGCGGCAGAACTTCGCGACCGGCTCGACGGCATATTGCCGGATGGCCGGTCGGTAATGCTTCGCTATTACGACGCCCGTGTGATGCGGCATTTCGCACCTGCCCTTAGTCCGACCGAGCGGACGACATTTTTCTCACCGACCTTCGACTGGTTGATCGAGATCGACGGGCAGCTCTTCAGGGCGCATCCCCATGCCGCTTAACCTTACTCCCGCCCACGTGTCTGCACTCGCCGAGGGCGAGGCTCGCAATTTCGTTGACGGCGTGCGCCGTGATCTGCTCAAGGCGGATCCTGCTTTGACGCGGGATATCGATCTTCATAACCGGCTCTGGGATGCATATCGCGCCGCTCGATCTCTCGGGATTCAGGATAGCGAGCATCTGGTTCAGTTCTTGAAAATCGAGGCGTATTCGCCGCACTTTTACGAGAAGCCGGCTGCGAAGGCATGGCTGACGAAACCCGGCCGTAGCGCCGATGAGCGTTTTCACGTCTACGTCCAAGAGATCACTTGGCGATCACAACATCCCGATAGCTTGAAAGGAGTTCCGCATGGCGGCACCGTTAATCCCTCTAGTGACAGCCGCAGCAGCGGAAGCGGGGCCGGTATTGTCGGCTATTGGAAGCGCTTTATTGGGGGGCGTGGCAGTAGCGGGGATCGGTAGCCTTCGGGGTGACGTCAGCAAGATGGACGAGCAGGCGAAGGCAAAAACGGAATCGCGGACAATGTCCGATTCCACTGCGCCTTGCAAGAAGTGCCCGCCCGAACAGACGGGCAAGCTTGTGCGGAGCCGACACGGCGCTAACTGGCCGGCGTACCGATATCAGGCGCGCGTAACCGGCTTTGCGTTCGATACGGAGAGCTGCCAGTGGAGCGACGAGTGGGAGTGGCTTGGAATCGATTTTGACGGGTTCAAGCCGCAAGAGTGCTTGCTGCAAGAGGCCAAGGGGAACTATGACCAGTTCCTTGATGGATCTATTCCGAAGTCCGAACAGTTCTTCAAGGGCTTTCGCCATATGCGCGATCAGGCGATCAAGCGCGCGATGCGGGTCAAGGCGAATCCGCCTACGCGGCTACGGTACTATTTCCAAGGGCCGTTGACCTATAGGCGGATGTCGGTATGGTTTAAGACCATGTCGATCGAGTCGGAGTATTTTCCGTAAATTCCTACCATCATGAAAATTGATTCTTTCATCAAGGCCGGCGGGATCGAGGTGTTCGCTTTCTCGCAAACACTCGCGAAGGTTGGTGCGATTGTTGATGTAATGGCGGCAGCGGCTCCGGAACTGTCGCGTCCGAATTGGCGAATGCAGGGCGACACGCTCGAAGAGGCGCAGGCGGGGGAGGTGTACGCGACCGATGGCCAGCCCAGTAGCACGGCGGTCGCGGCGCTGGAGAATGAATACCGGGGCGAAGAAACGTCCTCGCTCGGGATATGGGATGGCAGCGCCGACGATTCCATCGGCGCATCGATTGAGGTCTTCGCGTGCGGCGGGCATTTCCCCGATACGGTATCAATTGACGCTCGCGGAGCGTTCATCGAACACAAAGACACTGTGGCGAGTATTGTGGGCGCGACCGCACAGGAGTTTTTGCCGGCCGTGATCTCGGCAGCGCCTGACGGTTACTCGGACAAGCAGGCGTTTCAAGACCGCCCCGGTGTGGGTTGGATGATCTATCTGCCCGTGGAGCTGACCATTCAACAGATCCCCGAAGCGCAGGAGATCGTTCCCGTGTTGTCGGCAGATCGGAAGATGCGACTCGGGACGATCCTTGTCAGCATCAAGGGTGAGGTGTTCTCGGCCGACAATGAGGAGCACCTGGCCGTGGCGCACAATATCGAGGCGCGACTCATTTCTATGGATCTACTGCCGCTTCTTGCCGAGATCTGAGGGCAGCTAAGGTCCGTCAATCCCTGCCAATTGAATCGGGTGACGTCTTGTCATAGATCGGACATAAAGTTACTGTTGCCGCTCAGGTTTACCGATAGCTCTGTCTCCCTTGCGCGATGTTCGCCTTTCGATCAATTTCGCTCTGCGCTTGCAAATGTGCTTATCCGATTTAGTATGCGGAAACCACGCGCCGGCGCGCGCACACTTTTGCGGCGAGGAGATCCATGCATCCCGGGAAGGCAGCCCCTTACGCCATTGTGGCAGTCGGCATTGTGATTGCCTGCGCGCTGATGGGCCTGTGCGTGCTACAGCTATTCCAGAGCCGCCACGACGCCCTGGAGCGGGCTAGCGAAACCTCGCGCAATCTCGGTCTGCTGGCCGAGCGCGATATCGAGCGCAACTTCGAACTCTACGACCTATCCTTACAGGCGCTGATTCACGGCTTGCAGCGGCCTGACGTGATGGCAGCAGCGCCCGCGCTGCGACGCGGCGTGCTGTTCGACCATGCAATGAATGCGCCCTTTATTGGTGCGCAGCTGGTGCTCGATGCCAAGGGCAACATCATCCTCGATTCGTCCAACGACGTGCCCCGCAAGGGAAATTTCTCCGACCGTAAGTACTTCACCGTCCATCGCGATCGTCCTGATGTTGGTCTCTATGTCAGCGATCCGTTCGCATCGCGCCTGCGCAGCGGCATGCTCGTCATTACGTTGTCGCGGCGGATCTCAAACTCGGACGGATCGTTCGCGGGTATTGCACTGATCGCGCTCAACCTCGAATACTTCCATCGGCTGTTTGCCGGCCTATCGCTCGGGCAGCATGGTTCGATGTCGCTGATCGGCAAGGACGGCATTATGGTGATGCGTCAGCCGTACAAGGACGGTATCGTCGGCCGCGACATCAGCAAGGCCGCGACTTTCCTGCGGTTCAAGTCCGCACCAGAAGGGGTGTTCTCGGAGACCGCCTCAATCGACGGCGTGCGCCGGCTCTACTACTTCAAGCACCTGCCCAAGTTGCCGCTGATCATCATGGTGGCGGAAGCCGAGCAGGACATCTATGCCGCGTGGCGGCACCGCGCCGTAACAATCGGCGCATTAGTAGCCACCTTCGGCGCTGCTTTCATCGCGCTGTCGATCTTGCTCAGTGGGCAACTGCGGCGTCGCATGCGTGCTGAGTCAGAGCTGGTGCTGCTTGCACGCACCGACGGGCTCACCGGCCTGAACAATCGCCGCAGCTTCGGGGAGGTGTTGAACCGGGAGTGGGGTCGCGCCAGGCGCGCGCATTCCGTCTTTTCACTGCTGTTCGTCGACGTCGACCGCTTTAAGGCTTACAACGATACTTACGGCCATCAGGCAGGGGATGATGCGCTGGCTGCGGTCGCCCGCTGTATCGGCGAGAGCATCCGACGCCCGGTCGATACTGCGGCTCGCTATGGCGGGGAGGAATTCGTCGTGCTGCTCCCGGACACGCCGCAGACCGGAGCCGTGCAGATCGCCGAACGGATTCGTGCGGCGATCGACGATCTGGCACTTGAGCACGCTGGTAGCGAATATGGGCGCGTGACGGCCAGTATTGGTTTGGCGACGTGGACGCCGGATCAAGGCTGTGAGCCAAGCGCGCTGATCAAGGAGGCAGACGAGGCGCTGTACTACGCGAAGTTAACCGGGAGGAACAAGGTCGCTACGTCCAACGTAGCAGCTTGATGGAGCGAATTGGCAGGTACAAGAATACGAAAGCCCGCTGCGAGCGGGCTTTTTTGCGTGCTACAAATTTGCTACAGCAAGGGGCGAGAGCCTTGCTGGATAAGCCTTGAGCTTATCATTCCATCCCCTGAACTACGGGGTTGTTGCCTCCGCTTGCCGCGATACTAACCCAGATGGTGAGGCACAGTGTCCGGATTAACTTGCATCTGCATTTTTTGCTGCGTAAAGGAAGCGACGTATTGCATCGCAGCGACATTGAGACGGTTCGATGTTTTGGATGAAGTAGTGGTGATTCCTCTGCATAACATTAGCAACCAACGCCCCTAGTGTCTCATGATTCACGGACGTGATCATCGCGATGCAGGTGTCCATCGCGGCGAACCTATTCATGCGTTCCGCACCATCGATCGCAATTTCTAAGGCAAAAGCACGTGTCCTGTCGGGGACTCCGGCTGCGTCAAATATTCGCTTCATATTGTCGGCAATCGTTTCGGCAAATGACCAGCCGTACTGCCCGCCTTCGACCATTTGTTTGTAGACTTCGAGGAATGTGGGCAACTGTTCAATCAGCACCCCTTGGCTGATCGCCATCATGAACGGTTGGCCCAACTCCGAGCATATTCGCGCCTTGTCCGCATCCTCCAGAACCGTTAGCGTGTTGACAAACTCGATTATCTGATCTGGGTGGAAC
This sequence comes from Burkholderia reimsis, assembly GCF_003294055.1. NCBI lineage: Bacteria > Pseudomonadati > Pseudomonadota > Betaproteobacteria > Burkholderiales > Burkholderiaceae > Burkholderia > Burkholderia reimsis. Next base: position 121,618 of record NZ_QMFZ01000003.1, read on the forward strand.
TTGTTCTCAGTTCTCAGGGTTGTTTGAATCGTATCGAGTAGCTGGTTTGCTTTTCCTATTGCCCCTCCGCGTCCCAACACAACATCAAATGCGAAGCTTAACGCCTGTTTGAGGTCTGCGAGGGTGGAGAAGCGCCTAGACTTGTTCTGCTGACTGGAACGTTCGATCACATAGAACAATGCTGGATGGATGCCATCGTCCGACATGTATGTAGGATCGCGGCCTGTTAGCAAGACATAAAAGGTCTTGCCCAGCATAAAAATGTCACTTGTTGCATCGGCATGCTTGAATCCTCCGTTATAAAATTCGGGAGGCAAGTATCCAAATGTGCCATATGCGATGTGGCTTTCGGTAAATCGAGTGAGTGAATCTATTTCTGCGCCTAGACCTAAATCTGAAACAACTATGCTTGCGCCTTCGCGAAGAAAATTCTGAGGCTTGATGTCTCGATGGTAGATATTGTTGGCGTGAAGTTCGTTGATGCCATCTATCATTAGATTGAAAACTTGTTCGGCCGCTGAATAGTTGATTCCTAATGAGCCATTGAGCGCGAGCAAATCTCCATCGCGATAGAACTTCATTACAAAATATGGTGGAAAATGTTCCACGTTTGCCCAATATACTTGAGCTATCCGAGAATTTCCGGAAAACGAAGCCAAAATGCGTACTTCACGACGAAAGCGGTGAAGGGTTTGCTCATCGTCTCCGCGGCAGTATTTAAGTGCGAGCTCGCCTATCAAGTGCCCGTGCGTGTCGCCAACAATGAGCACCTTGCCCATGCCGCCAGAATCGCTCAGGACGCGGACAACTCTCCACCTGCCGTCGATTACGTCACCCTGATAAAAATCCATAAAGTTCCCCGGAAGCAGTATTCTGAGATAGGTTTTTGGGCCTGTAGCAGCTTGAATGCATCAGCTGGCGCAGCAGTACAGTGGCATTATGCATCGATCAAAGCGCTTCTTCGTAACGGCGCTGTGCGCGAACGGGACTGCTGCGTCACGCAATGGTCGTAGGAGCCGCAGGCGGGGTTAGCGGCTGGGATATCAGCAGTGACGAGCAGTTCAAATAGTGTACCGCCTGCCGAATCGCAGCATTGTCAGGTGGAGACGCGGTCGTTCATGCTTTTGAGGCGGCTAATTCGGGTGGTCAATTTCTTTAAATGATTGATTTTATGTAATTTGTGGCGGCCTGCAAAGCCGTTTAGGCCGGTTCGACTCCGGCTCGCGCCTCCAGGTAGGAAAAGAAAAGCCCCGCTTCGGCGGGGCTTTTCTTTTTTCCGCGCCCGTTGCGGAGATGGCTCGTGAGACGGGCGGGATGGATGCGGTAGCATGACGCGACCCGCGGGCGTTTGGGCCCCGCGCGAAACGTCGAGGCTGTCGATGCAGAAACCTGGTGAGGCGGATTGAACACCCCGGAGCCCGAAACGAGGGACGCGCGGCTTTCCGATTGCGCCGCAATCGCGAGGCTGTTGCGCCAGCTCGGATATGACGTCTCGCCCGCGCTGATCCATGAAAAATTGCTGTCGCTGGCCGACAAGCCGAGTGACCGGGTCTGCGTGGCGATTCTGAATGGCGAGATTGTCGGCAGTATCAGCCTGCACATCCTTCCGCTCTTTCACGCACCCGGGAATCTCGGGCGCATCACGAGTTTGGTCGTCGACCAGCGTCACCGGGGATGCGGAATCGGCGGTGCGCTGATGGCGGACGCGCAACGTTGGTTCGAGCGCGGCCGATGTGTGAAGCTGGAGGTGACGAGTGGTGACCAACGTCCGGACGCCCACCGTTTTTACGCGCATCACGGTTTCGCGCGCGACGGGCAGCGTCTTTCCAGGAAAATGCGCACGTAGCGTGTGTTTGAAAACCAAAGCCCGCTGCGAGCGGGCTTTTTGATTTCGGCAGATGCAGCGGGATTCTCGAGCGGGCTTCGGCCATGCGATGCCGCTCGTCCGTCGCGACATCCGCTCAGCCGTCCACCGGTTGCGCAGGCGTGTCGAGCGTCAACTGATAGAACGCCGCATCGAGCCAGCGGCCGAACTTGAAGCCCGCTTCCTTGATCGTGCCCGAATGCACGAATCCCAGCTTCGCATGCAGTGCAATGCTCCCCGCGTTGGCCGCATCGATGCAGCCAACCAGCACGTGTACTTCCGCTTCCCGCGCGCGCTGGACGACTTCGCGCAGCAGCACTTCGCCAAGCCCGCGGCCGCGCTGGTCGCGATGCACGTACACGCTGTGTTCGACCGTGTACTTGTAGGCGGGAAACGCGCGGAACGTGCCCCAGCTCGCGAAGCCGAGCAGCGTGCCCGACGCGTCGACCGCGCCGATGACCGGGAAGCCGCCTGCGCGTTTCGCCGCGAACCACGCGACCATTGCTTCCGGCGGGCGCGGCTTGTAGTCGTACAGCGCGGTCGAGTTCGCGATCGCGTCGTTCAGGATCTCGAGGATGGCCGGCGCATGCTCGGCCTCGCTGCAATCGATCAGGCGCACGTCGTCGCGCTGTTTCGGGGAATTCATACGGACTCCTGTGGGCAGTAAGTGGGTCGCGCGCACGGCTGCTGCGACGACGCGTTCATCAGGGGTTGCGCACGCCGGCGGCGGATGCGTCGCAGATCACGACGACATAACGCGCGGCGTGCGGCGACGGATTGCTGAAAATCAGCGGCTGGTCGAGCCGCATGGCCAGGCAGTCGCCTTCGTGGAGTTCGTGAAGCGTTTCGCCGAACGTGACGTCGACGCGGCCGCTGATGATCCACACCTGCTGATGCAACGCGCTTTCGCGTCCGCCACTGTCGTACGCGACGCGCGCACCGGGCGGGAAATCCACCTCGACGAGCTGGATCGGCGACGGCCAGCCAGCCGGGGAGAGGTTGCGGCGCACATAACCGGACGCCGGATCCCGCCATTCGGCCTGCTGCGTGCGGCGTGCCAGCGGCTGCGCGGGCGCGTCGTCCTGGTCGCCGCCGAACAGCCCGGCCAGCGACACGCCGAGACCGGCTGCCAGCTTGTCGAGCACGACGGCCGTCGGGCTGGCCGATGCACGTTCGATGAGCGAGATCATCGAACGGCTGACGCCGGAGCGCGCAGCCAGCGCATCGAGCGTGTAGCCTCGCACGGTGCGCAGGTCGCGCACGCGCCGGGCGATGCGTTCGTTGATGCCGGTGTCGTCGGCAGCGGCGGTGACGGATTCTTTCATGATGGATTTATTTTCCAGCAAACTGGAATTCGATGTCAACGCCGGTGTCAACGCCGGTGACGGGCCGGCAGCCGGCCGACGGCTCGACCGAATCCGCATGGCTTGCCCGCGAGCCGACCGCAGCGTAATATACGAATCGACTACGTTTCGTTTAATTGGGGATATATGGGCATCATCAAGATTTCCGAGCACATGCACGAGCGGCTGCGCTCGACCAGCACGGCGCTGAGCCGCTCGATCAACGCACAGGCCGAGCACTGGCTGCGCGTCGGGATGCTGGCGGAACTCAATCCGGCGCTGTCCTACGGCGACATCTGCCGGATGCTGATCGAGGCCGAAGCACGGGGCGGCGACGCGGGGCCGGCGGAACCGGTCGAACACGGCATCGAGCAGGTGGCGTAATGGCGAAGCGAGAAATCCCGATCCGCGGCATGGCGGAAATCGCGAAGTCGCGCGAAGCCGCGAAGCTGGCGTCGCAGGTACTGACGATGATCACCGAGCACGTGAAGCCGGGCGTCTCCACCGACGAACTGGACGCACGCTGCCGCGAATACATCGTCGACGTGCTCGGCGCGATCCCGGCGAACATCGGCTACCACGGTTATCCGAAGACGCTGTGCACGTCGGTCAACCACGTGGTGTGTCACGGTATCCCGACGTCGCGGCCGTTGCGCGACGGCGACATCGTGAACCTCGACATCGCGGTGATCAAGGACGGCTGGTTTGGCGATACGAGCCGCATGTATTTCGTCGGCGAACCGAACGAACTCGCGCGGCGCCTCGTCGCGACGACCTATGAGGCGATGCATGCGGGCATCCGCGCGGTACGCCCGGGTGCCACGCTCGGCGACGTCGGCTACGCGATCCAGCAGGTCGCGCATCGCGAAGGATTCAGCGTGGTTCGCGAGTACTGCGGGCACGGCATCGGCGACGTCTATCACGACGAGCCGCAGGTGCTTCACTACGGCCGCCCGGGCACGGGCGTACCGCTGCGGCCGGGGATGATCTTCACGATCGAGCCGATGCTCAACGCGGGCAAGCGCGACACGCGCATGCTGGCGGACGGTTGGACGGTCGTCACGAAGGACCATTCGCTGTCGGCCCAATGGGAGCACATGGTCGTGGTGACGGAAACGGGCTTCGAGGTGCTGACCGAGGATGTGAAGCCGCAAGCGTCCCCGGCGCTGTCCGGCACGCACGCTGCCTGACGCGTAAAGTGCGCCGCGAAGGGCGGTGCGGCGGCACAGTGAAACGGGCTCCTTTGCGGAGCCCGTTTCGTTCGAGGTCATGCGGCGCGATTCATGCGCGAACGCGGCGACCTGCTGCGCGCCGCGCGGTGGATGAACGCGGCTCAGCCGCCGCTCAACCGCGCGCCTTCTGCCAGGCGGATTCGACGAATACGCGGCAGAGCGCCTCCATCCCCTGGCGGTCTTCTTCGTCGAAGCGCGCGGCGACCGGGCTGTCGACGTCCCACACGCCGATCAGCGTGCCGTCGCCGGCCACCAGCGGCACGACGATTTCCGATTCCGACGCGGCGTCGCACGCGATATGGCCGGGGAAGTCGTGCACGTCGCGCACGACCTGCGTCTCGCGCGTCTGCGCAGCCGTGCCGCACACGCCCTTGCCGAGCGCGATCCGCACGCAGGCGGGCTTGCCCTGGAACGGCCCGACCACGAGCTCCGTCCCGTCGAAGAAGTAGAAGCCGGCCCAGTTGAGGCGGTCGAGCGAGTGGTAGACCAGCGCGGCGAAGTTGGCCGCGTTCGCGGTCAGGTCGCGTTCGGATTCGACGAGCGCGCGTGCTTGCTCGACGAGCGTCGCGTATTGATCGGCCTTGGAGGCGTTGGGGTCGTTGGACAGCGTGAACATGGCGGGAAAGCGATCAGGGTTGTGGAATGCGCGATGCGCGTACCGCAGTCTACGGCACGCGCGCACGGTTTGCAGCGCGCGGTTGCGCGTGACGCGGCAAGCTCAGTCGGGTTCGAGTTCGGCAAACCGCGCGGCCAGAAAATCGAGCAGCGCGCGTACCGCAGGCAGCAACCCCCGGCGCGACGCGAACACCGCATGCACGATCTCGCGGCGCGGTGCCCAGTCGGGCAGCACGGTTACCAGCGCGCCGCGCGCGACCTCGTCGCGCACCATCATCGTCGGCAGCTGCACGATGCCGACACCCGCGACGGCCGCCGCGCGCAACGCGAGCATGCCGCCGGTCACAAAGCGCGGCAGGTGGTGGATTTCCGCATGCGCGCCGTCGGGCCCGCGCAGCCGCCACACGTGCGTGGACTGCGGGACGCCGTGATCGAGGCTCGGCAGGCGCGCGAGATCGGCGGGAACGGCCGGTGCGCCATGCTCGCGCAGCAGCGCGGGGCTCGCGACGAGGCACTGGCCGCGCTCGGCCAGCACGCGCAGCGCGAGATCGCTGTCCTCGAGCGGCGGCGGGCGTACGCGGATCGCGACGTCGATCCCTTCGCCGACCACGTCGACGCGCCGGTTGGTCGCTTCCAGATGAATCTCGACGCGCGGACACGCGACCATGAACGCGGCGATCATCTCGCCGACGAGCGAATCGAGCAGCACGATCGGGCAACTGACGCGCACGATGCCACGCGGCTCCTCGTGCAGCAGCGCGATCGCCTCGTCGGCCGCATCGGCCTCGACGAGCATCGCGCGGCAATGCGCGTAGTAGGTCTGGCCGACGTCGGTAACGGTGAAGCGGCGCGTCGAGCGCTGGATCAGCCGCATCCCGAGCCGCGCCTCGAGCAGCGCGATGCGGCGGCTCAGCTTCGATTTCGGCATGTCCAGCGCACGCCCGGCCGGTGCGAAGCCGCCGTGTTCGACGACCTGCACGAAATAATAGAGATCGTTCAGATCCCGCGCTTTATCGTTCATGAAATGGAACGCTGAGTGCGATTTTGGCAGTCTACCGGATCGATCGTTCCACCTCTATATTCCTGTCCAGGATGCGAAACACGTGTTTCGCCGCAATTCGGAGAAGGCAATGAAGAAGATCCAGGGTGTGTACAGTGCGCCGCGCGGCCATTGGGTCGGCGACGGTTTCCCGGTGCGTTCGATGTTCAGCTACCAGTCTCACGGCGCGCATCTGAGCCCGTTCCTGCTGCTCGACTACGCCGGCCCGGCCACGTTCGAGCCGGGCTCGGCCTCGGCGCCGCGCGGTGTCGGCCAGCATCCGCACCGCGGGTTCGAGACGGTGACGATCGTCTATGACGGCGAGGTCGCGCACCGCGACTCGACCGGCGCGGGCGGCGTGATCGGCCCGGGTGACGTGCAGTGGATGACGGCCGCGAGCGGGATCCTGCACGAGGAATTCCACTCGGAAGGGTTCACGAAGCGTGGCGGCCCGCTCGAGATGGTCCAGCTGTGGGTGAACCTGCCCGCCAGGGACAAGATGGGGGCGCCCGGCTACCAGACGCTGCTGGATGCCGACATCCCCGTGGTCGAACTGCCGGACGGCGCGGGGCGTGCGCGGATCATCGCGGGCGAGCTCGACGGGCGGCGCGGCCCGGCCCGCACGCATACGCCTATCGACGTATGGGACGTGCGGCTCGTGGCCGGCGGCCATGCGCGGTTCCCGGTCGCCGAAGGGCGCACGCTCGCGGTGGTCGTGCTGAGCGGTACCGTGCAGGTGAACGGCGAGACGGTCGCCCGCGAAGCGCAGTTCGTGCAGCTCGGCCGCGACGGCAGCGACGTCGAGATCGAAGCGAACGGCGACGCGAAGCTGCTGATCCTGAGCGGCGAACCGATCGACGAGCCGGTCGTCGGGTATGGGCCGTTCGTGATGAACTCGCAAGCGGAGATCCGCACCGCGATCGAGGACTTCAACAACGGCCGCTTCGGCCAGATGCCGGCATGACGGACAGGCCCCGCGCAATGCGGGGCCTTTTTTTCGGGCGCGGGCAGCCGATCGCGCGGCGCGTGCGCTTCGGGGCATAATCGACGATTGCCGCGCGCCGGCCGGCGCGCCCGAATCAGGACCGCACATGAACGCATCCGCCGCATCCCCGAGCGCCGCCGATCTCGACTGGCGCTGGAAATCCTTCGACGCGCTGACGGCGCGCGAAGTCTATTCGATCCTCGAAGCCCGCAGCGCCGTGTTCGTCGTCGAGCAGAATTGCGTGTATCGCGACATCGACGACGCGGACCAGGCCGCCTGGCACCTGGCCGCATTCGATCCGGCAGGGCGCCTCGCCGGCTATCTGCGCGTGCTGTTGCCGGATGCGCAGAACACCGATGTCCGCATCGGCCGTGTGCTGACGACCGCCGCGTTTCGCGGCGCCGGCCTGGGCAACGGGCTGCTGTCGCGCGCGCTCGAGCATATTCGCGCGCAGTGGCCGGATACGCCGGTGAGCCTGCATGCGCAGGCCCACTTGCAGCGTTTTTACGGGGCATTCGGCTTCACGCCGAGTTCGGACGTGCACGACGAGGACGGCATCCCGCACGTGTGGATGAGCAGCGCGCGCGCGTAATGCGCGCCGCGCCGCGCGGCAGTCAGTGCGCGGCGCGTGCGACCGACGGCGCGTCCGCGCGTTGCGCGGCCCGTTCGCCGATCAGGCGGCCGCGGGCGGACAGCCGCAGCCAGTGCCGCAGCGCGATCAGCGCGCCGATCACGCTCATCATCGAGCCGGGAATCCACAGCAGCAGGCCGCCGATCTGCTGGTCGCGCAGCGGGCTCAGCCACGTGAACGCGCGGCCGCAGATCGAATAGATCGGATACAGCTCGTGCGGCGTGAAGAAGATCAGTGCGCCGAGTGCGATCTGCGGCGGGATCGCCGCGACGACGATCAGGATCCGGCGGCCCGGCGACAGCCGCGCGGGCGGCGCGGGGCGCGGATCGACGACGAGCCACCAGAACAGCAGCCCGTCGATCACCATGCTCCAGTTCATCACGCGATAGAGACGCCAGTCGAGCATCGCGATGAAATGGATCGGCGACAGCAGCCAGAAATAGATCAGCCCGACGAACAGCACGACCGCGACGACGGGATGGAACACCACGTCGAGCGTCGCGCGCACGGGCGCCCACGCGAGGGCGGGGCGCACGAAGCGCTGCCGCCAGCGAAACGGGATGCCCGCGCGAATCGCCGCGCCCGGATAGGACAGCGCGATGAAGAACGGCCCGAGGTGGTGCAGCACGAGGTGCTGCGCGCGGTGCAGGAAGAACTCGTGCTCGAAGAAATAGTCGAGCCGCGTATGCAGCGCGATGTAGAGCGCCGTCAGCCCGAACCAGAACGAGAACTGCCGCAGCGGCGACACCTTCGCCTTCTTCACGCCGCGCGCGAACAGCACGGCAGCGGTGAGCACCGCGATCACCACGGTCGGTGACGGTTCCCACGGATCGAGCCAGTACAGGAGGTTCATCGCGCGCGCATCACTTCGCCTGGGCCGGCGATTTCACGGCGAACGGCGCATCGACCGTTTCGCCGTCGGAGAATTTCAGGCGCAGGTGCACGGTGTCGCCCGGCTTGATCGCGTGCTTCGGCTCCTCGAGCATGAAGTGGTAGCCGCCCGGTGCGATGTCGACCTTGCCGCGCGCGGGGACCGTCAGCTTGTCGACCATTTCCATCTTCTGCGTCGAGCCGTTCGAGACGGTCTGGTGCAGCATCGCCATCCCGTAGTCGGGGCTGTCGACGTCGACGAGATCGACCGGCTTGTCGCCCGTGTTCACGATCGTCACGTAGCCGCCGGCCGGCAGCTTGTTCGGCAGCCAGCGCACCCATGCGTTCTGCGCGGTGATCGCACCGGCGGCATAGGCGTGGGTGCCGGCGCACAGCGCGGCGAGGAGGGCGAGCGTCTTGAGTGTCGTCTTCGTCTTCATGTCGTGAGAGGAATTCAGGTGGTGGAGGCGGTGTCGATGATCCGGCGCACATCGGCGGCGATGGCGTCGGGCGAGTCGCGGTCGGTCGCAAGCAGGCGGGCGCGGCCGGTTGCGTCGAAGATGTAGACGGCCGAGCTGTGCGTGACTTCGTAGCCGCCGGACGGATCGCGCTGCTCCATCTGGTATGCGACGCGATAGCGCTTCGCGAGCGATTCTATCTGGCGGTCGGTGCCGGTCAGGCCGCGCGCATGCGCGGCGTCGAACGCGGCGACATACGATTGCATCGCCTGCGGCGTGTCGCGTGCAGGATCGACCGAGACGAACAGGATGCGCACGTCGTTGGCCTGCGGGCCGAGCTTCGCCAGTACTTCCATCAGCCGTGCCATCGTTTCGGGGCAGACATCGGGGCAGTGCGTGTAGCCGAAGTAGACGAGCGCGACCTGGCCGTGGAACGCATCGGCGTCGACGGGATGGCCGTCGCCGCCCGTCAGCGTGAACGACAGGTCGGGCAGGTGGCCGGTGACGTTGGTCAGGTTCCAGCGCGGCTCGTCGTGCGTGCACGCGGCGAGCGCCACGGCGGCGGCGAAGGCCGCGGCCGTGCGGATGAAGCGGGAGAAGCGCCGGTGCGGCGCTGGGCGGGCAGACGACATCCTGGGGCTCGATCGGACGGAAAGGTGACCGGCCGGCGCGATGCCATGCGTCGCGCGGCAGGCGGTTGCGACTGTAGCGCAATTCGCGCGCCCGCGTCCTTTCGAAACCCGTACGGGGCGGGCGAGCGGGGCAATATGTCGCAGTTGACGCAATCGGCGGCGCGCGGCTGGCGATGCGCCGGTTTCGCCCATCTCGGTGCGCAGGCGCGGTAAGATGCGCACAATTCCATTCGCGCAGCGGCGGTGCGGCGTTTGCCGGCCGGCCCTCAGACTATCGAATCGATGCAATCCGTTCCGGCTTCCCTGTCCCTGACCGATACCGCGTTCTTCTTCGACTTCGACGGCACGCTCGTCGAACTGGCGCCGACGCCCGACAGCATTCACGTTCCGCCGTCGCTGCTGACGCTGCTCGACGAGCTGCGGCGCCGCTCGCACGGTGCGGTCGCGATCGTGTCCGGGCGCGGTATCGACAACCTCGACACGTTCCTCAAGATGCCCGGCCTGCCGATCGCCGGCCTGCACGGCGCGGAGCGCCGCGATGCGAACGGCGACACGCAGCGCATCGGCTTCAACGACGAACGCCTGCTGCGCATCGAGCGCGAGCTGGCGGCCGTCGTCGACCGTCATCCGGGCATGCTGCTCGAAATCAAGGGCGCGGCCGTTGCGCTGCACTACCGCAACGCGCCCGAGCGCGAGGCGGCTGCGCGCGCGGCCGCCGAGCGCCTCGTCGCCGACTATGCCGATGCGTATGTGCTGCAGCCCGGCAAGATGGTGTTCGAGATCAAGCCGAAGGGGGTCGACAAGGGGCGCGCGCTGGCCGCGTTCCTCGACGAGCCGCCGTTCGCGGGCCGCGTGCCGCTGTTCGCGGGCGACGACCTGACCGACGAGAAGGGCTTCGCGGTGGTCAACGCGCGCGGCGGCCTGTCGATCAAGGTCGGCGCGGGCGAGACGTCCGCCCGCATGCGGCTCGATTCGGTCGACGCGCTGCATGAGCAGATCGCGCACTGGCTCGGTGCGGGGCAGCCGCACGCATGAGTCGCCTCATCATCGTTTCAAACCGCGTCGCACCGATTTCGGAAGGCGAACCGGCGGCAGGCGGCCTCGCGATCGGTGTCTACGATGCGCTGAAGGAGACGGGCGGCATGTGGTTCGGCTGGAGCGGCGAGGTCGTCGCATCCGGTGCGCCGCAGATTCGCGTCGAGGAGCACGGGCCGGTCACGTTCGCGACCATCGGCCTGTCGCGGCGCGACTACGACCAGTATTACCGCGGCTTCTCGAACGCGACGCTGTGGCCCGCGTTTCACTACCGCACCGACCTGATCCAGTACGACCGTCACGAGTTCGAAGGCTACAGCCGCGTGAACGTGTGGCTCGCGCAGCAGCTCGTGCCGCTGCTGCAGGACGACGACGTGATCTGGGTGCACGACTATCACCTGATCCCGTTCGCGCGCGCGCTGCGCGCGGCCGGCGTGAAGAACCGCATCGGCTTCTTCCTGCACATCCCGTTTCCCGCCGCGCAGGTGCTCGTCAACGTGCCGCCGCATCGCGACCTGGTCGAGTCGCTGTGCGCGTTCGACCTGCTCGGCTTCCAGACCGAACCCGACCTGCGCGCATTCTGCGATTACGTCGAATCCGAAGCGGACGGCGTGATCGAGCGCGACGGCCGCCTGGTGACGGTGCGCGCATTCGGCCGGACGCTGCGCGCGGCCGCGTATCCGATTGGCGTGCATCCGGACGAGATCGCGGCGCTCGCGCAGGCCGGCGAGCACGGCAAGGCGGTGCGCACGCTCGCGGCGTCGCTGCGGGGCCGCAAGCTGATCATGAGCGTCGACCGGCTCGATTACTCGAAGGGACTCGTCGAGCGCTTCCGCGCGTTCGAGAAGCTGCTCGAGCACGAGCCGTCGCATCGCAATCGCGTGTCGTTCCTGCAGATCGCGCCGTCGACCCGAGCGGAGCTGCGCGCGTACCAGGACATCCGCCTGCAGCTCGAAGGAGAGTCGGGGCGCATCAACGGACGCTTCGCCGAGCTCGACTGGGCACCGATCCTCTATATCCATCGCCAGTACGACCGCCAGCTGCTCGCGGCGCTGTACCGGCTCGCGCGGGTCGGCTACGTGACACCGTTGCGCGACGGGATGAACCTCGTCGCGAAGGAGTACGTATCCGCGCAGGATCCGGACGATCCGGGCGTGCTCGTGCTGTCGCGCTTCGCGGGCGCCGCGCGCGAGCTGACGGGGGCGCTGATCGTCAATCCGATCGATATCGACGGGATGGCCGATGCGTTGTCGCAGGCGCTGACGATGCCGCTCGCCGAGCGGCGCGCGCGTTATACGGACATGATCGCGCAGCTTCGCGAGAACAACGTGTCGGTGTGGCGCGACAACTTCCTGCGCGATCTGCAGCACGTGTAACCGACGCGTCCCGCCGGAAATGAAAAAGCCGCAGTGCGAGCAGCACTGCGGCTTTTTTGCTGGCTGCGGGCCGGTGCGTCAGGCCACGCGTTCGCCGGTCGGCGTGCTGCCGTCGGGCGCCGCGTGATGGCGGCCGTGCTGCTTCGCGAGCAGGTCGCGGTACAGGCCGGGGCGATTGCGCAGCACGTCGGGCGGCCCGTCGTCGATGACCTTGCCGTTGTTCATCACGATGATCCGGTCGAAGTTGCGCAGCGTCGACAGGCGGTGCGCGATCGCGATCACCGTGCGACCGACCATCAGGCGGTCGAGCGCGCTCTGGATCGCTTCCTCGGATGCGCTGTCGAGCGCGGACGTCGCTTCGTCGAGCAGCAGGATCGGCGCGTTCTTCAGGATCGCGCGCGCGATCGCGATGCGCTGGCGCTGGCCGCCCGACAGCTTGACGCCGCGGTCGCCGACGATCGTGTCATAGCCTTCCGGCATCGCTTCGATGAACTCCGCGCAGCGCGCGTCGCGCGCGGCCGCGAGCACTTCGTCGCGGGTCGCTTCGGGGCGGCCGTACGCGATGTTGTCGTAGATCGTCCGGTGCAGCAGCGAGATGTCCTGCGGCACGAGCGCGATCGCGTGGCGCAGGCTGTCCTGCGTGATCGACTTCACGTCCTGGCCGTCCACCTGCACGACGCCGTCCTGCGTGTCGTAGAAGCGCTGCAGCAGCGCGAGCACGGTCGACTTGCCGGCGCCCGACTTGCCGATCAGGCCGACGCGCTGGCCCGGCTCGATATGGAGATCGAAGTGGTCGAGGATCGCGCGGCGGTGCGGATACGCGAACGTCACGCGCTCGAAGTCGACGCGGCCGCCCTTGGCCGACAGCGGCTGGGCGTCCGAGCGATCAGGCATCCCGTGCGGCTCGAGCAACGTCTTGACGGCTTCGGACAGGCGCGCGACGTGCTGGGTGACGTCGACGAGCGCGACCGCGAGGTCGCGCGTGCCGTGCAGGATCGTGAAGCCGAGCGAGCTGACGAGCACGATGTCGCCCGACGTCGCGCGGCCCTGGTCCCACAGCCACAGCGCCCAGCCGAGCAGGCCGGCGGACAGCATCGCGGTGATCACCGCGTGCAGCAGGCGCAGCTTTTCGAGATAGAGCAGGCTTTGCTGGCGCGCATCCATCTCGGCCTTGACCGTTGCGCCGAAGCGCTTCTGTTCGCGCAGCGTCATCCCGAACGCACGCACGAGGCCCATGTTGCCGATCACGTCGACGAGTTCGCCGTCGACCGCGGCGGCCTTCGCCGCGAACGCATGGTGGCGGGCCGAGCCGCGCCCGGCGAGCTTGAACAGGATCACGGACAGCACGGCCGAACAGCCGAGCAGGCCGGCGGCCATCATCGGATTGACGACGATGATCATCAGGATCGCGCCCATCACCGCGATGCACGGCGGCAGCACGTTCCACGCCATCGTGTTCTCCGACGTGTAGACGGCGTTCGACGTGGCCGTGATGCGGCTCGCGAGCGTGCCCGGCTGCTTTTCGGAGTAGTAGGTCGGCGAATGGCCGATCAGGTACTGGAACAGGTCGCGCCGCAGGTCGCCGGTGACCGCGACGAACGTATGCGCGGCGACCCAGCCGCCGACGCGCCACAGCAGGTTGTCGGCCGCGATCAGCCCGACGAGCAGCGCGAATGCGCTCCACAGCGGGCCGGGGTGATGACGCCCGGTCGCCAGCACGTCGATCAGGTGCTTGATCGCGTATTGCGAGCCGAGCGCGCAGCCGACGGCGGCCAGCACGCTGCAGAGCACGATCAGGTGGGCAACGGGATGCAGGCGGATGTAGCGGAACAGGAACGCGATCGGCCGGTGCGCGTAGCTCGACAGCTTCGCGTTGTGGGCGTTGCGCTGGGCAGGGGTGAGAGATTCCAAAATATGCGTGCGGTGATTCGGTGATTGAGCGTTGCGGCGGGATCGCTTGCCGGCGTTCGCCCGGACTGAATAATCCGGCATTGTAAACAAGGCCGTGCGCTGCGCTGCGCGAATCTTGCCTCGGCCAGGGGTGCTCGATCGATTTTGAGATAAAATCCGGCATCCCGTCCTGTCTCATGTGCCGGAATCACGCTGCCGGCAGTCACGGGGGCAAGGAATGCCAAAAGGGCCTTCCACTCTAGAACGGACGCCCAAGTCCGCGGGTTGCAAAGTGTTGCACCTTTGTAACAAAGTAAAGTGTTTGAAATGTTGTGCGCCGTATCGGGATTAACCCTAGATAATCGGCTCCGGGTTCGATTCCAGGTTTTTTACGAACCCCTGTCAACGGGTCTTCGTTTCAAACGTTCTATGCCTGTCGCGTCGCCGACGCTCCTTGAGCAGCGCGGGTTTGACGCCCCCGGCAGGCTGATTCGTCCGACTTTTCGGACGAAATGCATCCAGCCCGGATCGCCGGCAGGTTGCCGACCCATACCTGGTTTTTAGCCGATTTTTTAGGAGTTACGCATGCGAATCGCCCAAATCGCTCCGTTGCACGAAGCGGTGCCCCCGAAACTGTACGGTGGTACCGAGCGAGTGGTGTCCTACCTCACCGAAGCACTTGTCGAGATGGGGCATGACGTTACGCTCTTCGCGAGCGGCGATTCGCAAACCTCCGCGAAGCTCGAAGCGTGCTGGCCGCAGGCGCTGCGCCTCGACCCGACGATCCGTGACGTGATGGCCCCGCACATGCTGCTCCTCGAGCAGGTGCGCCGCCGCGCGGAAGAGTTCGACGTCCTGCACTGCCACATCGACTACTACCCGTTCTCGCTGTTCTCGCGCCAGCCGGTCCCGCATCTGACGACGATGCACGGCCGTCTCGACCTGCCGGAACTGCAGCCGATCTTCAATGCATTCAGCGACGTGCCGGTCGTGTCGATCTCCGACAACCAGCGCATCCCGCTGCCGCAGGCGAACTGGCTGTCGACCGTTTACCACGGCCTGCCGGAAAACCTGCTGACGCCGATCCCGAACGTGAAGCCGAGCTACCTCGCGTTCCTCGGCCGCATCTCGCCGGAGAAGCGCGTCGACACGGCGATCCGCATCGCCGAGCAGGCCGGCCTGCCGATCAAGATCGCCGCGAAGCTCGACAAGGCTGACCGCGCGTACTACGAAGAGAAGATCAAGCCGCTGTTCGCGCTGCCGCACGTCGAGTACATCGGCGAAATCAGCGAAGCCGAAAAGACGGAATTCCTGGGCAACGCGCACGCGCTGCTGTTCCCGATCGACTGGCCGGAGCCCTTCGGCCTGGTGATGATCGAGGCAATGGCCTGCGGCACGCCGGTGATCGCGTTCAAGCGCGGCTCGGTGCCGGAAGTGATCGACAACGGCGTGTCGGGCTTCGTCGTCGAAGACGAACTGTCGGCCGTCGCGGCGCTCAAGCGCCTCGATACGCTGCCGCGCGAGAAGGTCCGCGCCGCGTTCGAAGCACGCTTCTCGTCGAAGGTGATGGCGCAGAACTACGTGAAGGGCTACGAGGAACTGCTGCGCCAGAAGCGTCGCACGGTGCTCCGCGAAGTCAACGCAGGCTGATTGCGGGCCGCCGCCTGGCGGCGCGCGGCTCGCCAACGACGCCCCGTCCGGGTTTCCGGCGGGGCGTTGTCACATCCGCGGCGCGGATCTGTTGTATTCTCGCCGCGCCCGACGCCGCGAACGGCCCTCGAAGCGGCCCGCCATGGCATCCAGCCGTCTGTCCAGACGGTAATGTCCCTATAATGGCCGTGCCGTGAAATCCGGCCCCGCACGAATATCCAGAGGAGAGCAGTCTTGGCGAGAACGAAATCCACGCGCGCAGCGCCGGCCCCCGGCGCCGGTGTGATCTTCGCGTTGCGTGCGATCGGTCTCGTGCTGCTCGCGCGCTGGCTGTTCTCGATGTCCCAGATGGGCTATCGCTCGTCGCTGTCCGCGATGGTGTCGTCGCCCTGGGCGTTCGTCTACCTCCTGCTGATCTTCCTGCTGCTCGCGCTGCCGGGTGCCGTCGCGCGCGCCGAGCGGCCGTTCCATCCGCTGCCGCAGTGGCTGCGCCAGGCGCTGCGCGTCTTCGCGCTGATCGGTTTCCTGTTCGCGGTCTGGTCGATCGGCATGTTCGTCTGGGTGGATGGCTGGCGCCTCGCGCTGCATGCCGTGACGGCGACCAACGGCTGGCTCGTTGCCGCCCCGGCGCTTTATGCGGCGATCGTCTGGATCTGCCGCCCGCGGCCGCTGTGGCGGACCAACGTGGCGGCCCGCCGCTTCGCGGTCGGCCGTTATGCGATTTCGCTCGACGTGCTGACGCGCACCGCGATCGTCTGGATGGAAAGCCGCAAGGTCGGCCAGTACGACGCGCGCGAACTGTCGGTGCGCTGGCCCGGCCGTGCGGCGCCTGCCGCCGGCGAAGGGGCGACGGGCGGACAGCCTTCGGTCGTGCCGCCGCGCCGCGGCGGCCTGTTCAATCGACCGAAGGTCGAGCTGCTGTGGGATTCGCCGGCGGCCGTCGGCCATAACCGGCAGATCGTCATGCGCGCGCCGCTCGCGACCGAAGGCGACCGCGTCGCGGTGCTCGCGCTCGACGCCGCGCTCAAGCAGATCGTCTGACAAGTCCCGCGCACGGCGTGCGGGCGCGGGGGATGGGGGCGGACGGTCAGGAATGGCCGGATAGGTGTGGCCGGCCAAATCCGGCCAGGCCCGGCCGAGTCCCGATAGGGCCGGCCGGATTCCCATCGCCATCCCGATCCGGATCCTGTTCGATTCGAGCAGCGTTTTCCGCCAGACACCCGCCAGCCGCGCCTCGCCGCTCGTCTTGAGCCCGGCCCGGCCGGGCGATTCAGCCGCCCGGTCCGTTTCGCGCTCAGCGCACGAGGCAGGGGCGCTTGTTGTTGAAAGTCCAACCCGGAATCAGGTACTGCATCGCCGCCGCGTCGTCGCGGGCACCGAGCCCGTGCTGCTTGTACAACTCGTGCGCGACCGCTACGGCATCCATGTCGATATCGATGCCGAGGCCCGGGCGCTTCGGCACGTCTACCAGCCCGTTTTCGATCTTCAGCGGCTCGCGCGTCAGGCGCTCGCCGTCCTGCCAGATCCAGTGCGTGTCGATCGCGGTGACCTGGCCCGGTGCGGCGGCCGCGACATGCGTGAACATCGCGAGCGACACGTCGAAGTGGTTGTTCGAGTGCGAGCCCCACGTGAGGCCCCAGTCGCGACACATCTGCGCGACGCGCACCGAACCCTGCATCGTCCAGAAATGCGGATCGGCGAGCGGAATGTCGACGGCCTGCAACTGCACCGCGTGGCCCATTTGCCGCCAGTCGGTCGCAATCATGTTGGTTGCCGTCGGCAGCCCCGTCGCGCGGCGGAATTCGGCCATCACCTCGCGGCCCGAGTAGCCGTTCTCGGCGCCGCACGGATCTTCCGCGTAGGCGAGCACGTGATGCTGGTCGCGACACAGCCGCACGGCCTCGTCGAGCGACCATGCGCCGTTCGGGTCGAGCGTCACGCGCGCGTCGGGGAAGCGCTCGGCGAGCGCCGTCACGGCCTCGATCTCGCTCGCACCTTCGAATACGCCGCCCTTCAGCTTGAAGTCGTTGAAGCCGTAGCGCGCATGCGCGGCTTCGGCGAGCCGCACGACGGCCTCGGGCGTCAGCGCGGCTGCGTCACGCACACGCGTCCAGTCGTCGGTCGCGCCGCTGCCGTCGCGGTAGGGCAGCGCGGTCTTCGTTCGATCGCCGACGTAGAACAGGTAGCCGAGCATTTCGACGCGCTCGCGCTGCTGGCCCTCGCCGAGCAGCGCGGCGACCGGCACGCCGAGATGCTGGCCCAGCAGGTCGAGCAGCGCAGCCTCGAGCGCGGTGACCGCGTGGATCGTCGTGCGCAGGTCGAAGGTCTGCAGACCGCGGCCGCTCGCGTCGCGGTCGGCGAAGGTGCGCCGCACGTCGTTGAGCACCGCATGGTAATTGCCGACCGGCTGGCCGACGACGAGCGCACGCGCATCGTCGAGCGTGCGGCGGATGCTTTCGCCGCCGGGCACTTCGCCGACGCCGGTCCGGCCCGCGCTGTCCTTCAGGATCACGAGGTTGCGGGTGAAGAACGGGCCGTGTGCGCCGCTCAGGTTGAGCAGCATGCTGTCGTGGCCGGCGACCGGAATCGCTTGCAGGTCGACGATGCGCGGCGTGTCGTGGGAGGGCGAGGCAGTGACGGCGTTCATGGGCGGCGATGGCAGAAGGGTGGGCAATGCCGTGCGGCAAAAGCTTTGCCGCGCGCGGCAGGAGGTGCGATCATTCGACAACCGACGTGCGCGGCGCGCAAGCCCCCGCAGGTCGACGCAACCCGGAACGGGGTGGGAGCGACAACCTGACCAGCGGAGCGCAGAACGCGAAAGCTGGCTGATCGTAAGGCATGGGACCAGGCAGTGCCGGCGTGCGCGCTTGAGTCGACAGGAGATCCGTGTTTTGATCATCAGTCGTCGGATGACTTGTGACGCAGTATAATGAATCGTCGGCTTTCGCTCAAACCCCGCGTAAACCCTCGGCTCACATTACGATCATTCAAAAAGGAACCGGCCTCATGTCCGTGCCTACGCTTCCCGCAGCGCCGCGCCGTCGCGCACGCAGCCTCGCACAAGATGTCGTCGACGCGCTGACCGCGCAGATCGAAAACGGCACGCTGCGTCCCGGCGACAAGCTGCCGACCGAAACCGAAGTCATGGCGGCGCAGGGCGTGAGCCGTACGGTCGTGCGCGAGGCCATCTCGCGGATGCAGGCGAGCGGCCTCATCGAGACGCGCCACGGCATCGGCAGCTTCGTGCTGGAGCCGTCGCGCCGCCAGACGCTCGGGATCGACCCGGCGACGATCACGACGCTGCGCGACGTGCTCGCGGTGCTGGAACTGCGCATCAGCCTCGAGAGCGAATGCGCGAGCCTCGCCGCGCAGCGCGCGAACGATACCGACCTGGTCGCGCTGCGGCGCGCGCTCGACGCGATCGCAACGGGGGCGGGCGGCGGCCGCGACACGGCGCAGCTCGATTTCCAGTTCCACCTGCAGATCGCGCAATCCACCGGCAACCGCTATTTCGTCGACATCATGACGCAGCTCGGCACGTCGATCATCCCACGTACGCGCGTGAATTCGGCCCGCTTTGCCGGTGACGATCTGGAGCGGTACGTCGGCCGGCTGAACCACGAACACGAGGACATCTACGAGGCGATCGCGCGCCACGATCCGGAGGCCGCGCGCGCCGCGATGCGCACGCACCTCACCAACAGCCGCGAGCGGCTGCGCCGCGCGCACGAGGCGGCCGAGGCCGAGCGCGACACGCAGGCCGGCTGATGCGCCGGGCGGCGCGTCCGCCCGGTCGAATCGCATCAACATCAGTCGTCATACGAGATCGATATCCGTTCACCGATCTCCGCGGCCGGGCGGCCTGTCCGCCGCCGGCCGCCGGCACCGCCGATCAGCCTCCCTTCGTCGTGATCGTCTTCCACGCGCCGCTCTTCACCTGGTACAGCGTCGACATCCCGCTCTTCAGCGAACCGTCGCTCGCGAACGAGATGCGGCCGGTGACGCCTTCGAAGTCGATCTTCTTCAGCGCCGGACGGTAGACCTTCGGGTCGGTCGAGCCGGCCGCCTGCATCGCCTTGATCGCCGCCCACGCGGCGTCGTAGCCGAACTGCGCGTACGACAGCACGTCGACGCCGAAGCGCTTCTTGAAACGCGCCTCGAAATCCTTCCCCTGCGGCAGCTCGTCGAGCGGCTGGCCGTATTCCCATGCCATCGCGCCTTCGGCGGCCGGGCCCGCGATCTTGATGAACTCGTTGTCCTTCACGCCGCCGCCGCCGACGAACTGCGCGTTCAGCCCGAGCTGGCGCATCTGCTTGATGAAGTTCGCGGCGAGCGAATCGAGGCCGCCGAAGAAGATCAGGTCCGGATTCTTGCCCTTCAGGCTCGTGATCTGCGCGCGGAAGTCGACTGCCTGGTTGTTGGTGAACTCGCGGCCGATGATCGTGCCGCCCGCGGCCTTCACCGCCTTCTCGAATTCGTCGGCCTCACCCTGGCCGAACGCGGTGCGGTCGTCGATGATCGCGATGCGCTTCGCCTTCGTCACCTCGACCGCGTACTTGCCGGCGTTGCCGGCGTTCTGGCCGTCGGTCGCGATCACCATGAACATGTTCGCGAGTCCGCGCGACGTGAGCGTCGGGTTGGTCGCGGCCGGGTCGATCACCGGAATGCCGGCCTTGTCGTAGACCACCGACGCCGGGATCGTCGTCCCCGAGTTGAAGTGGCCGACCACGACCGACACGTTCTGGTCGACCAGCGCCTGCGCGGCCTGCACGCCGATGCGCGGGTCGGCCTGGTCGTCCTGCACGACGAGATTGAAGTGGGCGGGCTTGCCGGCGATCTGCACCTTCTGCGCGGCCGCATCGTCGAGCGCGAGCTGCACGCCGTTTTGCAGATCCTTGCCGTAGCCGGCGTTCACGCCCGTGAGCGGCGCGGCGAAGCCGACCTTCACGTCGGTTGCGTCGGCAGCCTGGGCGGCCTGTTGCGAGAGGAGGGCAAGCGCGGATGCAATGGACACCGACAGCAGGGAATGACGGAATTTCATGTTGTTCCTCTTGTTCGACACCGGCGAGTGGGTACCGCGCGCGCCTGGGCGGGCCGGGCGCGTGCGACGGGCGGGCGGTTCGACCGCTTCTCGGAATCGGGCGGGGAGGTCGGCATCGTGACCCTCGGAAACATCTCCCGTCAGGCTCCGCGAAGAGCCCCGATTGCTTCGATATATAGGTCGCCGATATGCGCGGGTCTTGGAAATTTGTCGCGCATTCGATGCGGATTTGCGCATAGCTTCCGCGCGAGCGGCGGCGGCCGGTATCGGGAGTTTCCCGTCGCGAACGGAACGGGCGCAGAGAAAGGGGAGCGGTGCGGGGCAAAAACGCGGCGCGGCCCGCCGGGGCCGCGCCGCGCGTGGGGTGACGTCAGTCGGACAGGGCGTCCGACGCGGCTTCGGCGTCGTCGTGCGACGCGGTCGTGCGGATCAGCGGATCGCTGGTGCTCGGGCGCCCCGTCTCGACGTGGCCCGCGAAGCGGCGCAGGAAGCCGAGCAGCCGGCCGTCGCTGACGGTCAGGTCGTACCAGCCGTGGCTGCCGCGCAGATCCCAGTAGTCGTCGATCTGCTGGCCCGGCGCGAGATCGAACGTGCGCGCGCGGCCGTGGCCGTATGCGTTCGTGACCTTGAGCCGCACCGCCTTGTGGCCGCGGTTCATCAGGCGCAGCGTGATGTTGCCGTTCGCGACGTCATAGCCGTAGATCACCTCGGGGTTCACGTTCGCGCTGCCGACGCCGGTCGCGAACGGGCCGCGGAAATGGCAGTAGAAGCCGTTCGGGCCGTACACGTCGAGGTCGTACAGGCCGAGCGACGCCGCGGCGCTCCACGTGTCGGCGATCCGCTTGCCGGCTTCGACGGTGTACGCCCACGGGCCGTCGAGGCGGTTGCGTGACTGCACCTGGAACGCGGCGCCTGCCCGGCCCGTGTTCGCGAAGGTCAGCCGGAACTGGCCGTTGACCGATTCGACGCGGCCGTGCACGAACAGCTCGTAAGGCAGCGCGCGCGCCGGCCGCAGTCCGGCCTCCTGCTTCGGCAGCTTCTGCAGCACCGGCGGCACGGGGATGTAGTCGGGGTGGCGCAGGCGGTCGGGCGGCGCGTAGCCGCTCGTATCCGGCAGCGTCGGCCAGCCGGCGTCGGCCGTCGCGAAATCGAACGCGGCGGTCAGGTCGCCGCACACCGCGCGACGCCACGGCGACACGTTGGCCGCCTTGACCGGGTATTGCGCGCCGAAACGCGCCTCGATGAATTGCAGCAGCGACGTGTGATCGAAGGTCTGCGAGCAGACCCAGCCGCCTTTCGTCCACGGCGACACGACGAGCATTGGCACGCGCGGCCCGAGCCCGTACGGGCCGGCCATGTGCGATGCGTCGCCGGGGAATACCTCGTTGGTCGTCGCGACCGTCGACAGCCCGTTGTCGCGCGACTGCGGCGCGAACGGCGGCTGCACGTGGTCGAAGAAGCCGTCGTTTTCGTCGTACGTGATGAAGAGCGCGGTCTTGCTCCATACGTCCGGATTCGACACGAGCGCCTTCAGCACCTGCTCGATGTACCACGCACCGTAGTTCGCCGGCCAGTTCGGGTGCTCGGAATACGCTTCCGGCGCGCAGATCCACGACACCTGCGGCAGCGTGCCGTTCTTCACGTCCTGCTGCAGGACGTCGAACAGCGTGCCGCCGGCGCTGATGTTGGTGCCGGTGCGCGCCTTGTCGTACAGCGGCGTGCCGGGCAACGCGGTGCGGTACTGGTTGAAGTAGAGCAGCGAGTTGTCGCCGTAGTTGCCGATGTACGGGTTCTGCGTCCAGCCCCACGAGCCGTTCGCGTCGAGCCCCGTGCCGATGTCCTGGTAGATCTTCCACGACACGCCGGCCTGTTCGAGCACCTCCGGATAGGTCGTCCAGCCGTAGCCCTTTTCCTCGTTGCCGAGCACCGGGCCGCCGCCCGTGCCGTCGTTGCCGACGTAGCCCGTCCACATGTAGTAGCGGTTCGGGTCGGTCGAGCTCGGGATCGCGCAGTGGTACGCGTCGCAGATCGTGAACGCGTCGGCGAGCTGGTAGTGGAACGGGATGTCGTCGCGCTTCAGGTACGCCATCGTCGTGGTGCCCTTGTTCGGCACCCACTGGTCGTAGCGGCCCTTGTTCCATGCCGCGTGCATGTCCTGCCAGCCGTGCGGCAGGTCCTGCAGGAACTGCAGGCCGAGCTTGTCCGCGCCCGGATGGAACGGCAGCAGCTCGGCCGGGCCGACCGGCTGATGGAACACCGACTTGCCGTTCGCGAGGCGCAGCGGGCGCGGGTCGCCGAAGCCTCGGACACCGCGCATCGTGCCGAAGTAGTGGTCGAACGAGCGGTTCTCCTGCATCAGGATCACGATGTGTTCGATATCGCGGATGGTGCCGGTGCGGCGGTTCGCGGGAATCGCGAGCGCATCGCGGATCACGGGCGGGAACAGGTTCAGCGCGGCGGCGCCGGCGGTGCCGGCAGCGACGCGCAGGAAGTCACGACGGTTCGATCGGGTCATGGTCGTTATCGTGGGGTAAAGAGGGAGCCGATTGGCGGGACCAGCGGGAACGGCGCACACCGGGTCGCAGGATGCGGCTGCGTTGGTGCGTGCCGCCGCGAGCATAGCGAGGAATCGGTGTCATTCATGTGAAGTCCGGAAACGTTTGCATCCGCATCGAAGCGATATCGACGCAGCGTCGGGGCATATCGCGAACGGTCGTGGTGACGCAGGGGGAGAGCGGGAAAGCGGGACAACAGGAAAGCAGGAAAGCAGGAAAGCAGGACAACGGGACAATGAGAAAGCGCGGAATGCACGCCGCTGAAGCGGTGGGCGATGCCGCTACGTCAGGCGTCCGTCACCCACGCGCCGAACCATTCGCTCGGGCGTGCGATCTCGTCCTGCGCGGCGACGAGCTCGAGCTCGTAGCGGCGCGCATCGTAGGTCGCCTTCACAACCGCATGCACGGCTGCGAGCGTGTGCTCGAACGCGGCGCGCACGGAGTCGCCGCGCAGCCGGCATGCGACGAAGATCGCGCTGGTCAGGTCGCCGACGCCGACCGGATGGCGCGGAAACGCGTACAGCGGGCGCTGGCCGATCCATGCCTCGGTTTCGGTGACGGCGAGCATGTTGAAGCGATCGGCCGGGCTGTTGCGGTCGTGCAGGTGCTTGACGAGGATGATTTGCGGGCCGCGCCGGATCAGTGCGCGGCACGCTTCGACGGCTTCGGCGACGGTTTCGATGCGCCGCCCGGCCAGCTTCTGCAGTTCGGTGTGGTTCGGCGACATGCCGTCGGCGAGCGCCGGCATTTCCTGGACCATGAATTCCTCGACGCCGGGTTCGGGCCGGATGCCGCCCGTCTGGCCCATCGCCGGATCGCAGAAGTACCACGCGTTCGGGTTCATCGCCTTCACCGAGCGGACGATCTCGACGGCCGCGCGCGCCTGCGGCGGCGAGCCGAGGAAGCCGGACAGCACGGCGTCGCAGCGCTTGAGCGCGCCGATCGCGGCGATGCCGTCGACGAGCTGCTCCATCTTCGCGGCATCGATCGCGCTGCCCGCCCAATGGCCGTACTGCATGTGATTCGACAACTGGACGGTATTGAGCGGCCAGACGTTGACGCCGAGGCGCTGCATCGGGAACACGGCCGCACTGTTGCCGGCATGGCCGTAGATGACGTGCGACTGAATGCTGAGGACGTTTTTCATGGGAATCGCCTGCACGCGTTTCAGGGTCACGTCACACGATACCCGAGTTCGTCGCGCGCGCGGAAGTCGCGCGGCCCCGGAGTGTTGCGCGCCGTCGTCAGCGCGACCGCGTAGAATCGCGGGGCGCGAGGCGGCCCGGCTGCCCGCGTGCGTCTCCAATCACCGTGATCGCCATGCTTTCGATTCGCAAGATGTTGTATGCCGTGCGCGCCGTCGTGCTCGGCGCGGGTGTCGCCGCCGCGTGCGCCATGCCTGTCGCGGCGGCCGCCGCATCGGCCGCCGCATCGGCCGCCGGCAACGACGGGCCCGTGTACGGCCCGCGCCTGGAAGGGTTCACCTATCCGGCACCCGTGCATGTGTATACGTTCGTGTCGCAACGCGAAACGCTCGAGATGGCCTATCTCGACGTGCCGCCGGCGCACCCGAACGGCCGCACCGTCGTGCTGTTGCACGGAAAGAACTTCTGCGCGGCGACCTGGGAGGACACGATCGGCGTGCTGAGCCGGGCCGGCTATCGCGTGATCGCACCGGACCAGATCGGCTTCTGCAAGTCGTCGAAGCCCGATCGCTACCAGTACAGCTTCCAGCAACTGGCGCGCAACACGCACGCGCTGCTCGAATCGGTGGGGGTGAAGTCGGCGACGATCGTCGGCCACTCGACGGGCGGGATGCTCGCGATGCGCTACGCGCTGATGTATCCGAAGGCGACCGAGCAGCTCGTGCTCGTGAACCCGATCGGCCTCGAGGACTGGAAGGCGCTCGGCGTGCCGCCGCTGCCGGTCGACTACTGGTATGCGCGCGAGCAGAAGACCACGGCCGACAGCATTCGCCGCTATGAGCAGGGCACGTACTACGCCGGCAAGTGGTCGCCGTCGTACGAGCGCTGGGTGCAGATGCTGGCCGGGATGTACCGTGGCACCGGCCGCGACGCGGTCGCCTGGAACTCCGCGCTGATCTACGACATGATCCTCACGCAGCCGGTGGTCTACGAACTCGGCGCGATCCGCGTGCCGACGCTGCTGATGATCGGCGACAAGGATACGACCGCGATCGGCAAGGACGTGTCGCCGCCCGACGTGCATGCGAAGCTCGGCCGCTACCCGGAACTCGCGAAGCGGACGCAGGCCGCGATCCCCGGCGCGCAGCTCGTCGAATTCCCGGCGCTCGGGCACGCGCCACAGATCCAGGATCCGGACGCGTTTCACAAGGCGCTGCTCGACGGGCTGGAGGCCGCGCACCCGCAGTGACGCGGGGGCGGCTGCGGGCGGCTCGGGCGTGTGCCGTCAGCGCACCTCGCTCGCGAGCTCGTCGCGGATCTGCGCGGTCAGTTCGAACGAACGCAGCCGTGCCGCGTGATCGTAGATCTGCGCGGTGACGATCAGCTCGTCGGCCCCCGTCTGCGCGATGCGGTCGCGCAGCTTGTCGCGCACGGTGTCGCGCGAGCCGACCGCCGCGAACGACAGCGAATGCGCGACGGTCGCGAGCTCGAGTTCGTTGGCCTCGAGCACGTCGACGGGCGGCGGCAGCTTGCCCGGCGTGCCGCGCCGCAGATTGATGAACTGCTGCTGCAGCGACGTGAACAGGCGCCGCGCCTCGTCGTCGGTATCGGCGACGAACACGTTGACGCCGACCATCGCATGCGGCTTCGGCCACGCGGCCGACGGCCGGTACTGCGCACGATAGATCTCGAGCGCGCGCATCAGGTAATCCGGCGCGAAGTGCGACGCGAACGCGAACGGCAGCCCGAGCATCGCCGCCAGCTGCGCGCTGAACAGACTCGAACCGAGCAGCCACACGGGCACGTCGAGCCCCGCGCCGGGCACCGCGCGCACGCGCTGGCCGGGCACCGGCTCCGCGAAGTAGCGCTGCAGCTCGGCGACATCGTCCGGAAACGAATCGGCGCTGCCGATCAGGTCGCGGCGCAGCGCGCGCGACGTGGTCTGGTCGGTGCCGGGCGCGCGGCCGAGGCCGAGGTCGATGCGCCCCGGATACAGCGACGCGAGCGTGCCGAACTGCTCGGCGATCACGAGCGGTGCGTGGTTCGGCAGCATGATGCCGCCCGACCCGACGCGGATCGTCTGCGTCGCGCCCGCGACATGGCCGATCACGACGGCGGTGGCCGCGCTCGCGATGCCCGGCATGTTGTGATGCTCGGCCAGCCAGTAGCGCTGGTAGCCCCACCGTTCCGCGTGCTGCGCGAGATCGACGGTGTTGCGGAACGCCTGGGAGGCGTCGGCGCCGGCCGGAATGGGGGCGAGATCGAGTACGGAAAACGGAGTCATCGGTTGGCCTTCGAACAAGGGGGCTGGGTGATGCGCTTACGCAACAAATGCCAGGGATTTTGCCAAAGGGTTCCGGAACGTGCTGGGAGCGGTGCGATACCCATGCGCGTTTCAGGGGTGCAGCGCCGAATCCGGTGATCGTTGCAAAAATCAATCCAATCGGCGATTAATTACCAATCTTTACGGCGATTGGATGTGAATCCGCATCGACGTACAAATTTGCACGAAACGATTGATTTTCAAGACTGCAATACGCCTGCAAACCGCTTACGCTAACGTGAACGCGGGTGCGCTCAAATGGTTCGCCGACTGCGCAGCTTTGCCGGAAATGCACAAGTCCGTTTCTCGTAGCGCCGAGCGCGGGGTGCCGCAGACTGCTAAAATCCGGCGCCTGCCCATGTTGTGCCGAAGGTAGCCATACGAGTCTTCCCGCATCTCGCCCGGGTTTCCCGCGGAGGTGCACCACGCGAAGCCGGGCATGGCCACACCCGAAGGATGGGTCGAGCCTCCCTCATATACAGACGCTGCTGGAACAAGGAGTCGGGTCGTGCCCGCGTTCGTCGTTGTCGGAATACCGAATCACGCTCAATCGCGTTCAAGCGTTCTCCATGGCGTTCAGGTCGCCGGGAGGCGTCGCGCATGACGGCAACCGCAACGATGCTCGACTGGCTCCTGATCGTCTTCACGCTGGCCGCGGCCGGTTATGCGCTCGTCGCCGCGTTCGCGCCGCGGCCGCGGACGCCGCGCACGGCCGCGCGCGACGGCTTCGAGCCGGTCAGCGTGCTCAAGCCGCTGTGCGGCGCGGAGCCGCACCTGTACGAAAACCTCGCGACGTTCTGCGAGCAGCGCCATCCGCGTTACGAAGTACTGTTTGGCGTCGCGTCGGCGGCCGATCCGGCCGTCGCCGTGGTCGAACGGTTGCGCGCCGATTACCCCGAGTGCGACATCACGCTCGTGATCGATGCGCGCGTGCACGGCAAGAACCTGAAGGTCAGCAACCTGATCAACCTCGCCGAACGCGCGAAATACGGCCGCATCGTGATCGCGGACAGCGACATCGCGGTGACGCCCGATTATCTGGAGCGCGTGACGGCACCGCTCGCCGACGTGTCGGTCGGCGTCGTCACGTGCCTGTATCATGCGCGCAGCGTCGGCGGGTTCTGGACGCGAATCGGCGCGCAGTTCGTCGACGCCTGGTTCGCGCCGTCGGTCCGGATCACGCATCTCGGCCGCTCGAGCCGCTTCGGCTTCGGCGCGACGCTCGCGCTGACGCGCGACACGCTCGACCGGATCGGCGGTTTTCCCGCGCTGAAGGACGAACTGGCCGACGATTTCTGGCTGGCCGAGCTGCCGCGCCGCCTCGGGCGCCGCACCGTGCTGTCGGAGGTCGAGGTCGCGACCGACGTGATCGAGCCGTCGTTCGGGCCGCTGTGGCACCGCGAGACGCGCTGGCTGCGCACGATCCGTTCGCTGAACCCGGCCGGTTTCGCGTTCCTGTTCATTACGTTCACCGTGCCGTGGCTCGCGATCGGCGCGGCGCTCGCGCTGCGCCTCGACGGAACCTTCGCCGGCTCGCTGGCGGGCGGGGCGGCCGTGGTGGGCGCGTTCGGGCGGCTCGTGCTGCACGCGCGCGGCGAGGACGGCTGGCGCGCATTCTGGCGCGACTTGCCGCTCGTCGCGGTGCGCGACACGCTGCTCGCGCTCGAGTGGCTCGCGGCCGTGTTCGGCACGCATGTCGTGTGGCGCGGCGCGAGGATGACGGTCGTCGGCGGCGAGCGCGCGACGGCGGCCGTGGAAGCAGTGGACGGCCGCTAGGGCCGTTCCGGTCGAACCCGGCCCGAGGGCCGACACGCGCTGCGCGGCGAGGCCGCGCGGCGCGACATGACAGAGAGGCGGGCGCCGGCAAGGCGGCCCGCGGTTTTTTGACTGAATCGTTGTAACGAAACGAACTATGCAGGCTACCGGAGCATTCATGAAAACGCTGTTCTTGCAGGCCCCTTCGTATGACGGCTTCGACGGCGGAGCCGGCTCGCGCTATCAGGCGAAGCGCGAAATCCGTTCCTTCTGGTACCCGACGTGGCTCGCGCAGCCGGCCGCGCTCGTGCCGGGCAGCCGCGTCGTCGACGCGCCGGCCGACGGCCTGTCGGTCGAGGAAACGCTGAAGATCGCCAACGACTACGATCTCGTGATCATCCACACGAGCACGCCGTCGTTCCCGACCGACGCGATGTTCGCGCAGGATCTCAAGAAGATGAAGCCGTCGATGCTGGTCGGCATGGTGGGCGCGAAGGTGATGGTCGATCCGCACAACTCGCTCACGGCGAGCGAGGCGATCGACTTCGTGTGCCGCGAGGAATTCGACTACACCTGCAAGGAAATCGCCGAAGGCAAGCCGTTCCCCGAGATCAAGGGCTTGAGCTGGCGCGCGAAGGACGGCTCGATCGAGCACAACGAAGCGCGTCCGATCCTCGAGAACATGGACGAACTGCCGTTCGTCGCGCCCGTCTACAAGCGCGACCTGAAGATCGACAACTACTTCATCGGCTACCTGAACTACCCGTACGTGTCGATCTACACGGGCCGCGGCTGCAAGTCGCGCTGCACGTTCTGCCTGTGGCCGCAGACGGTCAGCGGCCATCGCTACCGCACGCGCTCGGTCGAGAACGTGCTCGCGGAAGCGAAGTGGATCCGCGACAACATGCCGGAAGTGAAGGAACTGATGTTCGACGACGACACCTTCACCGACGACCTGCCGCGCGCCGAAGCGATCGCCATCGGCCTGGGCAAGCTCGGCATGACGTGGTCGTGCAACGCGAAGGCGAACGTGCCGTACAAGTCGCTCAAGATCATGAAGGAAAACGGCCTGCGCCTGCTGCTGGTCGGCTTCGAATCCGGCGACGACCAGATCCTCGTGAACATCAAGAAGGGCGTGCGCACCGATTTCGCGCGCCGCTTCAGCGCGGACTGCAAGAAGCTCGGCATCAAGATCCACGGCACCTTCATCCTCGGCCTGCCGGGCGAGACGCAGGAGACCATCAAGAAGACGATCGAGTACGCGAAGGAAATCAATCCGCACACGATCCAGGTCTCGCTCGCCGCGCCGTATCCGGGCACGACGCTCTACAAGCAGGCCGTGGAAAACGGCTGGATGGAAGAGAACAAGACCATCAACCTGGTGAGCAAGGAAGGTGTGCAGCTCGCGGCGATCGGCTACGCGCACCTGTCGCGCGACGAGATCTACCACCACCTCGAGCAGTTCTATCGCCAGTTCTACTTCCGTCCGTCGAAGATCTGGGAGATCGTGCGCGAGATGCTGACGAGCTGGGACATGATGAAGCGCCGCCTGCGCGAGGGCGTCGAGTTCTTCCGCTTCCTGCGCGCGCACGAGGCGTAAACCGTGGCGACGCAGCGGGCGGCGCGGGCGCTGATCTTTACCGCGGACGACTTCGGGCTGCACCCGCGCGTCAACGCGGCAGTCGAACGCGCGCACCGCGACGGCGTGCTGAACGCCGCGAGCCTGATGGTCGGCGCGAGCGCCGCACCGGATGCGATCGAGCGTGCGCGGCGCCTGCCGTCGCTCGCGGTCGGTCTGCATCTCGTGCTCGCGGACGGGCCGGCCACGCTGCCCGCGCACGAGATTCCCGCGCTCGTCGGCCCCGATGGGCGGTTCGGCGACGCGATGGCGAAGGACGGCTGCCGCTTCTTCTTCCTGCCGCACGTGCGGGCGCAGCTGCGCCGCGAGATTCGCGCGCAGTTCGACGCGTTCGCGGCGAGCGGCCTGCCGCTCGACCACGTGAACGCGCACAAGCATTTCCACCTGCATCCGACCGTGCTGTCGCTGATCATCGAGATCGGCCGCGACTACGGGTTGCGCGCGGTGCGGCTGCCGTACGAGACGAGCGCGCCCGCGCTGCTCAAGCCGTGGATCGCGCTCGTGCGCGCGCGGCTCGACCGGGCGGGGCTCGCGCACAACGACTACGTGGTCGGGATCGAGCATACGGGCGCGATGGACGAGGCCGTGCTGCTCGACGCGCTGGCCAAGCTGCCGCCGGGCGTCGGCGAGATCTACTGCCATCCGGCCGAGGCCGGCGACGGCCCGATCACGCCGACGATGGCCGGCTACCGTCCGGTGGACGAACTCGATGCGCTGCTGTCGCCGCGCGTCGCGGCCGCGCTGAAGGCCGCGGGCGTCGCGACCGGCGGCTTTGCCGACGTGTTCGGCCAGCCCGCGGCGCGGCGCGGCGGGCAGGCGTCGCGTGCACCGGGAGCGCAGCCGTCATGATCAAGTGGATCAAATGGCTCGGCTGGCCGCTCGGCATCGGCATCCTGCTGGCGCTGGGGCTGCACGAAGGCATCGGCGACGTGTCGCAGATGCTCGCGCGCGCCGGTTACGCGCTACTGTGGCTCGTACCGTTCCACGCGCTGCCGCTGCTGCTCGACGCCTACGCGTGGCACCTGCTGCTCGACAGGCGCTCGTCGCTGCCGTTCCTCTGGTGGATCGCGACCGTGCGCGAAGCGGTGAACCGGCTGCTGCCGGTGGTCGGGATCGGCGGCGAGCTGGTCGGCATCCGGCTCGCGCGCTGGCAGGTGCCCGACGCGAGCCGCGTGACGGCGTCGGTGATCGTCGAGGTGCTCGTGACGATCGTCGTTCAGTACGCGTTTGCCGCGCTCGGCCTCGTGCTGCTGCTCGCGACGACGGACAACATGGGCGGCGGCACGATCGGCCTCGCGCTGCTGCTGACGCTGCCGCTGCCGGTGCTCGGCGTCGTGCTGATGCGCCGCGGCGGGATCTTCCATGCGATCGAGCGTTTCGCGGGCCGCCTGCTCGGCGATTCGCACCGGCTGCTGCAGGGCGTCGACGGCAAGCGGCTCGATGCCGACATCGATGCGCTGATGTCGCGCACGGGCCTGTTGTTCAGCGCGTTCTTCTGGCAGCTGGCCGGCTACGTGCTCGGCGCGCTCGAGATCTACTGGGCGCTCGCGCTGCTCGGCCATCCGGTGTCGATCGGCGGCGCGATCGCGATCGAGGCGATGACGCAGGCCGTGCGCCATGCGGCGTTCATGGTGCCGGGCGGCCTCGGCGTGCAGGAGGCGACCGTCGTGCTGCTCGCGCAGATGTTCGGCGTCGACCGCGAGACGGCGCTGTCGCTCGCGCTGGTCAAGCGTGGCCGCGAGGTGCTGTTCGGCTGCCTCGCGCTCGGTTCGTGGCAGCTTGCCGAACTCGTGCGCACGCGCCGCAGCATCGGTGCGCCGCCGGCCGCGCCGCGCGCGCCGCACGCGACGGGCCGCGTGGCCGAAACCGAAACCGAAACGATGCATTGACCACGAGACGGGCCGCGCGCCCGTCTCGCGCTTTTGGCGTCGCGCGGGTATCCTTGCCGCGTGTTTTCTCGACGCGCATTTCTTCCGATGAATTTCCGTTTCCGGCTGCTCCCCGTGACGATGCTGGCCGCCGCGCTGGCGCTGACCGGCTGCGACGACAAGCAAGGCAACCTCGACGTGCAACGTATCAGGGACTTTTTCAACGCGATCAAGCCCGCGCCGCTGCTGCTGAAGGGGCTGAAGGCCGGCGAATCGACCGAGGCCGACGTGCGCGGCACGATGGGCAAGCCCGAGACCGAGCGCGACTTCACCGACGGCTCGAAGCGTCTCGAATACCCGCGCGGCCCGATGGGCAACCAGACGTGGTTCGTCGACCTCGATGCGAACGGCCGCTACACGGGCGCGACGCAGGTGCTGACCGCCGAGAATTTCGCGAAGGTGCGCCCGGGAATGAACGAGGACGAGGTGCGGCGCCTGCTCGGCAAGCCCGGCGACATCGCGCAGTATCCGCTCAAGCCCGAGACGGTCTGGAGCTGGCGCTGGCTCGAGGACGGCGTCAACACCGACGCGTTCTTCAACGTCCATTTCGGCCCGGACGGGCTCGTCTACACGACTTCGCGCTCCGACATCCTGAAGGGGCGGTAAGCCCGACCGTCTTCGGCGCTATATCGAAAAAGCGACCGGAAAATTGCAAAAAGTCCGCTTCCCCGGCCGTTATCCGGTTGTCAGGGAGCGGCTTTTTTCCTTTTGAAACAGCGGTGTAGGTCGCGGTTGAAAATGATGGGGCGGATTGTTGCGACGCAGCAATCACGTGCCGGGTGATTTGAGGCAATCAATTTCGCTTGCGACTATCCGCGTCAGCCCGGCGCGGGACAGGCAGACGCGTCGGCATCCATTCCAACTCTGGAGACGCGCGTGTTCCTTTACGGCTTTGGTCCTGTCCTCTGGGCCGGCACCGTGCAGACCATTGAGCTGTCGGTGCTGTCGCTCGCTACTGCGGTGGCGCTGGGGCTGATCGGCGCGGTGGCGAAGCTGTCGCACAACCGGGTGCTGCGAGCGATCGCGACCGGTTATACGACGCTGATCCGCTCGGTGCCCGATCTCGTCCTGATGCTGCTGCTGTTCTACAGCATCCAGATCTGGCTGAACCAGTTCACCGACTTCGTCGGCTGGGACCAGATCGACATCGACCCGTTCGTGGCCGGCGTGCTCACGCTCGGCTTCATCTATGGCGCGTACTTCACCGAGACGTTTCGCGGCGCGTTCCTGTCGGTGCCGCGCGGCCAGCTCGAAGCCGGTGCGGCTTACGGGATGAGCGGGATGCGCGTGTTCGTGCGGATCATGTTTCCGCAGATGATGCGTTTTGCGCTGCCGGGCATCGGCAACAACTGGCAGGTGCTCGTGAAGGCCACCGCGCTGGTGTCGATCATCGGTCTCGCGGACGTCGTGAAGGCCGCGCAGGACGCCGGCAAGAGCACGTTCAACATGTTCTTCTTCATCCTCGTCGCGGCGCTGATCTATCTCGCGATCACGACCGTTTCCAACCTCGTGCTGATCCAGCTCGAGAAGCGTTATTCCATGGGCGTGCGGCACGCAGAACTATGATCGAGATCCTCCAGGAATTCGGCCAGGCGTTCCTTTACTGGGACGGCCAGCGCCTCTCCGGCCTCGCGGTGACGCTGTGGCTGCTCGTCGCGTCGATTTCGCTCGGCTTCGTGTGCGCGGTGCCGCTCGCGGTCGCGCGCGTGTCGAAGAACAGGTGGGTGTCGACGCCGGTGCGGTTCTACACGTACGTGTTCCGCGGCACGCCGCTCTACGTGCAGTTGCTGCTGCTGTACACGGGCATGTACAGCCTCGAGTTCGTGCGTTCGCATTCGCTGCTCGACGTGTTCTTCCGCAGCGGCTTCAACTGCGCGATTCTCGCGTTCGCGCTGAACACCTGCGCGTACACGACCGAGATCTTCGCGGGTGCGATCCGCGCGATTCCGCACGGCGAGGTCGAGGCGGCTCGGGCATACGGGATGTCGCCGTTCACGATGTACCGCCGCGTGATCCTGCCGTCGGCGCTGCGCCGCGCGCTGCCGCTGTACAGCAACGAGGTGATCCTGATGCTGCACGCGACCACCGTCGCGTTCACGGCGACCGTGCCGGACATCCTGAAGGTCGCACGCGATGCGAATTCCGCGACCTACATGGCGTTCCAGTCGTTCGGAATCGCCGCGCTGATCTATCTTGCGGTATCGTTCGCACTCGTCGCGGCGTTTCGCCGCGCGGAGCGCCACTGGCTCGCGTATCTCGCGGCCGCCCGTCATTGATTCACTTCGAGGAGAGCCAGTTGGCCGAGATCACTCAAACGAGCGCGTCCGCTTCCACCAAGCTTGCCGCGGTCGACATTCACAAGCGCTACGGCGACAACGAGGTGCTCAAGGGCGTATCGCTGAACGCGAAGGCCGGCGACGTCATCAGCATCATCGGCGCGAGCGGCTCGGGCAAGAGCACGTTCCTGCGCTGCATCAATTTTCTCGAGCGGCCGAATGCGGGGCAGATCGTCGTCGACGGCGAGACCGTGCGCACGAAGACCGACCGCGCCGGTGCGCTCGAAGTCGCCGATCACAAGCAGCTTCAGCGCATCCGCACGAAGCTCGCGATGGTGTTCCAGCACTTCAACCTCTGGGCGCACATGAACGTGCTCGAGAACGTGATGGAAGCGCCGGTGCACGTGCTCGGAATTTCGAAGAAGGAAGCCGAGGAGCGCGCGCGCGAGTACCTGGAGAAGGTCGGTTTGCCGCCGCGCGTCGAGAAGCAGTATCCGTCACATCTTTCCGGTGGCCAGCAGCAGCGCGTGGCGATTGCGCGCGCGCTGGCGATGCATCCGGACGTGATGCTGTTCGACGAACCGACGTCGGCGCTCGACCCGGAACTGGTGGGTGAAGTGCTGAAGGTGATGCAGAAGCTCGCCGAGGAAGGCCGCACGATGATCGTCGTCACGCACGAGATGGGCTTCGCGCGCAACGTGTCGAACCACGTGATGTTCCTGCATCAGGGGCGGACCGAGGAAGAGGGCGATCCGAAGGAAGTGCTGGTACGCCCGCAGAGCGAGCGGCTGAAGCAGTTCCTGTCGGGCAGTCTCAAGTAACGCGACAGGGCGGGTTTCATACGTGGTACCGGTGTCTCGTCCCGCAGGCGCCACCCGCACGATGCAGGTGGCGATCGTTGCATTGCCGCCCGTGTCGATGTCGGGCGTGGGTCCGATCGTCGATGCGCTGAACCTCGCGAACGAGATCGACGGGCGGCTGCTGTATCGCTGGCAGGTGTGTTCGTGGGACGGGCGGCCTGTACCGCTTGCCGGCGGTGCGCAGTGGCATGCCGATGCGGCGTTCAACGATGCGATCGCGTGCGACTGGGTCATCGTCGTGTCGGAGCGGTTTCAGCAGTTTGCCGACTATCGGTTGTTTCTCGCGAGTCTCGCGCGGGTCGGGCAGCGCACGCCGCTCGTGACCGGAATTCATCATGGCGTGTGGTGGCTGGCGATGGCCGGGCAGCTTTCCGGGTACCGGGTGAGCGTGAACTGGGAGACGTATCAGCAGTTCGCCGAACAGTTCGAGCGGTCGATCGTCACGCAGCAGATCTTCGAGATCGACCGGGACCGCGCGACGTGCGCGGGTGGGCAGGCTACCGTGGATTTCATGCTGGCCATGATTGGCCGGGAACATGGGGCGGACCTCGCGGAGCGGATTGCCGACGCACTCGGGGTCGGGACTTTGCGGAGCGGCGAAGAGCGGCAGCGGATTCCTTTTGTGACTGCGCCGGGCGAGCGGCATCCTCGGTTGAACGATGCGTTGCTGCTCATGGAAGCCAATGTCGAGGATCCGTTGACGACCGACGAGATCGCCGAACTCGTCGGCGTTTCACGCCGGCAACTCGAGCGGCTCTTTCGGCAGTATCTCGGGGCGATGCCCTCGAAGTATTACCTCAACCTCCGGTTGCTCAAGGCCCGGACTCAGTTGCAGCGGACCAGCAAGTCGGTTGTGCAGGTTAGCCTCGCCTGTGGGTTTTCTTCTGCTG
This sequence comes from Burkholderia reimsis, assembly GCF_003294055.1. Lineage (NCBI taxonomy): Bacteria > Pseudomonadati > Pseudomonadota > Betaproteobacteria > Burkholderiales > Burkholderiaceae > Burkholderia > Burkholderia reimsis. Next base: position 157,650 of record NZ_QMFZ01000003.1, read on the forward strand.
CGCACTTTTCCAACGCGTATCGCGAAAGGTTCGGGGTCACGCCTCGGGAGGATCGGCGAGCGTGGCTCGAGAAGCAGACCGGCGGGGGCAGTGAACCGCGGGGTGGGGCGCTCGTCGAGCGCGGGAAGGATTGATTTCTGGTTTTTTGCAGTGTGCTTGTCTTTGTCGTCGTGAAGCACCTGTGATCTCGTCGGTCTATTAGCGTCGCCCCTGCGCGGGGCGGCGGTTACTTTTCTTTGTCTTGCCAAAGAAAAGTAACCAAAAGAAAGGCGCCCGGAAAACGCATGACTTCCCGGTGCCGTGGTCCCCGGAGTGGACACCGCCTAAGTGTCCGCGCCAGTCAGGAGACCGGAGTGGTTCGAGCAATGGTTCTGACTCCACTCCCTACCCAACAGAGCGGTATACCGCCCGCCAGCTCCATCCTCGCTTCGCTCGGCTGCAAGGTACCTCCCGTCGCGTTTCATGCGCTTGCTGCTTTTGCCAGCGCTGATCAGCAAATCGATACTCTTTACTCACACCATTCGTACCTGTCGGACTGCTTGTCATCGGTACTTGTTTGATAACGACCGTGGCCGTGTGTTTTCGTGATTGATTGCTGCGTCCCTTTTTCCTGCGAACGCGCGTGTCCATGATTTGCTGAATTTGGGGTACTTGCGCGCGCGATTGCCGGGAGGATTGACCCTATGCGCTACTGGAGGGGGTGTACCTGTCGGCCGAGCGAAGCGAGGGCGGAGCTGGCGGGTGGTATACCGCTCTGTTGGGCAGGGAGTGGTGTCAGAACCATTGCTCGAACCACTCCGTGTTCCTGACTGGCGCGGACACTTAGAGACGGTTTCATAAAGACTGCTGAGCCCGCTGCAAAGTGTTCCAGCAGATCATGGAGCAACCGAGTTTGAGGAACGCTTCATGAATGTCGGCACGCCGTTCGAATCGGATACGGAGACGTCGAAAGTGGTGCATCCAGGCATGCGTGCGCTCAACGACCCATCGAACCTTCCCAAGCCCGCTGCCGTGTGGTTGTCCGCGTCGGGCAATGCTGGTGGGAATGCCTCGCTCGTGCAGGATGCGCCGGTACTTGTCGTGATCGTAGCCTCGATCCGCATAGACGCGTTTGGGCCGGCTCAGTGGCCGACCGCGAACGCCTTTGATCGGCGCGATCGCCTCGATCAGGGGGATCAGTTGCGTGACGCCATTGCGGTTGGCTCCGGTCAAGATTGCCGCGATCGGCGTGCCGTTGGCGTCGGTGGCGAGGTGGTGTTTGGAACCGGGTCGCGCTCGATCGGTGGGGTTCGGGCCAGTTTTTCGCCCGCCCCAACCGCTCGAATCGACGAGGAGTCGACGACCACACGTGAGAAGTCGATCTGGTTTGCCGCGCGTAGTTTGGTCAGCAGCAACGCGTGCAATGCATCCCACACGCCAGCCTCTTGCCAGTCCCGCAGTCGTCGCCAGCAACTCACGCCCGAGCCACATCCCATTTCCGCGGGAAGATCGCGCCAGCGAATGCCGGTCTTCAGCACGAACAGAATGCCCGTCAGCGCTGCGCGATTCGGCACGGGCTTGCGGCCCGGGTACTTGAACCGACGGGGCTTGGCAGGCGGTAGAAGTGGCTCGATGAGTTTCCACAACTCGTCGTCAATGATCGGCTTGCCCATCTTCCTGATCCCGTTGTCACGACGGCTCAGGTTAACAGGTCAAGAGAAAAGTTAACAGTAGCTACGCGTCTTTTTGAAACCGTCTCTTAGGCGGTGTCCACTCCGGGGACCACGGCACCGGGAAGTCATGCGTTTTCCGGGCGCCTTTCTTTTGGTTACTTTTCTTTGGCAAGACAAAGAAAAGTGACCGCCGCCCCGCGCAGGGGCGACGCTAATAGACCGACAAGATCACAGGTGCTTCACGATCACAGGTGCTTCACGACGACAAAGGCAAGCACACGCCCCCCAAGCCGCAAAACCAGCGACGCTTCCACGAAACCACCCGCCCGGAGAGAGAGGGCAAAATAAAGCGCACTATCCGCTTCCGATAGAACCCGTCGCAATTCCGCAAGACGCTTGCGTCACCCTTACCTAAACTTGATCCTGTTGAACCCTCTTACGAAACCGAAAGGAACGACCATGACGACCTCGACCGTGACCCGCCAGACATTCGACGAAGTGATGGTGCCGGTATTTTCTCCCGCGCCGTTCGTGCCGGATCGCGCAGAGGGCTCCCGCGTGTGGGACACGGCCGGCCGCGAGTACATCGATTTCGCGTGCGGCATCGCGGTGACGTCGCTCGGCCACGGCCACCCGGAACTGCTGAAAGTCCTGGACGAACAAAGCCGCAAGCTCTGGCACATCGGCAACGGCTACACGAACGAGCCGGTGCTGCGCCTCGCAAAGCGCCTCGAATCGCTGACCTTCGCCGACCGCGCGTTCTTCGCGAACTCGGGCGCGGAAGCGAACGAAGCCGCCCTGAAACTCGCGCGCCGCGTCGCGTTCGACCGCCACGGCGCCGACAAGGCGGAAATCATCTCGTTCGTGCAGTCGTTCCACGGCCGCACGTTCTTCACGGTCAGCGTCGGCGGCCAGCCGAAGTACTCGGAAGGCTTCGGCCCCGTGCCGGCCGGCATCACGCACATGCCGTACAACGACATCGAAGCCGCGAAAGCCGCGATCGGCCCGCAAACCTGCGCAGTGATCGTCGAGCCCGTGCAAGGCGAAGGCGGCGTGATCCCGGCCGATCCGGCATTCCTGAAGGCACTGCGCGAAGCCTGTGACGCGCACGACGCACTGCTGATCTTCGACGAAGTGCAAACGGGCGTCGGCCGCACGGGCCAGTTCTACGCGTACATGGACACGGGCGTCACGCCGGACATCCTCACGACCGCCAAGGCGCTCGGCAACGGCTTCCCGATCGGCGCGATGCTGACGACCAACGAACTGGCCGCGCACTTCAAGGTCGGCGTGCACGGCACGACGTACGGCGGCAACCCGCTCGCATCGGCGATCGCCGACAAGGTCGTCGAACTGATCGGCGACCCGGCACTGCTCGAAGGCGTGCGCGAACGCAGCGTGCGCCTGAAAGGCGCGCTCGAGCGCATCAACGCACGCTTCGGCATCTTCAAGGACGTGCGCGGCAAGGGCCTGCTCGTCGGCGCGGAACTCACCGCCGCATTCGATGGCCGCGCGAAGGACTTCGTCACCGCGGCAGCAGAAAACGGCCTGATCATGCTGATCGCCGGCCCGAACGTGCTGCGCTTCGTCCCGTCGCTGGTGATCCCGTTCGACCTGCTCGACGAAGGCGTCAAGCGCTTCGAGAAGGCCGTCGAACAAGTGCTCGCCGCCCAGGAAGCCACCGCGCGCTGATCGGCGCACCCATCGCAGACAGGAACGACGATGCTATTTGTTCGCCCCGGCAAACTCACGGATCTCGACGCGCTCGCGCACATGGCGCGCACCGCGCAACCGGTCCTGCACTCGCTGCCGCACGACCGCGCGGCGCTCGAAGCGCGCGTGGCGCTCTCGGAGGATTCGTTTCGCGCGGACGTCGACTTCGCCGGCGAGGAGTTCTACCTCTTCGTGCTCGAGGATTCGTCGACGGGCAAGTTGCTCGGCACGGCGAGCATCGTGGCCGCGGCCGGTTACTCGGAACCGTTCTACGCGTTCCGCAACGACGCCCTGATCCACGCGTCGCGCGAGCTGCATGTGAACCGCAAGATCCACGCGCTCACGATGTCGCACGAGCTGACCGGCAAGAGCCGGCTCGCGGGCTTCTACGTCGATCCGTCGCTGCGCGGCGACGCGGCCGCGCACCTGATCTCGCGCGCCCGGATGATGTACATCGCCGCGAACCGCCGCCGCTTCACGCCGGAAGTGTTCACGCTGCTGCTCGGCGTGAGCGACGACACGGGCGCGTCGCCGTTCTGGGAAGCGGTGGGCCGCAAGTTCTTCGGCCGCAACTTCACCGACGTCGACATCGCGTCGGGCGGCCGCAGCCGCACCTTCATCGCGGAAGTGATGCCGGCGTATCCGCTCTACGTGCCGCTGCTGCCGGAAGCCGCGCAGCGCGTGCTCGGCGAGCCGAACGAATCGGCGCTGCTCGCCTACGACATCCATCTCGAGGAAGGCTTCGAGCCCGACCGCTTCGTCGACATCTTCGACGCGGGCCCGGTGCTCACCGCGCAGGTCGACCGCACCGCGTGCGTGAAGCACGGCACGGAGCGCGTCGTGCGCGAAGCCGCGCACCAGCAGGGCGACGTTGCGTACATGGTGTCGACGGGCAGCGGCGAATCGTTCCGCTGCGTGCTGGCCGACCTGCCGGGCGATGCGGCTGACGCACCGCTCGCCGGCGACGTGCGCGCGGCGCTCGATGTGAAGGATGGCGATGTCGTGCGCTGCGTGCCACTGCACCGCCGCGACGATGAAGATTTGAAGGGAGACGCAGCATGATCGTCGTTCGGGTCGTACAAACGGGCGACGTCGACGCGCTCGTGTCGCTCGCGAAGGAAACCGGGCCGGGCCTGACCACGTTCAAGCCCGACCGCGACGCGCTCGCCGCGCGCATCGAGCGCACGCGCCGCACGCTCGAGGGCGAGGCAGCGCCCGGCGAGGCCGGCTACTTCTTCGTGATGGAAGAATCGAAGACGGGCGACATCGCGGGCGTATGCGGGATCGAGTCGCAGGTCGGCCTCGAACAGCCGTTCTACAACTACCGCGTGAGCACGGTCGTGCACGCGAGCCAGGAGCTCGGCGTGTGGACGCGCATGCACGCGCTGAACATCTCGCACGACCTGACCGGCTACGCGGAAGTGTGCTCGCTGTTCCTGAGCCCGCGTTATCGCACGGGCGGCGTGGGCGGCCTGCTGTCGCGCTCGCGCTTCATGTTCATCGCGCAGTTCCGCGAACGCTTCCCGGAACGCATCTGCGCGGAACTGCGCGGCCACTTCGACGAAGACGGCACGTCGCCGTTCTGGCGCGCCGTCGGTTCGCACTTCTACCAGATCGATTTCAACGCGGCCGACTACCTGAGCTCGCACGGCCGCAAGTCGTTCCTCGCGGAACTGATGCCGCGCTACCCGGTGTACGTCGACCTGCTGCCGCAGGATGCGCAGGACGCGGTCGGCCTCACGCACCGCGACACGCTGCCGGCCCGCAAGATGCTCGAGGCGGAAGGGCTGCGCTACCAGAACCACGTCGACATCTTCGACGCGGGCCCGGTGCTCGAATGCCACGTGAACGACCTGCGCACGGTGCGCGAGAGCGTCGTCGTGCCGGTCGCGATCGGCGTGCCCGACGCGCAGGGCGACCATCCGCCGACGTCACTCGTGTCGAACACGGCGCTCACCGATTTCCGCGTCGGCGTCGCGCCGGGCGTGGTCGCGAACGGCTCGTTCGTGCTGTCGGCCGACGATGCCGCCGCGCTCGACGTGAAGGCCGGCGATCCGGTCCGCGTGCTGCCGCTCAAAGTCAAACAGGGATAAACGAATCATGACGGAACTCTTCATCGACGGCGCCTGGGTCGCAGGCTCGGGCCCCGTGTTCGCTTCGCGCAACCCGGGCACCGACGAGATCGCATGGCAGGGCGAAAGCGCGTCGGCGGCCGACGTCGACCGTGCGGTCGCGAGCGCGCGTCGCGCATTCGCCGGCTGGTCGGCGCTCGACTTCGAATCGCGCTGCGCGATCGTCAAGCGTTTCGCCGCATTGCTCAACGAACGCAAGGAAGCGATCGCGACCGCGATCGGCCGCGAGACGGGCAAGCCGCTGTGGGAAGCGCGCACCGAAGTCGCATCGATGGCCGCGAAGGTCGGCATTTCGATCCAGGCCTACCAGGAACGCACGGGCGAAAAGCGCCAGGACATGGCCGACGGCGTCGCGGTGCTGCGCCACCGCCCGCACGGTGTCGTCGCGGTGTTCGGCCCGTACAACTTCCCCGGCCACTTGCCGAACGGCCATATCGTGCCCGCGCTGATCGCCGGCAATGCGGTCGTGTTCAAGCCGTCGGAGCTCGCGCCGGGCGTCGCGCGCGCGACGGTCGAGGTGTGGCAGGAAGCCGGGCTGCCGGCCGGCGTGCTGAACCTCGTGCAGGGCGAGAAGGACACGGGCATCGCGCTCGCGAATCACCGGCAGATCGACGGGCTGTTCTTCACCGGCAGCTCGGACACCGGCACGCTGCTGCACCGGCAGTTCGGCGGCCGTCCGGAGATCGTGCTCGCGCTCGAGATGGGCGGCAACAATCCGCTCGTGATCGGCGAAGTCGAGGACATCGACGCGGCCGTCCATCACACGATCCAGTCGGCGTTCCTGTCGGCTGGCCAGCGCTGCACGTGCGCACGCCGCATCTTCGTGCCGCAGGGCGCGTTCGGCGACCGCTTCCTCGCGCGTTTCGCCGACGTGACGTCGAAGATCACGGCCGACGTGTTCGACGCCGATCCGCAGCCGTTCATGGGGGCGGTGATCTCGGCGCGCGCGGCCGCGAAGCTCGTCGACGCGCAGTCGCGCCTGATCGAGCAGGGCGCGAAGCCGATCATCGCGATGACGCAGCGCGATCCGCGCCTGGGCTTCGTGAACGCGGCGATCGTCGACGTGACGGGTGTGGCGAACCTCCCCGACGAAGAACACTTCGGCCCGCTCGCGCAGATCGTCCGCTACGCGACGTTCGACGAAGCGATCGAGCGCGCGAACGACACGGCATTCGGCCTGTCCGCCGGGCTGCTCGCCGACGATGCGAACGCATGGGACCACTTCCGCCGCGCGATCCGTGCGGGGATCGTCAACTGGAACCGTCCGACCAACGGCGCATCGTCCGCCGCGCCGTTCGGCGGCACCGGCCGCTCGGGCAACCATCGCCCGAGCGCGTACTACGCGGCCGACTATTGCGCGTATCCGATGGCGTCGGTGGAAAGCACGCAACTGACTTTGCCCGCGAGCCTGTCGCCGGGCCTGCACTTCTGATCGAGGGAACGACGATGAACGCACAAGAAGCCAATTTCGACGGGCTCGTCGGCCCGACCCACAACTACGCCGGCCTGTCGTTCGGCAACGTGGCGTCGCTCAACAACGAGAAGTCGGCCGCGAACCCGAAGGCCGCCGCGAAGCAGGGGCTGCGCAAGATGAAGCAGCTCGCGGATCTCGGCTTCGCGCAAGGCGTGCTGCCGCCGCAGGAGCGGCCGTCGCTGCGCCTGTTGCGCGAGCTCGGCTTCTCGGGCAAGGACGCGGACGTGATCGCGAAGGCCGCGAAGCAGGCGCCCGAACTGCTCGCCGCCGCGAGCTCGGCGTCGGCGATGTGGACCGCGAACGCGGCCACCGTCAGCCCATCGGCCGACACGAGCGACGGCCGCGTGCACTTCACGCCGGCGAACCTCTGCAGCAAGCTGCATCGCGCGATCGAACACGAAGCGACGCGCCGCACGCTGTCGACGCTGTTCGCCGATCCCGCGCACTTCGCGGTGCACGAAGCGCTGACCGGCACGCCGGCACTCGGCGACGAAGGCGCGGCGAACCACACGCGCTTCTGTGCCGAATACGGCAAGCCGGGCATCGAGTTCTTCGTGTACGGCCGCGCGGAATATCGCCGCGGCCCCGAGCCGAAGCGCTTCCCGGCACGCCAGACCTTCGAGGCGAGCCGCGCGGTCGCGCATCGCCACGGGCTCGCCGAGGAGGCGACGGTGTATGCGCAGCAGGACCCGGACGTGATCGACGCGGGCGTGTTCCACAACGACGTGATCTCGGTCGGCAACCGCGACACGCTGTTCACGCACGAGCGCGCGTTCGTCAACAAGCAGGCGATCTACGACACGCTGACCGCCGCGCTCGACGCACGCGGCGCGCGCCTGAACGTGATCGAGGTGCCCGAGGCGGCCGTGAGCGTGAACGACGCGGTCACGTCGTATCTGTTCAACAGCCAGCTGCTGTCGCGCGCGGACGGCTCGCAGGTGCTCGTCGTGCCGCAGGAATGCCGCGAGAACGGGAACGTCGCGGCCTATCTCGACGAACTCGCGGCCGGCAACGGCCCGATTCACGACGTGCTCGTGTTCGACCTGCGCGAAAGCATGAAGAACGGCGGCGGCCCGGCGTGCCTGCGCCTGCGTGTCGTGCTCAACGACGCGGAACGCGCGGCCGTCACGTCGAACGTGTGGATCAACGACACGCTTTTCACGTCGCTCGACACGTGGATCGACCGGCACTATCGCGATCGCCTCGCACCGGAAGACCTCGCCGATCCGGCGCTGCTCGACGAATCGCGCACGGCGCTCGACGAGCTCACGCAGATCCTGCGCGTCGGTTCGCTGTATGACTTCCAGCGCTGAGGCACGGATGCCGGCCAACGTGCTGCTCGACGACTTCCTCGCATTCACGCTGGCCGGTAGCGCGCCGTCCGTGACGGACGGCATCTGCGCGGCCGGCGCCGTGCGCTGGTCATGGCGCGGCGACGGTCTGCTCGCGCTCGAACCGGCCGCGGCCGCCGGCGCGGCCCGCCCGAGCGTGCTCGTGTCGGCCGGCGTGCACGGCGACGAGACGGCGCCGATCGAGCTGCTGTCGATGCTCGTGCGCGATCTCGCATCGGGCGCGCTGCCGCTCGCGTGCCGGCTGCTCGTCGTCCTCGGCAACGTGCCGGCGATGCGTGCCGGCGAGCGTTATCTCGACGACGACCTGAACCGCCTGTTCAGCGGCCGTCATGCGCAGGTGCCCGCCAGCCGCGAAGCACCGCGCGCCGCGCAGCTGGAAGCGGCCGCCGCCGCGTTCTTCTCGGACGCGCCGGCCGGCGCCGCGCGCTGGCACATCGACATGCACACGGCGATCCGCGCGTCGGTGTTCGAGCAGTTCGCACTGCTGCCGCACACGGGCACGCCGCCGACGCGCACGATGTTCGAATGGCTCGGCGACGCGCGCATCGCGGCCGTGCTGCTGCATACCGCGAAGGGCAATACGTATTCGCATTTCACGGCCGAGCACTGCGGCGCGCTCGCGTGCACGCTGGAACTCGGCAAGGTGCGTCCGTTCGGCCAGAACGACCTGACGCGCTTCGCATCGGCCGATCGCGCGGTGCGCCAGCTCGTGTCGGGCGCGGGCGGAGATGCGGCCGCGCAGGGCGATCATCCGCCGCTGCCGCGCGTGTTCACGGTGATCGACCAGATCACGAAGCAGAGCGATGCGCTGGAGCTGTTCGTCGCGGCCGACGTCGCGAACTTCACCGCGTTTGCACGCGGCACGGTGCTCGCGCAGGACGGCGACTACCGCTACACGGTGACGCACGACGAGGAACGGATCGTTTTTCCGAACCCGACCGTGAAGCCGGGCCTGCGCGCGGGCCTGCTCGTCGTCGACACGACGCGCGAGACGCTCGCGGCGCTCGTTTGAGCGCGTGTCCCGACCGGCTGCCGATTGCGCTGCCGCGACGGCACGCGGCGCGCGCCTGACCCGCAACCCGTCGGTATCCCGTCGTCGCCCGCATGCCGGGGCTGACGGCAGGCGCCCCCCGGCTTGCGTATTTGCGACACCGTCTTGCAAGTTCGGCGGCTCGCCTGACCGGCGCCGCGCACGCAGCGCAGCATCGGGCGACGTCGCCCGCTTTGCCATATCGGGCCGCGCGGATTGGTACAATCGCGGCCTTGCGGCTGTTGCGCCGCATCACGGCGTGGCATCGCGATTGTCGTGGTCATCCGACCCTGCAATGATGCAAGCGCCCGTAGTTCCGGAACATTCGAGTATCGAGGAGAGCACCTGATGAAGTTGGATTGGCGTAAAGTGGCCGCGCATGCGGTGGTGGCGGCATCGGCGGTGGCGGCAGGCAGTGCGGTTGCCGCGGATCTGAAGGAGATCCGGTTCGGCGTCGAGGCCTCGTACGCACCGTTCGAATACAAGACGCCCGACGGCAAGCTGACCGGCTTCGACATCGACATCGGCAACGCGGTGTGCGCGAAGCTGAAGACGAAGTGCGTGTGGGTCGAGAACGACTTCGACGGCCTGATCCCGGCGCTGCAGGCGCGCAAGTTCGACGCGATCAACTCGGACATGACGATCACCGACCAGCGCAAGCATGCGATCGCGTTCACCGATCCGATCTACACGATTCCGAACCAGCTGATCGCGAAGCAGGGCAGCGGCCTGCTGCCGACCCCGCAATCGCTGAAGGGCAAGCGCGTCGGCGTGCTGCAGGGCACGATCCAGGAAGCGTACGCGAAGAAGAAGTGGGCGCCGGCAGGTGTCGAGGTCGTGCCGTACCAGACGCAGGACCTGGCCTACGCCGACCTGAAGTCCGGCCGTCTCGACGCGACGTTCCAGGACGCGGAAGCCGGTTCGAAGGGCTTCCTGGCGAAGCCGCAAGGCCAGGGCTTCGCGTTCGCGGGCGGTACCGTGAGCGACGCCGAGATCCTCGGCTCGGGCGTCGGTTTCGGCCTGCGCAAGAACGACGCGGCGCTGAAGACCGCGCTCGATCAGGCGCTGAAGGACCTGAAGGCCGACGGCACGATCGACAACCTCGCGAAGAAGTACTTCAGCGTGCCCGTGACGCTCAAGTAAGCGTTGCGTTCGATCGCACGATGCAAGCAGACCGGCCGCTCATGCGGCCGGTTTGCTTTTGCAGGCGGGGAGCGGGATGAATCAGGGTGTCAGACAGGATGTGAAACAGCCGAAAACGGCGGGGAGCGGCCGGCGCCGCGTCACGCCGGAAAGAACCGGCCCAGTTCGCGTGCGAGCTCGTTGAGCACGCCCATCTCCTGCTGCGTGATCTTGCGCGCGGGCTGCGCGCCGGCCCAGTCGCCGTACAGCAGCGCGACGGTCGTCGTGCCGACGCGCACGGGCAGCAGCACGAACGCGCGCGTGTCGTCGAACGCGTCGAGATACCACGCGGGCAGGCGCTTGAGCATCTTCGGCTCCCGTGCCTGCTCGATGAAGATGCCGACCGAGTTCGAGATCGCGAGATGAAACACGTCCGGCTCGAAGCGCTCGTCGAAGCGCAGCCGGTCGAGCATCGTATCGACGCCGGGGCCGAAGCCGAGGCGCGCGGCGAACATGCCGTCGTCGTGACGCACGAACATCACGGTGCGCGTGAACGCGAGGCCGGCCAGCAGGCTTTCCGACGCGAGTGCGAGTACCGGCGTCAGCACGTGCTCGGACGGCAGCGCGCGCAGGTCCGCGAGGCCGGCTTCGAGGCATGCCTCGGGCGCGGCCTGGGCGCGCGCGATCGCATCGGCGTTCGCGCGCAGCTCGACGATCTCGCGCATCACGGTGTCGCTCGCTTCCTCGCGTGCGAGCCGCTCGGCGATCTCGACGAGCGCGTCGGATTCCATGTCGAGTTCCGCGCCGTAGTGCTGCGCCAGCGCCGCGATGCGCGCGTCGCGCTGCGGGCTCGCGGGCATCACCAGTGCGCCCGCGACGTCGGTCGAGCAGCGGCTGATCGCGCGCAGCCAGCGCACGCGGTCGGCCGGGCCGTCATCGGCCGCATGGCCCGCATCGTGGTCGTCAATCTCGTTGCCGAACGCGTCGGCATGGACCATATGGTCGTGATCGGCCATCCCCGCGCGGATCACCTCGGGCAAGCGCCAGCGCGCGGCCGCCTCGAGCCCGATTTCGTCGAAGCCGACGCCGAGCACGTCGATGCAGGCGGCCGTTTCGTCGCCGTTCAGCTCGGCCGCGCGACGGCGGATCCGGTCCCATTCGCTGTCGAGATAGCAGACCACGAGCAGCTTGCCGACCTGGCGCATCAGCGTGCAGACGACGGCTTCCTCGCCCGAGCGCAGCTCGGCGCGCTCCGTGAGCTTGCGCGCGACGCAGCCGGACAGCAGCGCGCGGTTCAGCTCGAGCTTCGCGTCGATGCGCCGCGGCGTACTCTGGTGGAAATGATCGACGAGCTTGAGCCCGACGACCAGGTGGCCGACGGCGTCCATGCCGAGCACCATCAGGGCGCGGGTCACGGTCGTGATGTTGCCGCCGAACGCCATGTACATCGCGGAGTTCGCGAGCCGCAGCACTTTCTGCGTGAGCGCGAAGTCCGACAGCACGACGCGCACGAGTGCGGTGAAGTCGAGGTCGTCGTTCTTCATCGCGGCCATCGTCGCGCGCAGCGATTCCGACAGCAGCGGGAAATCGCCCCGTTCGTTCATCCGGGCCCACAGCTTGTCGAGCAATGCTGTGCGGGGCAGGTGTTCGGTGATTGACATACGGATCTGTCCGGTTCGCCGCGCGTCAGGCGGCGGCGTGCAGGTGCAGCTGATGGGCCTCGAAGCGCCGCGCGAGCTCCTCGGACGGCAGCGCCTGGCAGACGAGCCAGCCCTGGATATGGTTGCAGCCCATCTCCGTCAGCAATTCGCGCTGCGCCTCGGTCTCGACGCCTTCCGCGACGAGTTCGAGATCGAGCGTCTGCGCGAGGCCGACCACCGCCGACACGATCGCGCGGTCGTTGCGCGAGGTCAGCAGGTTCTCGACGAAACTGCGGTCGATCTTCAGCTTCGCGAGCGGGAAGCGCTGCAGGTACGCGAGGCTCGAATAGCCGGTGCCGAAATCGTCGATCGCGAAGCGGATGCCGAGATCGGTCAGCTCCTCGAGCAGCCCCTTCGCCTGCGCGGGATCGTGCATCAGCAGGCTTTCGGTGATCTCGAGCACGATGCGGCGCGGGTCGATGCCCGTCAGCGCGATCGCCTCGCGCACGCTTTGCGTGAAGCGCGGGTCGCGGAACTGCTGCGGCGACACGTTGACCGCCACGTACTGCAGCGCGAGCCCCTGGCGATCCCACGCGACGAGCTGCATGCACGCGGCCTTGAGCACCCAGTTGCCGAGATAGTTGATCAGGCCGATCGATTCGGCGAGCGGAATGAAGGTCGCCGGCGGCACGAGGCCGTGCACCGGATGGCGCCAGCGGATCAGCGCCTCGACGCCGACCACCGCGCCCGACTGGCTGCGCGTGATCGGCTGGAAATGGAGCGAAAACTCGCCGTTGCGCACGCCGTCGTACAGGTCGGCCTCGAGCTTCAGCCGTTCGGCATCCGCCGGGTCGTCGACGGGCGCGTGGAACGCGAGCGCATTGCCACCCGACGCCTTCGCCTGCGCGAGCGCGTGGTCGGCACGGCGCAGCAGCGGGCTGTGGTGCTGCGCGCGATGCGGGGCGGCACGCTCGTCAGGGTAGAGCGCGATGCCGATGCTCGCGGACAGGTGCACGGTCTGCCCCTGGTACACATAGGGCTGGCGCACCGCGGCCTGCAGCCGGCGTGCGAGTGCATCGGCGGCATTGCTCGCCTGCGTGCGGTCCGGCGCACTGAGCACGACCGCGAACTTGTCGCTCGCGACGCGCGCGAGCTGTTCGTTCTGCGTGACGAGCGCCTTCAGCCGCTGCGCGGTTTCGCGCAGCAGCGTGTCACCCGCGTCGTAGCCGAGCGCGCGGTTGATCCGCTGGTAATCGTCGAGGTCGAGCAGCAGCAGTGCCGCGCAGGTGCCGCCTTCGTCGGCGGCCTGCTGCGCGCGCATCAGCGCGGGCACGAGCGCGGACAGGTTGTCGAGGCCCGTCATCGGGTCGTGGTGCATCTCGTAGGTCAGGCGCGCCTCGAGCGCGCGCCACGACGACACGTCGAACGCCGCGATCGCGAACCCGTCGACGCCATGGTGGCGGCTCTTGAATGCGCGGATCTCGACGTCGAGCGGGTAGGTCAGCGATTTCACGATGCACATCGTCGCCTTCTCGACCTGGCCGGAACGCGCGGCGCGCGCAAGCAGGCCTTCGAGCGCCGCGGTATCCTGTTCGGCGATCAGGTCGCGCAGCGTCAGCGTGTGCAGGTAGTCGCGGTGGTAGCCGATGAAGCGCAGGCTTGCGTCCGACACGTAAAGAAAACGCAGTTCGCGGTCGACATGGGCGAGGAAATCCACCGTGCCAACCGTCTGTTCCAGCCAGTTGCGTACGGAGTCGTCGCGGCGCGGGGCGCCGGCGCGCGCGGGCATCAGCGCGCCGCCCGACCAGGCGAAGCGGCGCAGCGTATGCAAGGCGCTGCGCCAGGAGCCCTTGCGTGACGTCTGTTTCCTGTTGGCTTCCATGTTTCTCGCTGACGTGAAGGGCTGGAACCGGTTGTCCGGAAGGAATAACGGCAGACTGTGCGGAATCTTTAACGGGCCGGGCGCGGATGGCGCTGCCGCGGCTCCGAATCGGTCACGCAAGTGTTCGACAGGCGAACGCCCGCGTGACCCACATCGAGGCTGACTTTATAAGAAATGAGGATGCAGATGAAGCGAAAACTGTTGCTGGGCGCCGCCGTGGCGGCGCTGGTGGCCGGTCATGCACTGATGGCGCAGGCGGAACTGAAGCCGGGCGCCGCGGCGCCCGATTTCACGACGCAGGCGTCGCTGGGCGGCAAGACCTACACATACGCGCTCGCGGACGCGCTGAAGCAGGGGCCGGTCGTGCTCTATTTCTATCCGGCCGCGTTCACGAAGGGCTGCACGATCGAGGCGCACGCGTTCGCGGACGCGGTCGACCGTTACAAGGCTTACGGCGCGACGGTGATCGGCGTATCGGCCGACAAGATCGACACGCTGACGAAGTTCTCGGTGAGCGAGTGCCGGAGCAAGTTCCCGGTCGCGGCCGATCCGGACGCGAAGATCATCCGGGAATACGACGCGAAACTGCCGGCGATCGACCGCGCGAACCGCGTGTCCTACGTGATTTCGCCGGAAGGGAAGATTCTCTACGAATACACGAGCATGTCGCCTGACAAGCACGTCGAGAACACGCTCGCCGCCGTGAAGGCGTGGGCCGACGCCCATCCGAAGCAGTAAACGTGAACCGGGGAACCGGGGAACCGCGTGCGTCAAGCGTCGAGGCGGCCCGTCGTGCGGGCCGCCGGTAGGGATCGACGCGCCGCCGCGCGGCGGCGCGCGTGAGGGCGCTAGGCGCGCAAGGCCTGCTCGATCGGCACGCTGCCGCCGACGAAGCCGACGATCTTGCGCGAGATGCCGAGCTTGATCGCCTCGATCGCGGCCCAGGCGACATCCTGGCGTGACACGGGCGGGGCGCCGTCGAACCACGCGTCGGTCAGCGCGATCTTGCCGACGCCCGGATCATCCGTGAGCGGGCCGGGGCGCAGGATCGCGTAGTCGACGCCCGACGCGATCACCCGATCGTCGCCTTCGCGCTTCATCTGCGAATAGTGGCGCAGCGCGTCCGGGCCGAGTTCGGGCCGGTACGCGGACAGCGAGCTGATCACCACGAGCTTCTGTGCGTTGTAGGCCAGCGTGTATTCGGCCGCACGGGCGACCGCGTCGCGGTCGACCTGCTCCTCTTCGGCCGCGCCTTCCGATTCGGCCGAGCCGGCTGCGTAGATCACGTGCGTGATGCCCTGGAATGCGTGCGAGAAATCGTTCGTCAGATCGGCCTCGACCACCCGCGCGCCCGCCAGCGCATAGCCGTGCCGGCGCACGAGCGCCGTGACCTCGAACTCCGGCTGCTTGAGCAGCAGATCCGCGCAGGCCTGGCCCGTTCGGCCGGTCGCGCCAATCAGCAGTACCTTCGTCGTCATGAAACCGCTCCTTGCTCGATGCGTCGTCCTCCCAGATAGGGACGGACGACCGATAACTCAAGTGTAATGTCGATTTGCCCGTGCGGCGGGTGTGTATTAAGGGGCGTACCGGCGGCGGGCCTTCCTGCGGTCATTCGTTCACACGGATGCGGGAATGACGCGCCGACCGGCTATCATGTGCGCGATGCATTTTTCGCCGCTACGTCATACAACGCAGCGGCCCACCGGTTGGAGTACACATGGCATTACCCCTGGACAACGTCAGCATGGCCGTGTTCTGCGACTTCGAGAACGTCGCGCTCGGCGTGCGCGACGCGAAGTACGAGAAGTTCGACATCAAGCCCGTGCTGGAGCGCCTGCTGCTGAAGGGCAGCATCGTCGTGAAGAAGGCCTATTGCGACTGGGATCGCTACAAGGGCTTCAAGGCGTCGATGCACGAAGCGAGCTTCGAGCTGATCGAGATTCCGCACGTGCGCCAGTCGGGCAAGAATTCGGCCGACATCCGGCTTGTCGTGGACGCGCTCGACCTCTGTTACACGAAGTCGCACGTCGATACGTTCGTGATCATCAGCGGCGATTCGGATTTTTCGCCGCTGGTGTCGAAGCTGCGCGAGAACGCGAAGAAGGTGATCGGCGTCGGCGTGAAGAAATCGACGTCGGACCTGCTGGTCGCGAACTGCGACGAATTCATCTTCTACGACGATCTGGTACGTGAGCAGCAGCGCACGCTCGCGAAGCGCGAACAGCAGCAGCGCGCAGGCAACGGCGGTGCGAAGCGGCCGGACGAGCCGTCGGCGTCGCGCAAGCACGACCTGGACGCGCGCAAGGCCGAGGCGATCGCGCTGGCCGTGGAGACGTTCGACGCGCTCGCGTCGGAGCGGGACGACGTCGGCAAGATCTGGGCGTCGGTGCTGAAGAGCGCGATCAAGCGTCGCAAGCCGGATTTCAACGAGTCGTACTACGGATTCCGCGCGTTCGGCAACCTGCTCGACGAGGCGCAGGCGCGCGGCCTGCTCGAAGTGGGGCGTGACGACAAGTCGGGCGCGTTCGTGTCGCGGGCACGCCAGTCGGTGGCCGCGGAGCAGGTGGCGCACGCCGGCGAAGGCGGGGCCGCACACCACGGCGGTCACCACGGCGCGCGCGCGGCGGAGCCGGCGCGGGCCGGCCGCGAGCCGCGACGTCGCGAGCAGCGGGCGGACGCCGTCGTGCACGAAACCGCGCAGGTCGACGCGGACGACGCGGCGATGGCCGAATCGGCCGGAGCCGCCGAAATCGCGGCAGTCGTGCCGGCTGAAACGACCCAAGCCGTGGAAGCGGTGGAAGCAGCCGAGGCGCACGGCGACGCGAAGGATGGCCGCAAGCGTGCGCGCAAGAGCGCGGCGAAGAAGACCGGCGCGAAGAAGGGTGCCGCCGCGAAGAGCGCAGGCCGTGAGTCGGCCGGGAGGCCGGACGACGCCGGGCATGGCGCGGCGAAGCACGGCGGCGACCAGCACGCGCACGGCAAGCATGCGGGCGACACGCATCGCGACCCGGAGCAGGGCGACATGTGGCCCGCCGCGGTGACGCACACCGAGCCGTCGGCCGGCGACGTCGGCGGCGAGGTGGCTGCCGCGCCGGCCGAGGCGGCTGTCGAGGCGTCCGCCGAAGCCAAGCCGAAGAAACCGGCCCGCAAGGCGGCACCGCGCGCGCGGCGTCCGCGCAAGACGGCGGCAGCGGCCGAGTAATGGTCGTGTAATGGTCGAGTAGTGGCCGAGTAGTGGCCGAGGTAACGGCCGAACAACGGCCGAGCCGGGTAATGGCCCGGTAACGGCCGCCGGCCGGGTGTCGTCCGAAGCAGGTCGGCACGCGGGCCGGTTTCTCGCAGTGCAACAGCGGCCGGCGCAATGCCGGCCCTTCAGCCGAGCTGACCGTTCACCGCATAAGGCTGCGTCATCACTTCGAGGAAGTGGCCGTCCGGATCGTCGAAATACACGCCGCGGCCGCCGTTGTGGCGGTAGATGTCATCGGGTTGCCGCTTCGCGGGATCTGCCCAGTGCGGCAGCCCGCGCTCGCGGATGCGTGCCAGCACGCGATCGAAGCCGGCTTCGTCGAGCAGGAACGCGTAATGCTGCGACCGGATGTCCCCCGCCTGTTCGTAGAAATCGAGCGACACGCCGTTGTCGAGCGGTACGACCAGCATCGCGCCGAACGGCGTCGGCGGCGGCAGTTCCAGAAGCTCGGTGAGGAAGCGGCTCGACGCGCGCTTGTCGCGACACCAGACGATCGTATGGTTGAGCTGGACGTTCATGGCGTGTCCCCGTGAGGGGGCCCGCGGTGGGCATGGACTCACGATAGCCGATCGCTGCGGATGCGCAAGCGCGGCAAGCGGCCGCCCGGCGGGCGGCCGCTTCCATCACTCCCCGGCGACGGCCGGGCCGCCGGAATTCCCGCGGCGGTTGCGCCGCTTCTCGGCCCAGACGCGGAAACGGTCCATGTACAGGTAGACGACCGGCGTCGTATAGAGCGTCAGCACCTGCGACACGATCAGGCCGCCGGCGATCGCGATCCCGAGCGGCGCGCGCAGCTCGGCGCCGTCGCCGCTGCCGAACGCGAGCGGCAGTGCGCCGAACAGCGCGGCCATCGTCGTCATCATGATCGGGCGGAAGCGCAGCAGGCACGCCTCGTGGATCGCTTCGAGCGACGATTTGCCGTAATTGCGCGTCTGGTCGATCGCGAAGTCGACCATCATGATCGCGTTCTTCTTCACGATACCGATCAGCAGGATCACGCCGATCAGCGCGATGATGCTGAACTCGGTCTTGAACAGCAGCAGCGCGAGCAGCGCACCGACACCGGCCGACGGCAGCGTCGACAGGATCGTGATCGGGTGGATGTAGCTCTCGTACAGGATCCCGAGCACGATATAGACGGCCAGCAGCGCCGCGAGGATCAGGATCGGCTGGTCGTTCAGCGACTGCTGGAACGCCTGCGCGGTGCCCTGGAAGCTGCCGACGATCGTCGGCGGCACGCCGACCTGCGCCATCGTCTGGTAGATCACCTGCGTCGCCTGCGACAGCGACACGCCGGGCGGCAGGTTGAACGAGATCGTCGTCGCGACGAACAGCCCCTGGTGGTTGACCGACAGCGGTGTCGTGCTCGGCCCGAACGTCGCGATCGCCGACAGCGGGATCATCGTCGACTTCGACGTCGACACCGACGCACCCGACGACGCGCTCGACTTGCCGCTCGCCGCGATCGCGTTGAGCGCCTGGTTGCGCGCGGAGTCCGACGCGATCGCCGCGGCGCTCTGCGCGGCCGTGCCGGCGCTCGACGTGCCGGCCGACGTCGCGACGTAGGTGCCGGCCGCCGCGTTGGTGGTCTGCGAGCCGTTCGCGCTGCCGCCCGACGTGCTGACCCACACCTGGTTCAGCATCTCGGGGCTCTGCCAGTATTTCGGCGCGACTTCCATCACCACGTGGTACTGGTTCAGCGGGTTGTAGATCGTCGAGACCTGGCGCTGGCCGAATGCGTCGTACAGCGTATTGTCGATCTGCGCGGGCTTGATGCCGAACCGCGCGGCCGTCGCGCGGTCGATCGTCACCATCGCCTCGAGGCCACCTTGCTGCTGGTCCGAGTTCACGTCGGTCAGCTCGGGGCGCTTCTGCAGCGCTTCGGTCAGGATCGGCCCCCACTTGTACAGGTCGGCGCTCGAATCGCCGAGCAGCGTGAACTGATACTGCGCGTTGCTCTGCCGGCCGCCGACGCGGATGTCCTGTGCCGCCTGCAGGAACGTGCGCGCACCCGCGACGTCCGCCAGCGGCGGGCGCAGTTGCTGGATCACCTGGTCGGCCGTCAGCTTGCGCTCGGTACGATCCTTCAGCGTGACGAACATGAAGCCCGAGTTGGTCTGCGTGCCGCCGGTGAAGCCCGCGACGCTCTTCACGTTCGGGTTGCCCTGCACGATCCGCATCATCTCGGAGAACTTCAGCTTCATCGCCTGGAACGACGTCGACTGGTCGGCCTGGATGCCGCCGATCATCAGCCCGGTGTCCTGCTGCGGGAAAAAGCCCTTCGGCACGACGACGTACAGGTAGGCGTTCAGCACGATCGTTGCGACGAGCGTCAGCAGGATCAGCAGCGGCCGGCGCAGCGCCCACGACAGCGAGCGTTCGTAACCGCGCTGCATGCGGCTGAAACAGCGTTCCAGGAATCGCGCGAAGCGGCCTTCGCTCTGCGGTTCGTGCGACTCGGGGAGCAGGCGCGCGCACATCATCGGCGTGACGGTGAGCGACACCGCGAGCGACACGGCGATCGCAAGCGACAGCGTCAGCGCGAACTCGCGGAACAGGCGCCCGACGATGCCGCCCATCAGCAGGATCGGGAGGAACACCGCGACGAGCGAAATGCTCATCGACAGCACCGTGAAGCCGACCTCGCGCGCGCCGTCGAACGCGGCCTGCATGCGCGACTTGCCGTTCTCGATATGCCGCGAGATGTTCTCGAGCACGACGATCGCATCGTCGACGACGAAGCCTGTCGCGACGATCAGCGCCATCAGCGACAGGTTGTCGATCGAGAAGCCGAGCAGGTACATTGCGCCGAACGTGCCGACGATCGAGATCGGCACCGCGACGCTCGGGATCAGCGTCGCGCGCCAGTTGCGCAGGAACAGGAACACGACCATCACGACGAGGCTGATCGCGATCAGCAGCGTGTGTTCGGTGTCCTTCAGCGACGCGCGGATGGTGGTCGAGCGGTCGAGCACGGGCGTGACCGTGATGTCGGCCGGCAGCGACGCGGTGAGCTGCGGCAGCGCCGCGCGCACGCGGTCGATCGTATCGATGATGTTCGCGCCGGGCGAGCGGTAGAGGATCACGAGCACCGCGCGCTTGCCGTTCGACAGGCCGAGGTTGCGGAGATCCTCGACCGAATCGACGACGTCGGACAGGTCGGACAGCCGCACGGCCGCGCCGTTGCGATACGCGACGACGAGGTCGCGGTATTGCGACGCCTCGGAAGCCTGGTCGTTCGTATAGAGCTGGTAGCGCTGCGGGCCGAACTCGATCGCGCCCTTCGGCGCGTTGGCGTTCGCGGAGGCGAGCGCCGCGCGCACGTCCTCGAGGCCGATCCCGTAGTGGAACAGCGCCTGCGGCTCGAGCTCGACGCGCACGGCCGGGTTCGCGGAGCCGCTCACCGACACCTGGCCGATCCCGTCGATCTGCGACAGCGACTGCTGCAGCACCGTCGACGCGGCGTCGTACAGCTTCGCGGGCGACGAGGTTTCCGACGTCAGCGACACGACCATGATCGGCGAGTCGGCCGGGTTGACCTTGCGGTAGGTCGGGTTGCTCTTCAGCGCGGCGGGCAGGTCGGCGCGCGCCGCGTTGATCGCGGCCTGCACGTCGCGGGCGGCGCCGTCGATGTCGCGGTTCAGGCCGAACTGCAGGATGATCCGGGCATTGCCGACCGTGCTCGTCGACGTCATTTCGGAGACGTCGGCGATCGAGCCGAGGTGCCGCTCCAGCGGGCTCGTCACGCTGGTCGCGACGGTCTCGGGGCTCGCGCCGGGCAGCGACGCCTGCACCGAGATGGTGGGGAAGTCGACCTGCGGCAGCGGCGACACCGGCAGCTTGACGAACGCGAACAGGCCCGCGAGCGCGACGCCGATCGCGAGCAGCGTCGTCGCGACGGGGCGCGTGATGAAGGGGCGCGACAGGTTCATGTCGGCACTCGCTGGGCCGCCGCGTGTTCCGACGGATGCGTTTTCGGGAGATGGGGGGGCTGCGCCCCCCCACGCGAACGAAGTGTGCGTGAGGGTCGTTTCATTTACGCATCCGTGCGCGTGCCGGCTTGCGGGCCGTGGCGCTCGAACCAGCCGCGCACGCGGCGCGCGAGCGAGTCGAAGCCGAGGTAGATCACGGGCGTCGTGAACAGCGTCAGCACCTGCGACACGATCAGGCCGCCGGCGATCGCGACCCCGAGCGGCTGGCGCAGCTCGGAGCCCGCGCCGGCGCCGACGATCAGCGGCACCGCGCCGAGCAGCGCGGCGAGCGTCGTCATCAGGATCGGCCTAAAGCGCAGCAGGCACGCCTGGTAGATCGCCTCGCGCGGCGGCTTGCCTTCGACACGTTCGGCCTCGAGCGCGAAGTCGATCATCATGATCGCGTTCTTCTTCACGATACCGATCAGCAGCACGATGCCGATGATCCCGATGATGTCGAGGTCGTGCCCGGTGATCATCAGCGCAAGCAACGCGCCGACGCCGGCCGACGGCAGCGTCGACAGGATCGTGATCGGGTGGATGTAGCTCTCGTACAGCACGCCGAGCACGATGTACATCGTGACGACCGCCGCGAGGATCAGGAACAGCTGGTTCGACAGCGATGCCTGGAACGCGAGCGCCGCGCCCTGGAAGCGCGTCTGGAACGACGCGGGCAGCCCGATGTCCTTCTCGGCGGCGTCGATCGCCTTGACCGCCTCGCCGAGCGACGCGCCTGCGGCGAGGTTGAACGAGACGGTGGTCGACGGGAACTGCGACAGGTGCGCGACCAGGAGCGGCGACGGCCGTTCGTGGAACGACGCGATCGACGCCAGCGGCACCTGGCCGCCGCCCGCCGACGGCAGGTAGATGTCGTTCAGCGATTGCGCGTAGTGCTGCTCCTTCGGCTCGGACTCGAGAATCACGCGGTACTGGTTCGACTGCGTGAAGATCGTCGACACGATGCGCTGGCCGAACGCGTCGTACAGCGCGTTGTCGACGGTCGCCGGCGTGATGCCGAAGCGCGCGGCGCTCGCGCGGTCGATCTCGATGTAGACGGACTGGCCGTTGCTCTGCAGGTCGGTCGCGACGTCGGCGAGCGACGGCTCCTGCTGCAGCCGCGCGACGAGCTTCGGCACCCAGGTCGCGAACTCTTCCGAGTTCGGGCTCGTCAGCATGAACTGGTACTGCGTCGGGCTGACGGTCGAGTCGATCGTCAGATCCTGCACCGGCTGCATGAACAGCGAGATCCCGGTGATGTTCGCCACGCGGTGCTGCAGGTCCCGGATGACCTGCGCGGCCGTTTCGGAACGTTCGTCGCGCGCCTTCAGGTTGATCAGCATCCGGCCGCTGTTCAGCGTGATGTTGCTGCCGTCGACGCCGATGAACGACGTGAGGCTCACGACGTTCGGATCCTTCAGGATCTCGGCCGCGAGCGTCTGCTGGCGCTCGGCCATCGCGCCGTACGAGATCGACTGCGGCGCCTGCGTGATCGCCTGGATCACGCCGGTGTCCTGCGCGGGGAAGAAGCCCTTCGGCACGTACACGTACAGCAGGCCCGTCAGCGCGAGCGTCAGCAGCGCGACGACGAGCGTCGAGCGCTGGCGGTTCAGCACCCATTCGAGCGCGACCGCGTAGCGCGCGATCACCCAGTCGATCGCCTGGTGCACGCGCGCCTCGAAGCGGTGGCTCTCGGGCGGGGGCGAATGGCGCAGCAGCTTCGCGCACATCATCGGCACGAGCGTGAGCGACACGATCGCCGAGATCACGATCGTCACCGCGAGCGTGATCGCGAATTCATGGAAGAGGCGCCCGACCACGTCGCCCATGAACAGCAGCGGGATCAGCACCGCGATCAGCGACACCGTCAGCGAGATGATCGTGAAGCCGATCTGCTTCGAGCCCTTCAGCGCGGCCTCGAGCCCCGATTCGCCTTCCTCGACGTAGCGCGCGATGTTCTCGATCATCACGATCGCGTCGTCGACGACGAAGCCGGTCGCGATGGTGAGCGCCATCAGCGACAGGTTGTTCAGCGAGAAGCCGGCCATGTACATCACCGCGAGCGTGCCGATCAGCGACAGCGGCACCGACAGGCTCGGGATGATCGTCGCGTAGATGTTCGCGAGGAACAGGTACATCACGAGCACGACGAGCCCGACCGCGACCAGCAGCTCGAACTGCACGTCGCGCACGGCGGCGCGGATCATCGTCGTACGGTCGGTGACGATCTGCACGTCGAGCGCGGCCGGCAGCGTTTCCTGCAGCTTCGGCAACTGCGCCTTGATCGCGTCGACGGTCGCGATCACGTTCGCGCCCGGCTGGCGCTGCACGTTCAGGATGATCGCGGGTTCCGAATTCACCCACGCGCCGAGCTTGGTGTTCTCCGAGCCGGCGACGACCGTCGCGACGTCGGTGAGCATCACTGGGCGGCCGCCCTTGTACGCGACGACCGCGCTGTTGTATTGATCGGCGCTCGTGAGCTGGTCGTTCGCGTTGATCGTGTACGCGCGCGTCGGGCCGTCGAAGTTGCCCTTCGGCGTGTTCACGTTCAGGTTCGAGATCGTCGTGCGCAGGTCGTCGAGGTTCATCCCGTACTTCGCGAGCGCGGTCGGGTTCGCCTGGATCCGCACGGCCGGGCGGTTGCCGCCCGACAGGCTGACGAGGCCGACGCCCGCGATCTGCGAGATCTTCATCGCGAGGCGCGTGTCGGCGAGGTCCTGCACCTGCGTGAGCGGCAGCGTCTTCGACGTGACGGCGAGCGTGATCACCGGCGCGTCGGCCGGGTTGACCTTCGCATAGATCGGCGGGGCAGGGAGGTCGGACGGCAGCAGGTTGCCGGCCGCGTTGATCGCGGCCTGCACTTCCTGTTCGGCGATGTCGAGCGGCAGGTCGAGCGAGAACTGCAGCGTGATCACGGACGAGCCGGCCGAACTCTGCGACGACATCTGGTTCAGCGACGGCATCTGCCCGAACTGCCGTTCGAGTGGCGCGGTGACCGACGAGGTCATCACTTCCGGGCTCGCGCCCGGGTAGAAGGTCTGGACCTGGATCGTCGGATAGTCGACTTCCGGCAGTGCGGCGAGCGGCAGGAAGCGCAGCGCGACGAGACCGGCCAGCATGATCGCCGCCATCAGGAGGGCGGTGCCGACCGGCCGGAGAATGAAAAGGCGGGATGGATTCATCGAGCGGCCCGCGCGTTACTGGGCCGCGGGGGCCGCTGCCTGCGACGCGCCGTGCCGGTGTCCGCCGCGCTGGCCGCCGGCGCCCGATGCACCCGACGCCGCACCGGCGCCGCGCGCGCCCGACGCGCCTTTCGGCTTGTCGGCCGGGATCGAGATCTTCGCGCCTTCGCGCAGGCGGTCGGAGCCGTCGGTCACCACGCGTTCGCCGAGCGACACGCCGCTGACGATGCTCGTGCGTTCGCCGTCGACCGGGCCGACCGTGACCTTGCGCACCGTCACCGTGTTGTCGGGTTTCACGACGTAGACGAACTGGCCGATCGAGCCGGTCAGCACGGCGGAGGTCGGCACGATCGTCGCGTTGCGCATCACGTCGACGAGCAGCCGCGTGTTCACGAACTGATTCGGGAACAGCATGCCTTCCTTGTTATCGAAGTTCGCGCGCAGCTTGACCGTGCCGGTGCTCGTGTCGATCTGGTTGTCGAGCGTCGCGAGCGAGCCCGTCTCGAGCGGCACCGTGTTGTTGCGGTTGTACGCGGTGACCGACAGCTTCTGGCCCGCGTTCACCTGCTTGAGGATCTGCGGCAGGTTGTCCTCCGACGTCGTGAAGATCACGCTCATCGGCTGCAACTGCGTGATCACGACGATGCCGTTGGCATCGCCCGGCGTCACGTAGTTGCCGGGGTCGACCTGGCGCAGGCCGACGCGGCCCGACACCGGCGCGGTGATGCGCGCATACGTGAGGTTCAGCTTCGCGGAATCGATCGCGGCCTGGTCGGTCTTCACCGCGCCTTCGTATTGCTTGACGAGTGAGGCCTGCGTATCGACCGTCTGCGACGCGATCGAATCCTGCGACAGCAGCGTCTGGTAGCGCTTCAGGTCGAGGCGGGCCGTCGCGAGCAGCGCCGAGTCGCGCGCGTGCGTGCCTTCGGCGTTCTCGAGCGACACCTGGTACGGGCGCGGGTCGATCTGCGCGAGCACGTCGCCTTTCCTGACGATCTGGCCTTCCTGGAACGAGACCGACTGCAGGTAGCCCGACAGCTGCGTCTTGACCGTCACGTTCGCGAGCGGCGTGACGGTGCCGAGCGCGGACAGCACGATCGGCATTTCGCCCTGCGTCGCGGTCGCGACCTGCACGGGCTGCGGAATGTTCGCCATCGCGGCGGGGCCGCCTCGGCCGCGGTGGCCGCCGCCACCGGCGGCGCTTGCACCCGCGCCCGTCGCGGCACTGCCGGCCGCCGGCGTGCGGTTCCACGGGTGCCACCACAGCAGGCCGCCGATGACGACGACCGCAAGCGCCCCGGCCATCAGCGTGCGGCGCGGGCGTCGTGCGGCGGGAGACGCGGGGTCGTTCGAAGGAGGCGTGGGCTTTTGTTCGTTATCCATCGTGTTCTGTCAGGAAGACGGCGCGGCGTGCCGGAAATCGGACTGCTGGGCTGCGCGTGGGCGGGCGGTGCCGGGAGGGGGCGCCCGGCTCGGTCCGGGGCCCCGCCGGCCCGCGCGGGAAAAGAGCGGTGCGCACCGCGAAGGCGGCGCGACGATGGGCATGATCCTACGTCCCGTCCCCGTTACAGTCCAGTGGACTATCTTTCAACGGGTTACGGTCGTTACAGAACGCAATTGGACGATGACGAATCGATTACACGGCGTGCCGCCGGGCCGGTGCGCCGCCGATCTCGCGGGTGATTTTCGCGATGCATTCGTGCAGCGCGGGTACCACGTGTTCGTGCAGCCATTCGGGCGGGCACTGGTGCGACGCGCCGCCGCAATTCACCGAATAGCGCTGCCCCGACGGGCCGACGAAACCGGCCGCCACCGCATTCAGGCCCTCGCGCCATTCGCCGATCGCGATCGCGCAACCGTCGCGCATCGCGTCGTCCAGCGCGGGGGTCAGGCGCGCGGACACGTGCGGCCAGTCGTCGCCGGCCGTGGTGCGCAGCGACTCGAGCAGCAGGCGGCGTTCGTCGTCCTCGAGTGCGGCGAGATACGCACGGCCTACCGCGGTGCGTGCGATGTCCATCCGCGAGCCGATCTCGAGACGCGTGACGAGCACGGCCGAGCGCGGCCGGATCACGTCGATCGCGACCATGTCGAGCCGGTCGCGCACCGCGAGGTGCACGGACAGCGACGTGCGTTCGGCCAGCTCGATCATGAACGGCCGCGAGCGCGCGCGGATGTCGAAGTTGCGCAGGAAGCCGTGGCTCAGTTCGAGCACCGACGCGGTGAGCACGAAGCGCTCGCTGTCGGGCAACTGAAACAGGAAGCCGGCGCTGACGAGCGTCGCGGTGATGCGCGAGACGGTCGGCTTCGGGATGCCGGTCAGTTCGGTCAGCTCACGGTTGCTGACGGGCGCGTCGGCAGCCGCGATGCGGCGCAGCACCGCGAGGCCGCGGGCGAGGGCGGTGATTTCGTCGGGCGAGGATTCACGGTCCCGCGACGCGGGAGGGGTTACAGTGGTCGACACGAGGGATTCTCTCTATTTCCGAAACTCGATTTCAATTTTGTTGGTTTTGTAGGACTATTGTCAAAGGATGCATGTTCCGCGGGTGAACCGGTCATGGGATGAGATTTTACGGGTTCACCCTTGGTTTATTAGGAAAACGCTCAAATGAGCGTTGCCAGAAAGTGCATGAACCGGTGCAAATACCGCTTGACTTGTCGGGCGGAAACGGAAAGAATGTCTCACGTTTTCGAAACATCGTTTCAAGAGTTTAACCGGCAACGATGTTTCGCGCAGTCTCTCAGGTTCTAGCACGGCCCTCGGAATGGCTAGAACTTTTTTAGCGCCACGGTCTCCGTGGCGCTTTTTTTTGCCCGTTTTCCTGCTCGCCCGCCCGGACGCGTCAGGCCCGTATTATCCCCCGATCGTTGAAACCCCCCGTTTTTACCTGCGCGGCGTCTGCTCGCGCGTGCGCCTGACGCGATTCGCACGCGCAAAAAAAAGCGCGATGTCCGCACTGGGCATCGCGCATCAAACGGCGTGGAGCGCCGACGAATGATCGGTGATGAAGAAAGGGACGCCCGGTCAGGGACGCCCGGTTAGGGACGCCCGGTCAGGGACGCCCCCGGCCGGGCACCCGGCCGGCGGGCGGCGCCTCCTCGCGCGGCCCGGTCAGGCCTTCGCGAGCTTGATGCTGGTCTGCTCGGCCGTCAGGTAGCCGACGCTCGCGCCGAAGCGGTCCTTGAAGTTCGCGCGCACGAGCGGGTCGAGCGTCGGCTTGACCTTGTCGTGCAGCGGCGATTCCCAGTCGCCCGCGTGCTGGAAGTTGCTCATGATGTACGTCCAGCCGTTGATCTCGTCGACCGCGTGCAGGCCCGTCGATTCCGCGCCGGCCGGGCACGACAGCACGCGCACCAGCGACTTCGTGTCGACGTTGTAGGCCCACAGGAAGTTGTTCACGTGCATGCCCGAGTCTTCGCCGATGAAGAGCGTGCGCAGCTTTTCGGAGAACTTCAGGTTGTCCGGGTTCGCGATCTTGTCCGGGTTCGCGAGGTTGCCGAGCCCGTCGGCCGCGGCGAGATCCTCGCCGACGAGCGCGGCCGGCGCGCCCATGTCGACCGGCACCCATTCGCTGTCGATCGCGCTGCCCGTCGTGTCGCGCTGGCTGCCCTTCAGGTTCAGCGCATAGACGGCGCCCGCGGCGATCTTCTTGTCGACCGCGACGTCGCGCGACGCCGCATTGCCCTTGACCATCGACGTCTCGATCCGCGACATCGCCGTGTAGACGATCTTGTCCTTCGCGTTCACGGTCGTGCCTTCGAGCTTCGTGAAGCCCATGCTGCCGCCGAGCAGTGCCGCGTAGCGGTGCGTCTCGAGGAACGCGGCCGCCTTTTCCATCCCCGGCTTCACGCGCATCCAGTTGAACTTGCCGCCGAAGTGGACCTTCGTGTAGCTCGCATCGTTCGGGTCGGTGGTCACCAGGTCCATGATGTCCGATGCCTTCAACGTGTTCGCGAGCGCCTCGATCTCGCTGCTCGTCGCGTGGCCGATCCTGATCCACGTGAGCGTCGCGGTGCCGGCGCCGGCCGACGAGGTCTGCGTCCACTTCGCGACATACAGCGTGCCGGCCGACAGGTCGGCGGCCTTGTCGGCGACGAACATGAACAGGCCGCCGTTGGTGGCGTCGTCACCCATCATCACGGTGCGCTGGTCCGGCATCACCTGGATCAGCTCGTGCGAGATGCGGCCGAGGCAATAGTGCTTCTTCACGGTGCCCGTGCCGTCGGGATTCACGGTGATCTCGGGCAGGTGGCCGTAGTGGTAGGGGTTCGCCTTCGTCTCGTCGCCGAACGTGTTCTTGCTGAACGCCTTGAACTGCGCGTCGGTCGCGGCCTTGGTCGCGTCCGGCTCGTACTCCTCGCTCGACAGGTGCGTGCCCCACGGCGACAGGCTCGCGCCGCACGTGATCCACAGGCCGTGCGCCTTCGACGTGTCGACGTTGTGGTACTTGACGACCTTCAGCGCGCCGTTGGCCGGATCCTGGTCGAGCGTCAGCACCGCGATCGGCGACGGCAGCTGGCCGTACTGCGATGCGCTCGCCTGGTCGCGCGTCGTGTATTCGAACTGCACGACGGCGAACACCGTGTTGCCTTTCACGCCGGGCACGTTCGCGTTCTTCAGCGTCAGCAGCGAGCTGCCGTCCGGGCAGTCGGAATAGAACTGGCGCTCCTTGCCGGCAACCGAGCGGTCGATGATCGGCTGGTTGTTGATGTCGTAGTAGCCGCCCGCGAGCGTCGTGCCGCCCTTGCCGTCCGGCACCATGTCGCCCGTCACGAAGAACGGCCGGTACGCCAGCTTGAAGTTGCGCGCCGAACCGTCCGAGAACGACACCGACAGCGTCGAGCCGACCGTCGTCGTGGCCATCGCGGCCGCGTTGTCGAGCGTGGGTGCGGCCATCGCCGAGAACGTCGCCGACGTGTACGCGGCGGCGACCGGGGTCGGCGTCGACGCCGGATTGTCGTCGCCGCCGCAACCCGTCAGCAGGGCCGGCAGCGCGAGGCCTGAAAGGGGAAGCATCGGCGCGCCGGCGAGGATCTTCAGGGCCTGACGACGGGAAGCATTGGGCAACGCGGGCATGTGGAGTCCAGTTTCAGTTGTTGGAAGAATGGCCTTCGCGAAGCAGGCGCTCGGCAAGCTCCGCGAAGGCAAATTGAAAACTGGACGGAAGTGTAAGGACGCTCGATGAAAGTTTTTTGAATTGAAATCGTAATGGCGGGCCGGGCGTTCGTCAGGGGCTCAATCGCGTTCGGGCGTCGCCGAGATGCGGTGGATCGACAGGTCCGCGCCGTCGAACTCGGCTTCCCGGTCGAGGCGCAGCCCGACGGTCGCCTTCAGCGCACCGTACACGAGCGTACCGCCCGCGGTCGCGATCGCGATGCCGCCGAGCGTGCCGACGAGCTGCGACATGAACGACACGCCGCCGAGGCCGCCGAGCGCGGGCAGGCCGAACACGCCGGCCGCGAGGCCGCCAAGCGCGCCGCACATGCCGTGCAGCGGCCACACGCCGAGCACGTCGTCGATGCGCCACTTGTTCTGCACGCAGGTGAACATCGCGACGAACAGTGCGCCGGCGGCCGCGCCCGTGACGAGTGCGCCGATCGGGTGCATCACGTCGGAGCCCGCGCATACCGCGACGAGGCCCGCGAGCGGCCCGTTGTACGTGAAGCCCGGGTCGTTGCGGCCGGCCATCCACGCGGCGAGCGTGCCGCCGACCATCGCCATCAGCGAGTTCACGGCGACGAGGCCGCTGATCTTGTCGAGCGTCTGCGCGCTCATCACGTTGAAGCCGAACCAACCGACCGCGAGCACCCACGCGCCGAGCGCGAGGAACGGGATGTTCGACGGCGGGTGCGCGGCGATCCGGCCGTCCTTCGCGTAACGGCCATGGCGCGCGCCGAGCAGCAGTACGGCCGGCAGCGCGACCCAGCCGCCGAACGCGTGCACGACGACGGAGCCCGCGAAATCGTGGAACGGCGCGCCGAACGCGTGCGTGAGCCAGGCCTGCACGCCGAAGCGTTCGTTCCACGCGATCCCTTCGAAGAACGGATAGATGAAGCCGACGATGATCAGCGTCGCGACGAGCTGCGGATTGAACTTCGCGCGCTCGGCGATGCCGCCGGAGACGATCGCGGGAATGGCCGCCGCGAAGGTCAGCAGGAAGAAGAAGCGCACGAGCGCGTAGCCGTTGTGCTGCGACAGCGTGCCGATGTCGTCGAAGAACTCGACGCCGTACGCGATCGTGTAGCCGATGAAGAAATACGCGAGCGTCGACACCGAGAAGTCGACCAGGATCTTCACGAGCGCGTTGACCTGGTTCTTCTTGCGGACCGTGCCGAGTTCGAGAAATGCAAAGCCCGCGTGCATCGCGAGCACCATGACGGCGCCGATCAACAGGAACAGTGAGTCGACGCCGGATTTCAGACCATCCATGCCGTGGCTTCCTTGCGCAAAAAACGGGCAAGGAATGCAAATATCGAGCCAACTTGGTGAGCCGCCGCATGGAGTTGGTGCCCGGGCGCCGCGTGGTGAGGCATTCCGATGAATCGTGCACGGGAAGAGGGCGTAGCCGGCGCAGCCCGAGCGCGATGCCGGGTGCACGTGTGTGGTGCGGTGCGTACGGAACTGGTGCGTGCGACGAGCCGGTTGGTGCGGCGTGGTGCGCGATGGTGCGTCGCGGCGCACCAGCCGGCGCGTCAGTGGCGCGCGAACAGCGGGGGCGGCCGCCGCAGCCGCAGCGCACACACCGACCAGTAGGCGGCGACGGTTGTCAGCCCCAGCGCGGCGAACGCGAGCGCCGCGAAGCCCGTGAGCGACTGGCCGTCGGCGTCGGGGCCGAGGATGCCTTGCGCGACGATCAGCGCGGCCGTCCAGAAGCCGATCACGGCCTGCGCGAGCAGGCGCGCGGCTGCGACGCGGCGCGGGCGCCCGGATTCGGCCAGGCGGTGCGGCGACCGCGGGCGCAGACACAGGAACAGGGTGGCGGTGAGCAACGCGGCCAGGGCGATGAGCCAGTTGACGAGGAAATCCATGAGAAAAAGGGGGCACGTCCGAAGCGGGTTGAAGCTCGCCCACTTTAGAGTCCTCGCGTGCGCGATTGAATCAGACGAGTCCGAAATTGAAAGCCATTTTTAATGGCGGGGCTGATTGGCCCTGTTCAACAGGCGGTATCATCGACGTCGGTCCAACCACGAGGCCGCGCCACGCGCGGCCGGAGATTGCTGATGAAGATGAAGACATCGCGGGCGCGTCGCGTGCCCGGGTCCGTACTGGCGGCCGTGGCCGCCGGTGCGCTGCTGTTGCTCGCGGGCTGCGAGAAGTCCGGTGCGCCGGTCACGCAACCCGATACGGCCGCGAGCGCGGCCGCCGATGCCGCGAACAACGCGGCCAAGGCGCTCGACCAGGTGGCGAGCACCGTCAACCAGCAGATCAACGCCGCGAAGGCCGGTATCGCGTCCGCGGCGTCGGCCGTGCCGCCGCTGTCCGCGAGCGGCCTCGCCTCCGCCGCGCAGGCGCAGATCGACGCGGCTGCTTCCGCGGTCGTCGCGCATGCGGCTTCCGAAGCCGGCGCGAAGATCGCCGAAGCCGGCAAGAAGCTCCAGCAGTGGAGCCAGCAGAATGCGTCGGGCGCCAAGCCCGCGAGCGGAGAGTGACGCGGGCTTGCATGATCCGCGAAATGTAATTATGATAGTTACACATGTCGCCGGCCGCAGGATGGGCCGGCGTCGTCAAGTGGGTGAGGAATGAATACCAGCAGCCGGTTCGCGTTTGCCGTCCACGTGCTTGCCTTGCTGTCGATGCAGGAAGGCGTGCCGCTGTCGTCCGACATCATCGCGGGCAGCGTGAACACGAACCCGGCGCTGATTCGCCGCCTGCTGTCGATGCTGGCGGCTGCCGGGCTGACCACGTCGCAGCTGGGCGCGGGCGGCGGTGCGCTGCTGGCGCGCGAGCCCGGTGCGATCACGCTGCTCGACGTATATCGTGCGGTCGACGATGCGCAACTGTTCGCGCTGCACCGCGAGGCACCGAATCCCGCGTGTCTCGTCGGGCGGCACATCCAGGTCGCGCTGACCGACTACATCGGCGACGCGCAGCGCGCGATGGAAGCCTCGCTTGCCACGCGCACGCTGGCCGACGTCACGGCCGACGTGCTGGATCTGGAACAGCGTACGCAACATGACGTGCGCGCCGGCGGGTAACCGGCGGCAGGGCAGGAAGCCGGACGGCGCGCATGCGCGGTGTCCGGCGCAACGGGGGCTTTGCCCCGTTTTTTTCGATCTTATCTGTAATTGAAGTCGTTACATATTTTGCTTACTGGAGAATCGACATGACGCAACGTACCCTGAATATCGCGCTGTTCGGCGCCACCGGCACGATCGGCTCGCGCATTGCCGCGGAAGCCGTGCGACGCGGCCATCGCGTGACCGCGCTGTCGCGCCATCCCGGCGCGGCCGGCGACGGCATCACCGCGAAGGCGGCCGACCTGTTCGACGCGGCCAGCATTGCGGCCGCGCTGCCGGGTCATGACGTCGTCGCGAGCGCGTACGGCCCGAAGCAGGACGATGCGACGAAGGTCGTCGCGGCCGCGAAAGCGCTGGTCGCCGGCACACGCGAGGCGGGCTTGAAGCGGCTCGTGGTGGTGGGCGGTGCAGGTTCGCTCGAAATCGCGCCGGGCAAGCAGCTGGTCGACAGCGAAGGCTTTCCTGAAGCGTACAAGGCGCAGGCGCTCGCGCACCGCGATGCGCTCGCCTACCTGAAGACGGTCGACGATCTCGACTGGACGTTCTTCGCGCCGGCCGCGATGATCGCCCCGGGCGAGCGCACGCGCACGTTCCGCACGGGCGTCGGCAAGCTGATCGTGGATGCGCAGGGCAACAGCAGGATCTCGACGGAAGACTACGCGGTCGCGTTCGTCGATGCGCTCGAGCAAGGCAGCTTCGTGCGCGAGATCGCGACGGTCGCGTATTGAGCGGCGCGCCGGCCGGCGCGTGAGCGCCGGGCCGGCCGCGACGTGCAGGAACGCCAGGCGATTCCACCTTGACGGGCGGGATCGCCTGTTTCGTCTGGAGCGGGCTGCGTGCCGGCAGACGCGCACGACCCGCACGTGTACCGGATCGGTATTTACACCGGTCGACGCGGCGAGGCGGTTTTCATATTGTTCCCCGTTGTGCAGGATGAATAGAATAAATTTCTATCTACGAGGGACTGGAGAAATGGACGCCATCGATCGCAAGCTGCTGGAGCTGTTGCAGGCGGATGCCACGCTGCCGATCGCGGAACTGGCACAGCGCGTGAACCTGTCGCAGACGCCGTGCTGGAAGCGTGTGCAGCGGCTCAAGGAAACCGGCGCGATTCGCGCGCAGGTTGCGCTGTGCGATCCGCGCAAGCTTGGGGTCGGCACGACCGTGTTCGTCGCGATCCGGACGAACCAGCACACCGAGGAATGGGCGCAGCGGTTCACGCAGGCCGTGCGCGACATGCCGGAAGTGGTCGAGGTGTACCGGATGAGCGGCGAGACCGATTATCTGCTGCGCGTCGTGGTGGCCGGCATCGACGATTACGACCGCGTCTACAAGCAGCTGATTCGTACGGTGCCGCTGTTCGACGTCAGCTCGTCGTTCGCGATGGAGCAGATCAAGTATTCGACCGCGCTGCCCGTGCGCGACCTTGCCGAGCCGGCGTAGCGCGGCAATGAAACGGCGCGGGCGTGCAGCGCGCCCGCGGGTTCAGCGGCCGCGCGCCAGTGCGCGTGCGCGCTCGTCGGCCAGTGCGTCGCGGCGCACGAAATCCGCGACGAACGGGCTGGCCGGATGGTGATGCAGTGCGTACGGCGTGTCCCATTGCGCGAGCTGGCCATCCTTCATCACGCCGATCCGGTCGGCGATCGCGAACGCTTCCGCCTGGTTGTGCGTGACGAGGATCGCGGTGTGGCCCGTGCGTTTCAGGATGTCGCGCAGCTCGAACGCGAGCCGCTCGCGCGTATCGACGTCGAGATTCGAGAACGGCTCGTCGAGCAGCAGCAGTTCCGGTGACGGCGCGAGCGCACGGGCGAGCGCGACGCGCTGCTGCTGGCCGCCCGACAGCTCGTGCGGATAGGCGCTGCCTGAATCGGCAAGGCCGACCAGATCGAGCATTTCCGCCACACGCATGCGCCGTTCGGTCTTCGGCATGCGCCGCAAACCGAACGCGACGTTGTCGGCCGCACTGAGGTGCGGAAACAGCGCGTAATCCTGGAACATCATGCCGATGCGGCGCCGCTCGGGCGGCACGTCGAGCGACGGCGCCGCGACGGGCGCGCCGTCCAGCACGATGCGCCCCATGCGCACCGGTTCGAAGCCGGCGATCGCGCGCAGCACGGTGGTCTTGCCGCAGCCCGACGCACCGAGCAGGCAACCGATGTCGCCGCGCGGCAGCGCGAGGCTCAGGCCGTCGACCACCGTGCGGCGGCCGTGCGGCGTGTCGTAGGCGAGGCAGAGGTCATCGAGTTCGAGCAGGTTCACGGTGTCAGGCTCCGATCTTGTGGCGGGTGCGGGCGAGCAGGATCACGGGCACGAGCCCGGCCAGCACGATCGCGAGGGCGGCGACCGCGCCTTCCTCGTAGGTGCCGCGCGCCGCTTCCGCATACAGCCAGGTGGCGAGCGTGTCGAAGTTCAGCGGACGCAGCAGCAGCGTCGCCGGCAATTCCTTCATGGCGTCAACGAACACCAGCAGCGCGCTCGTGGTGAGCGCGGGCCGCAGCAGCGGCAGGTGCACGCGGCGCAGCGTGCCGCCGGCCGTTTCGCCGAGCGAACGCGCCGCCTGTTCCAGCGACGGCGGGATGCGCGCGAGGCCTGCCTCGATGCTGCCGGCCGGGATCGCGAGAAAACGCACCGTGTAGGCGATCACGAGCGCGGCCGCCGAGCCCATCAGCAGCAGCCCGTCGCGGCCGAGTGCCGCGCCGAACAGCCGGTCGGCCGCCGCGAACGGGATCAGCAGGCCGATCGCGAGCACGGTGCCGGGCACCGCATAACCGAGGCTCGCGATTCTCGCGCAAACGCGGGCCGGGCCCGCGCCTGCGCTGTCGCGTTGCGCGCGCGCGGCCCATGCGACGACGAGCCCGCACGCGAGTGTCGCGACGGTGGCGGCGGTGGCGATCGTCAGCGTGTTCGCGAGCCCCGTCATCAGTTGCGCGGACACGCCGCCGACGAGATGCAGCCGCTTGGTCGTCTCGACCGCGAGATACGCGGCCGGCGCGCCGAAGCCGAGCAGCACGGGCAGCCAGCCGAGCACGGCGGCGCCCCATGCGGCCGTGCCCGTCAGGCGGCGCGGCGCGATCGGCCGCATGCGCCGGCCATGCGCATAGCGCTGGCGGCGGCGCCCGTAGCGTTCGAGCACGATCATGCCCACGACGATCGCGAGCATCGCGAGCGCGATCTGTGCGGCGCCGGCAAGATCGGACCGCGTGATCCATGTCGTGTACACGGATACCGTCAGCGTCTGCACGCCGAGGAATTCGGATGCGCCGATATCGTTCAGCGTTTCGAGCAGCGCGAGGCTCACGCCGACCGCGATCGCGGGCCGCGCGAGCGGCACGACGACGCGCCAGAACGTGGCGATGCGTCCCGCGCCGAGCGTGCGCGCGGCTTCGAGCAGGCTCGCGGACTGCGTGACGAACATCGCGCGCGTGCTCAGGTAAACATAGGGATACAGCACGAAACCGAGTACGAAGATCGCGCCGGGCAGCGAGCGCAGGTCGGGCAGGCGGAACTGGCGCGGGCTGTCGAAGCCGAGCAGCCAGCGGATCGCGCCCTGTACGGGGCCGATCGGGTGCAGCAGGTCGAGATACGCGAACGCGACGATGTAGGTGGGCACCGCGAGCGGCAGCAGCAGTGCCCATGTGAGCACGCGTCGGCCGGGAAAGTCGTAGGCGGTGACGAGCCACGCGCAGCCGGTGCCGACGATCGACACGATCGTGCCGACGCCCGCGAGCAGCAGCAGCGTATTGACGAGTGCCTGCGGCAGCACGAATTCGGCGAGATGCCGCCAGTGCGCGAGATCGGCGTCGAACGCGGCGGCCACGAGCACCGCGAGCGGCGCCGCGACCGCCGCGGCGATCGCCAGCGCCGCGAGCAGCCACACGCTGCCCGCGCGCGGCAGCAGGCGCGGCCGGCACGCCACGCGGCGCGCGCCGGCGGTGGTTGCGTCAGTTGTCAAAACCGACCTTGTCGACGAGCTGGCTCGCCTGCTTGCGATGCTTCGCGATGTCCGCCAGCGGCAGCGGGTCGATCTTCAGCGTGCCGAAGCCGGCGATCACCGGATCGAGTTTCACGTTCGCGCGCACCGGGTATTCGTAGTTCGCCTGCGCATACAGCGCCTGCGCTTCCGGCGACACGAGGTATTCGAGCAGCTTCACCGCGTTGGCCTTGTGCGGCGCGTGCTTCGCGACCGTCGCGCCGCTGATGTTGACGTGCGTGCCGCCGCTCTTCGCGTTCGCGAACGTCGGCCGCACGACCTTGATCGCATCGCCCCACTTGCGTGCGTCGCTGCCGGGCTCCGCATTCTTCATGTGGCCGACGTAGTAAGCATTCGCGAGGCCGACGTCGCAGATGCCGCCGAGGATGTCGCGTGCGACGTCGCGGTCGCCGCCCGTCGCCTTGCGCGCGAGGTTCGCCTTCACGCCGCGCAGCCATTTCTCGGTCGCGGCTTCGCCGTCGTGCGCGATCATCGCCGCGACGAGCGCCGTGTTGTACGGATGCTGGCCCGAGCGGATGCAGACCTTGCCCTTCCATTTCGGATCGGCGAGATCCTCGTAGCGGAACGCATCGACCTTCAGGTCCTTCTCGACGTACAGCACGCGATCGCGCAGCGACAGCGCGTACCAGTCGCCGTTCGCGCCGCGCAGGTTCGCGGGAATCGCGTCGTCGAGCGTCTTCGAGCGCACCGGCTGCGTCAGCCCGCCGTCGACGAGATCGAGCAGGTTGCCGACGTCGACCGTCATCAGCACGTCGGCCGGCGACTGCGCGCCTTCCGCCTTCACGCGCTCGAGCAGGCCATCCTTCACGAACACCGTATTGACCTTGACGCCACTCTGCTTGGTGAACGCCTCGATGAGCGGCTGGATCAGCTTCGGTTCGCGGGTGGTGTACAGGCTGACTTCCTCGGCCGCGTGGGCCGGCGGCGCGAAGGCAGCGGCGGCAAGGGCGAGGGCGCCGGCGAGCGGCAGCAGGCGGGTGCGCGGATTCGACATGAAGACTCCGGAGGGGCAGGTGGACGAAGGGAGCGTTCCGGGGCGCGCCTGCCGCTCGATCGACCCGGAACATTACAAAATGAAAGACTCGGGATTCTAGATCGAAATGGGAACCGTTATCAAATGAAAGATAACGACGGGCGGGCGGAGGACGGGAAAGGGGAGCGGAAGCGGGGAGCGGAAACGGGGCGTCGCGGGACGGGCGCAAGCGCGTAGAATGCCCGCTTCGATGAATTTGACGGAGTCGCCCCGACCATGAACGATCAGCGCAAGAAGAACCCAGTCCGCAACGTGAGCATCCTGATCGTCGTGGCCGTGCTGCTCGTGATCGGGACGATCCTGTACAACGCGATTTCGCAGAAGCACGCGTACGACGAAGCCCATCCGGCCGAGGCCGCGAACGCCGCGTCGCACTGACGTGCCGATGCGCGGCCCGGCGGGCCGCGCACGTGGCGTCGATGTGAAGGGGATGAGTGCCCGGCTGCTGGCGCGGCTGATGCCGCGCGGAGCCGGGAACGAAGCGGGCGCCGGAACCGGCGCGCCGCGTACGCAGGTCAGCCGTGCGTCAACGTGACGCAGGTGCGAATTTCGGGCGGATCCGTGCGTAGAACACGGCCGCGAGCAGCGCGAGCCACGCCGCGCCGACATACAGCGCGACACGCGTGTCCTCGAACCAGCCGAGCATCACGATCACGAAGCCCATGAACGCGATCGTCAGCGCCGGCGCGACCGGCCACAACGGCACCTTGAACTTCAGCGCCGCGACTTCGGCGCTCGACAACCGGCGGCGCATCGCGACCTGCGACAGCAGGATCATCAGCCAGACCCACACGGTCGCGAACGTCGCGATTGCCGCGACCATCAGGAACACGTCCTTCGGCATCAGGTAGTTGAGCAGCACGCCGGCGAGCAGCGCGACCGCCATCACGAGCACCGTGACCCACGGCACGCCGTGCCGCGACGTCGTCATCAGCACGCGCGGTGCCTGGCCCTGGCGCGCCATCCCGAACATCATCCGGCCCGCGCCGAAGATGTCGCTGTTGATCGCGGAGATCGCCGCGCTGATCACGACCAGGTTGAGGATCGTCGCAGCCGACTTCACGCCGAGCGCGGAGAAGATCTGCACGAACGGGCTGCCGTCGCTGCCGACACCCGTCCACGGGCTGATCGACATCAGCACGACCATCGTCAGCACGTAGAACAGCAGGATGCGCGCGGGCACCGCGTTGATCGCGCGCGGAATCACGCGCTCCGGATCCTTGGCTTCGCCGGCGCTCATCCCGATCACCTCGATCCCGCCGTACGCGAAGATCACGACCGACAGCGACGCGATCAGCCCGCCGACGCCGTTCGGCAGGAAGCCGCCATGGTTCCACAGGTTCGCGAACGTCGGCACGTCGGCCGAATGGCCGAAGTGCATGCCGGTCAGCAGGATCGCCACGCCGCCGCCGATCATCGCGACGATCGCGCCGACCTTGATGATCGACAGCCAGAACTCGAGTTCGCCGAACACCTTCACGTGGCACAGGTTCAGCCCGCAGATGATCGCGACGACGCCGAGCACCCAGATCCATTGCGGGACGTCCGGAAACCAGAAGCCCATGTAGATGCCGAACGCGGTGATGTCGGCGATCGCGACGATCACCATTTCGA
This sequence comes from Burkholderia reimsis, assembly GCF_003294055.1. Classification (NCBI taxonomy): domain Bacteria; kingdom Pseudomonadati; phylum Pseudomonadota; class Betaproteobacteria; order Burkholderiales; family Burkholderiaceae; genus Burkholderia; species Burkholderia reimsis. The sequence continues at coordinate 196,917 of NZ_QMFZ01000003.1, forward strand.
GCGTGTAGGTCCAGCCGGTGACGAAGCCGGCAAACGGGCCGAGGTTCTCGGTCGCATAGTGGCCGAACGAGCCGGCGACGGGTTCGCGCACGGCCATCTCGCCGAGCGCGCGCATGACCATGTAGACGGCCGCGCCGCCCAGGATGTACGCCAGGATCACGGCCGGGCCCGCGAGCTGGATCGCGGACGCCGAACCGTAGAACAGGCCCGTGCCGATCGCCGAACCCAGCGCGAGAAAGCGGATGTGCCGCGCGCTCAGGTGGCGCTGCAAGTTTTTCATCGTGTCTCCGATATCGTTATGCGACGGACCGGGCGAGCGGGGCCGGTCCGATTGCCTCAAGTTGTATAGACAACTTGAATGTGAACGAATGATAACAAGCCGGGCCGGGTGACCGGAATCGGGTATTCCCTGACTGGCGCGACGGGCGCAACAGGGGGACGGGCGGTCGCGCAGGGAAGGCGCGGGCCGCCTGGAAAGCTCGGATCATGCTTCGGGGATCGCTGAATCGGGGAGCGCCGGCAGGCGATCCGCGGCATGCGCGGGCCGGCCACCGGCGGGGTAAAGCCGCGGTCAGGCGGGCAGGCGGATCACGCTTGCATCCTTGCGGATCAGCAGCGACGACGCGAGCATCTGCTTGCACTGATGTGCGAGCACCTTCAGGTCGTGCGTGAGCTCGGCACCCACCGCATCGGATTTCTCCGCGGACACGACCATCGCGTCGAGGTCGCGCGTGATCTGCTTCGACGCGTCGAGCTGATCGGCGGGCGGCGGCTCGCCGGCCTCGGCCTTCTCGAGATTGTCGAGCACGGCGGCGAGGCCGCGGTGCAGCGCGTCGTCGTGAAGGATGTTGCCGTCGGCTGCGCAGGCCGTGCGGATCAGCGGCGCGGCGGCCGTGATCTGCGCGCCGAGCACGTGGGTCTGCACGAGCAGGTCGTTCAGTTCCGGCACGAAGCGCTGGTGCGCCTTCGGCTCGATCATCATCCGCTGGAACGCCTGCCCGAGATTCGCGAACGCGATGTGTACGTCCTTGCGCGCGAGGCGGTAGCGGTAGTCGTCGTCGAGGGTCGTGGCCGGCGCCTCGATGGCCGCGGCGACGACCGGCACGACGGCCGCGCCGTCGGCGGCCGGCACGGCCGGCGGCGACACGCCGCGCCCGGCCCGCCACACGGCCTCGAAATACTTGCGGGTCGCGGTGAGCATGTCGGCCACCTGCTTGCCCATCAGCCGGTATTCCCAGTACGGGAACAGCCGGCTCGCGGCGATCGCGATCATGCAGCCGACCACGGTGTCGATCGCGCGCTCGCCGATGATCCGCATGCTGCCCGGCGCCAGCAGGTGGAACATCAGGAGCACGTACGACGACGTGAACACGACGCTCGCCGCGTAGTTGAACAGCAGCAGGCTGTAGCTCATCACCATCGACCCGAACATGATCGCGATCAGCAGGTGCGGCTCCTTCACCGTGTAGATCAGCGCGATGCTGGCCGCGCAGCCGATCAGCGTGCCGATGATCCGCTGTGCGTTGCGCTGCTTGGTGAGCGAGTAGCCGGGTTTCAGGATGATGATGGTCGTCATCACGATCCAGTACGCGTTCGTGAGCGGCAGCAGCCGGCCGAGCCAGAACCCGACCGCCACCGCGATCGTCACGCGCAGCGCGTGGCGGAAGCTCGGGGAACGCATGTTCAGGTTCGAGAAGATCAGGAGTGGCGACATCCGGCGGCGCTGCAGGAAGCGCGTGAGCGCCTTGTCGATCTTCAGTTCGGTTTGCTGCGGATCGGCGTGGCCCGACAGGTTGCGGCGCATCCGGTCGATCAGGCGCGTCGCGCTCCAGATGCGCCGGAACGTGGCGAGCACGGCCGCATACGCCTCCGCGTTGGTGGCCGGGAAGTTCTTCTTGCGCATCAGCTCGATCTCGTACTCGATCGCGCGCAGCTCGGCCTTCACGCTGATCCGCGAATGCGGGGCGCGGTTTTCGAGCACCGCGAGGCCGATCTCCTCGAGATCGGCGGCCGCCTTGCGGATCAGGTCGCGATAGAAGATGATCAGGTCCGAGCCGCCGAACGTGTTGCGCACCAGCGGGTAATCGGTGTGCGCGCCGACGAACAGCTCGTGCAGGTCGACGCTGTTGATGAACAGGTTGTACATCGTCGTGCGGCCGGGATCGAGCTTGCCGCGGCGCAGTTTCGGCAGGTTGCGCAGCACGATGTCGCGCGCGGTTTCCTGGGTTTCGACCGCCGTGATCTGCTTGGCGACGAGATTGCGGTAGCACTCGTCGAGATCGGCATCGAGGTCGTAGAACTGCGCGCGCGCGAGCAGGTAGTCGGCGCAGGCGAACAGGCTCTCGGCCAGCGCCTGCTGCTCGATCCGGCGCGCCTGCCATCGCGACACGAGCGTGGCCCAGTACGTGTACCAGAGGCCGCCCGCGAGAATCCAGCCGGCGTTGATGAACGCCTGCAGCGGCGTGAACTTCTCCTCGAGCGTCATCACCATCATGAACAGTGTCGCGAAGCTGATCTGCGGCCAGCGGTTGCCGTAGACGACGATCAGCGACAGCACGAAGGTGAGCGGCACGATGGTGAGCCACAGCACGAAGATGTTCGGTGTGGCAAGCCCGGTCGCGAGCGCGGCCAGAAAGCCGATCACGCTGCACGCGAGCATTTCGTTGTGCTTGTACTTGAGCGGGCCCGGCATGTCGACGACGCAGGCGCCGAGCGCGCCGGTCGAGATCGTGAAGCCGAGCTCGCGGTTGTGAAACACGATCAGGCACAGCACGGCCGGCAGCGACACGCCGACCGCGATCCGCAGGCCGCCGAAAAAGTACTGGCTGTAGAAAAACTTTCTGATTTCGACCGAATAGCGCATCGATGGACTGAATGGCTGACGAAGACGCCCGGGGCGGCGTATTGACTGGCGACGAGTCTATCGTATTTCGCGGTCCGCAAAACCTGGCTTTCCGGCCGAGGTTCGCGGAGGCGGTCCATTTGCTATCCTTGGTGATCCTGTTCGCCCGGCCCTGCCCGCGCGAGGTTCCGACGCCTGCTTCATGCTCCATCTCTTCTATTCGAACCGTCACGAAACGCTGGCCGACGCGCTGCTCGAGGATCTGGCCGCGTTCCCGGCCCGCAACGGCCCGTGGGCGCCGCAACAGGTCATCGTGCCGAGCGCGGCGCTGCGCCGGCGCCTCGAGCTCGACATCGCCGCGCGCAACGGCGTATGCGCGAACGTCGAGTTCACGTATCTCGCGCAGTGGCTGTGGGCGCAGATCGGCCGCGTGCTGACGGTGCCCGCCCGTTCGCCGTTCGCGCCCGACCGCCTCGTGTGGCGCTGCTACCGGTTGTTCGCGCAGGCATCCGACGGTGCGCCGTGGCTCGCGTCGCCGCGGCTGGCCGCGTATCTGTCCGCGTCCGACGATGCGATGCGCTACGAGCTTGCCCATCGCGTCGCGGCCGTGCTCGACCATTACCTGACCTATCGTCCCGAGTGGCTCGCCGCGTGGCAGGCCGGCGAGTCCGTGCTCGCGGGCGACGGCGCGCCGCGCGGGATCAGCGACGCCGCGCGCGACGACGAGCGCTGGCAGGCCGCGCTGTGGCGTGCGCTGCTTGCCGAGCTGAGCGACAGCGGCACGCCGCCGGCGCACCGCTTCCTCGTCGACGCGCGCCATCTCGATCCCGAAACCGTCGCGCGCGCACGCACGCACTGGCCGGAATCGGTCAGCGTGTTCGCACTGCCGACGATGCCGCCGCTGCACGTCGCATTGCTGCGCGAACTGTCGCGCTGGATCGACGTGCGCGTCTATGCGCTGAACCCGTGCCGCGAATTCTGGTTCGACATCGTGACCGCCGCGCATGCCGAGGCACTCGACGCGGCCGGGCGGCTCGACTACCAGGAGGTCGGCCATCCGCTGCTCGCCGAATGGGGCAGGCAGACCCAGGCGCAGCTGCACATGCTGCACGAACTGACCGAAAGCGCCGCGTCGGGCGACGCGGCGCGTTTCGTCGAGAATCCCGCGCCGACGTGGCTCGCGCGCGTGCAGAACGCGATCCTCGAACTGCGGCCCGAGGCCGAAGCCGGCGATGCCCCGGCCGAGCGCGGCATCGAGGTGCACGTGTGCCACAGCCTCGCGCGCCAGCTCGAGGTGCTGCACGACCGGCTGCTCGCGTGGTTCGACGCGGACGCGAGCCTGCAGCCGTCCGACGTGCTCGTCGCGGTCGCCGATCTCGCGGCGGCCGGCCCGCTGATCGATGCGGTGTTCGGCACGGCCGGCAGTGGCGGTGCGCGCGTGCCTTACCGGATCACCGGCCTGCCGCCTTCGCAGGCGAACCCGGTCGCGCGCGTGCTGCTCGACTGGCTCGCGTTGCCGGAGCGGCAGGTCGGTGCGCCCGAGCTGGTCGAATGGCTGCGCGTCGACGCGGTGGCGGCACGCTACGGCATCGATGCGACGGCGCTCGAGACCGTGCAGACCTGGCTCGCGGCCGCCGGCGCGCGGCGCGGGCTGTCGCCGCTCGCGAGCGACGATGCGGCCGTGCCGTCGCCGCGTCATACGTTCTCCGATGCGCTCGCGCGGCTCTTTCTCGGTTATGCGATGCCGGAAGGCGCGGCGCCGGTCGGCGCGTGGCTGCCGATCGAGGCGGCCACCGGCAGCGAGGCCGAACTGCTCGGCCGGCTCGCACGCTTCACCGACGATCTCGACGGCTTCGCGCGGCGGCTGGCCGAAGCGCATACGCCGCACGGCTGGAGCGAACTGTTCGCCGACACGCTCGCGCGTTTCTTCGATTCGGGCGCCGCGTATGCGGATGCGCTCGCGGGCGTGCGCGACGCACTCGACGCGATGCTGGCCGCGATGACGGAGGGGGCGCCCGACGAAGCGCTGCCGGCAGCCGTCGTCCGGGCCGGGCTGGCCGCCGCGCTCGACGATCCGGCGCGCGGCGGGGTGCCGTGGGGCGGTGTCACGTTCTCGTCGCTGACGAGCCTGCGCGGGCTGCCGTATCGCGTCGTCTGCCTGCTCGGGATGGACGATGGCGTGCTGCCGAGCCTCGCGCGCGCGGACGAATTCGACCTGATGGCCGTGTTGCCGAAGCTCGGCGATCGCCAGCGCCGCGACGACGAGCGCAACCTGTTTCTCGACCTGCTGCTCGCCGCACGCGACCGGTTGCTGATTGCCTATACGGGCCGCAGCATTCGCGACAACGCGCCGTTGCCGCCCGCGGCACTCGTCGACGAATTGCTCGACCATCTCGCGCTCGTCACGGCGGGCCCAGACGCCGCGCCGGACGCAGTCGATGCCGCGCGGCGCGCGTTCATCGTCGAGCATCCGCTGCAGCCGTTCGCGGCCGCGTATTTCCAGCCCGGCAGCGCGCTCGTGTCCTATGACGCCGAGCGGGCGACGCTCGCGTCGCTGCTCGCCGCCGAAGCGTCGCGCGACGGCCCGCGCGAATTGCCGTTCTTTGCGCAGCCGCTGCCGGCCGAACCGGTCGAGCCTGTCGCATTCAGCGAATTCGAACGCTTCTGGCGCCATCCGGCGCGTGCGTTGCTGCGCGGCCGGCTCGGCATCGTGCTTGCCGACGCGCAGGCCGAACTGCTCGATACGGAACCGTTCGCGCTCGACTTCGCCGGCAGCGATGCGCTCGCCGAGCGCGTGCTGCCGCTGCTGATCGAATCGGACGAGGGCGGCGTGCACGATCATGCGCTGCGCATCGCGGACGCGAGCCCCGAACTGCCGGGCGGCGCGACAGGCGCCGTGTGGCGCGACCAGGCGCTCGGCTCGATGACGCAGCTGGCATCGAACGTGCGTCGTGCGCTGGCCGACGGGATGGAGCGGCGGTCGTTCACGCTCACCGTCGTGCCCGCGTGGCCCGACACCGAGCAGACGCTGTTCGGCGCGCACGACGCGCTGCTGTCGGGCGACGCGGTGAGCGCGCCGCTTGAACTGCACGGCACGCTGAACCGGCTGACGCAGGCCGGGCAGATCATCTACCGTTATGCGAGGCCGAGTGCGCGCGACTACCTGTCCGCGTGGCTTGCGCATCTCGTCTACTGCGCGATCGAGCCCGGCGGCCCGCGCCGCACCCTGTGGTTCGGCAGCGGCGGCGCGTTCGAGCTGACGCCGGTCGCCGCGCCGCTCGAGCAGCTCGCACCGCTTGCCGCGCTGTTTCGCGCGGGGCGGCGCATGCCGCTGCGGTTCTTTCCGCGCAGCGCATGGGCGCGGGTGTCCGACGGCGAGGCCAAGGCCGCGAGTGTCTGGATCAACGAGCGGGTCGTGAGCGAAGCCGACGATCCGGCCATCGCGATCGCATGGCGCGGCGCGCATGCGTCGCTCGACGAGCCGTTCGCCACGCTCGCGCGGCTCGTGTTCGATCCGCTCGTCGAGCATCTGAAGGAGGTCGCATGAGCGCCGTGTCGCAGCCGCAGCAGGCGCTCGAACTCGACGTGTTCGCGTGTCCGCTCGACGGCGTCAACCAGATCGAGGCATCGGCCGGCACCGGCAAGACCTGGAACATCTGCGCGCTCTATGTGCGCCTGCTGCTGGAAAAGGATCTCGGCGCGGACGAAATCCTCGTCGTGACCTTCACGAAAGCGGCGACCGCGGAGCTGCACGAGCGGATTCGCGGCCGGCTCGCGCAGCTTGCGCATGCGCTCGACACGGGTGACGACGGCGGCGATCCGTTCATCGAGCGCCTGCTCGAGACGACGCTCGGCGAAGGTGGCGAGCTCGATCCCGAAACGGCCGCGAAACGGATCCGGCGTGCGTTGCGCGCGTTCGACCAGGCGGCCATCCATACGATCCACGCGTTCTGCCAGCGTGCGCTGCAGGAAGCGCCGTTTGCGGCCGCGATGCCGTTCGCGTTCGACATGGAGGCCGACGATGCGTCGCTGCGCTTCGAACTCGCGGCGGATTTCTGGCGCACGCGCGTCGAACCGGCGGCCGCACGCTGGCCGGGTTTCGCGACCTGGCTCGTCGAATCGGGCGCCGGGCCGGCCGCGCTCGATGCGCAGCTCGCGCGCCGGTTGAAGAAGCCGCTCGCCGCGCTGCGCTGGGACGGCGTGACCGAGCCCGACGAATCGGCCGAGGCCGCCGCGGCCGAATGTTTCGCTGAGGCCGGGCGGATGTGGGCGGCCGAGCGCGAAGCGATCGATGCGTTGCTGCGCGCCGCGCAGCCCGCGCTCAACCAGCGTTCGCACAAACCCGAAGCGGTTGCCGATGCGCTCGCCGCATGGGCCGCGCATTTCGCGCAGGGCGACGCGACGGCTGCGCTGCCGAAGGCCGCGCTGAAGCTCACGCGCACCGCGCTCGTGAAGGCGACGAAAAAAGGCGGCGCGACGCCCGAACACGCGTTCTTCGACGTGGCGGACGCGCTCGAGGCGGCCGTGGCGGCGGCTGAAGCCGCGCAGCGCGCGCGCTGGCTCGCGCTGATCGCCGAATGGCTCGACATGGCGCCGGGCGCGCTGGCCGAGCGCAAGCGCACGCGGCGCATCGTGTCGTTCGACGATCTGCTGGCGAACCTGTACCACGCGCTGCATGCGCATCCGTGGCTCGCCGAGACGCTGCGCGCGCGCTATCCGGCCGCGCTGATCGACGAGTTCCAGGATACCGACCCGCTGCAGTTCGCGATCTTCGACCGGATCTTCGCGCCGGGCGGCCCGTTATTCCTCGTCGGCGATCCGAAGCAGGCGATCTACAGCTTCCGCGCGGCCGATCTGCATACCTATCTGGCGGCGCGCGCGCGGGCGAGCGCGTGCTACACGCTCGCGGTCAACCAGCGTTCGACGCCCGCGATCGTCGATGCGTGCAACCGCTTCTTCATGTCGAATCCGCGCGCGTTCGTGCTGGACGGGCTCGACTATTACGCGGTGCGTGCCGGCACGCGCGTGCGCGCGCCGTTCGTCGACGAAACCGATCCGGGCCCGTCCGGCGACTTCCGGGTGTGGGCGTTGCCTGGCGGTGAAGGCACGTTGCTCAAGCGTGATGCGCAGGCACAGGCCGCGCAGGCCTGCGCCGCCGAGATAGCCCGCCTGATGCGGGGCGCGCGCGAAGGGCGCGTGCGGCTCGGCGAGTCGCCGCTGTCGCCGGGCGATATCGCGGTGCTCGTGCAGACGCACCGGCAGGGCAGTCTCGTGAAGCGCGTGCTGGCCGCGTGGGGCATCGGCAGCGTGGAACTGGCGCAGGCCTCGGTGTTCTCGACCGGCGACGCGGAGCAGCTTGAACGCGTGCTGGCGGCGATCGATGCGCCGGGCGACCTGCGGCGGCTGCGCGCGGCGCTCGCAGCCGACTGGTTCGGCCTCGATGCCGGCGCACTGTGGCGGATGGAGCAGGGCGACGGCGATGCGTCACACGAAGCGTCCGCGGCCGACAGTGCCGACGCGATGAGCTGGGTCGAGCGCTTCTCGCGGTACCGGCTGCTGTGGCGCGAACGCGGTTTCGCGGTGATGTGGCGCACGTTCACGCGCGAATTGCGGATCGCCGAGCGGCTGATGGCCGGCGCGGACGGCGAGCGTCGCGTGACCGACATCAACCATCTGGCCGAACTCACGCAGGCACGCGCGTCCGCGCAGCCGGGCATCGCGCCGACGCTGCGCTGGCTTGCCGCGCAACGGCTCGACGGCGGCGGCGAGGAAGCGCAGTTGCGGCTCGAATCCGATCGCAACCTCGTGCAGATCGTCACCGTGCACAAGTCGAAAGGCCTCGAATACGCGATCGTGTTCTGTCCGTTCCTGAACGACGGCGGGTTGCGCGAGCCGCCCGCGTCCGCGTTGCCCGATGCGCGCGAATACCACGACGATGCGGGCGACGCTGTGCTGCATTACGGGTGCGACGACGAGGCGGCCGCGCACGCGGCGCGGCAAGCGCTGCGCGAGCAGGCCGCGGAACGCGCTCGGCTCGTCTATGTGGCGCTCACGCGTGCGGTCTATCGCTGCTACGTCGTCGCCGGGCCGTACCTGTCGTCGCGCTCGACGCGCGAGGCGCGACGCAGCGTGCTGAACTGGCTCGTCGCCGGCGCGGGCCAGTCGTTCGATGCGTGGCTCGACGAGCCGCCCGACGAAGCCGCGCTCGATACGGCGTGGCATGCGCTCGCGGGCGGCCCCGTGAGCGTCGCGCCGCTGCCGGCGCCAGCGCGCCCCGTGCGTCTGGCGGCCGGGCACGACGCGTCGCAGACGCTCGCGGCGCGCCATGCGACACGCGTGCTGCGCGATGCCTGGCGGATGGCCAGCTTCAGTTCGCTGACCGCGTCGATGGCGCGCGAGGAGGCGGGCGTCGCGGCCGTGCCGGATGACGAACTGCGGCCCGACCACGATGCGCTTGCCGCGGTCGCGCCGGATGCCGAATGGCTGTTGGCCGATACGGTTGCGCCCGAACCGCCGGACGACGACATCCTCGTGTTCCCGCGCGGCGCGGCGGCCGGCGAGTGCCTGCACCGCCTGTTCGAGCTCAGCCGGTTCACGGAGCCCGAGTCGTGGCCGAAGGCCGCGCTCGGTGCGCTGCACGACCGGCCGGTCGAGGCCGGGCCCGAACTCGCGACACGTCTGCCGGCGATGATGGCGCAACTGGTCGATGACGTCGTGCACACCGAGCTCGTGCCGGGCATGCGGCTCGTCGATCTCGATCCCGCGAAGCGGCTCGACGAAATGGGGTTCCTGTTCCCGGCGCCGTCGCTCGACCTGATGGCGCTGCGCCGCCTGCTGGTCGCGCACGGCTACCCGGACGTTGCACTGGAGGCGGGCATGCTCGCCGGTTTCATCAAGGGTTTCATCGACATGATCGTCGAACACGACGGCCGCTTCTGGATCGTCGACTGGAAGTCGAACCATCTCGGCACGACGCCGGACGCCTATGGCCCACGCGCGCTCGACGTCGCGATGGCCGACCACGCGTATCACCTGCAGGCGCTGCTCTATACGGTCGCGCTGCATCGCTACCTGCGCGGGCGGCTGCCCGATTACGACTACGACACGCATGTCGCGGGCTACCTGTACCTGTTCGTGCGGGGTGTACGGCCCGGCTGGCGCAGCGGCGGCGAGCCGGCCGGCGTGCATGCGCGGCGGCCCGCGCGTGCGCTTGTCGACGCACTCGACCGGATGATGGAAGGGGGCCGAGGATGAACGCGCAGGACGATACGCTCGAATTCACCGGCGGCCTCGTCGCGCGGCTGCCCGAGCCCGCCGATTTCGGCATCGCGCTCGCGGAAGGTTTCGCGAGGCGGATCGGCGATCTCGCTCGCCGCGCCGGCGCGCCGGCCGCGGCCGCGCGCTGGGCGGCGCGCGCCGCGTTCGCGACGAGTCGTGCGACCGCGGGCGGCCACGTGTGCGTCGCGCTCGGCGCGCTCGCGCAGCGCTACGAAACACCGCTCGACGAGGTTCGCGCGGCGCTCGCCGCGAGCGGCGTGGTCGCGTTCGGCACGCTCGCGCGTGGCGACGAGCGGCCGCTGATCGTCGACCGCCACGACCACCTGTACCTGTCGCGCTATTTCGACTACGAACGGCGGCTCGCCGATGCGCTCGTCGCGCAGGCCGGTGCGACCATGCCGGACGAAGGTCTTGCGCCCGACCGGCTGCGCGACAGTCTCGCGCGTTACTTCGGGCCGGCGAACGGCGAAGTCGACTGGCAGCGCGTCGCGGCGATCGTCGCGCTGACCGGCCGCGTGACGATCGTCAGCGGTGGCCCGGGCACGGGCAAGACGACGACCGTCGTCGGCGTGCTGGCCTGTCTGCTCGATGCGCATCCGGGGCTGCGCGTCGCGCTGGCCGCACCGACCGGCAAGGCCGCGCAGCGGATGCAGGAAGCACTGCATGCGCGGGCCGGCGACCTGCCACCCGAACTCGCGGCGCGCCTGCCCGATACGTCGTACACGCTGCACCGGCTGCTGGGCGGCGGCGGGGCGGCCGGTTTCCGGCATCATCGCGACAATCCGCTGCCGTACGACCTGATCGTCGTCGACGAGGCATCGATGATCGACGTCGCGCTCGCCGCGCATCTGCTCGATGCGCTCGCGCCGGGCGCGCGGCTCGTGCTGCTCGGCGACAAGGATCAACTGGCCGCGGTCGAGGCGGGTGCCGTATTTGCGGAGCTGAGCGCGCGACCGGCGTTTACCGCCGCGGCGCGCACGCGCATCGCGCAGGCGCTCGGCATCGACGAGGCGGCATTCGTCGCGGCGCTGCCGGTGCAGGACGAGGCCGCGACCGTGGCCGCGGCCGTTCCCGCTGCGCATCCGGTTTCCGCCGCGTCCCGCGTTCCGGCGCCGCCATCGGCGCTTGTCGCTACACGCAAGCCGGCGTCGCGACGGAAGGCCGATGCGAGACAGGCATCGCTCTTCGACGACGAACCGCAGGATGACGAAGTTTCGTCGTCCAACGTCGCGCCGCCGCCGGCCGAAACCGGTGAAGCCGGCGATGCAGGCGAGCCTTCCGCATGGATCGAGGTCGACGAACTGGCGTGGCTCGACGCCGTCGAGCTGCCGCCGTTCGACGCAGGCGACGTGGCGCTTGCGTCGGTCACATCGAACCCGCCGGGCGAACCAGCCGCCGCGTCCGCCGCGCCCGCACCCGCACCCGCACCGCTCGCCGACTGCGTCGTCTGGCTCGAACGCAACTACCGCTTCGGTCTCGATTCGCCGATCGGGCGGCTGTCGCTCGCGATCCGCAGCGGCGACGTACAGGCCGCGCTCGACGCGCTGCCCGCCGACGATTCGGCGGCCGCGTCGTTCCATGACGATGCGGGCGAGTCGCTCGCGACGTCGACGCTCGAGCGGCTCGCGCGGCGGTTCGGTGCTTACCTCGACGCGTTGCGCGACGCGCTGGCCGCGCCGGTGCCCGATCCGCTGCCGCTGTTCGACGCGCTCAACCGGTTCCGGATCCTGTGCGCGACCCGCAGCGGCTTGCGCGGCGCGGAGCACGTCAATGCGCTCGTGGCCGCGCACGTGCGCCATGCGGCGCGCGTGCCGCTGGCGGTCGGCGCGCACTGGTTCACGGGGCGGCCGATCATGGTGACGCGCAACGACTACGCGCTCGGGCTGTTCAACGGCGATATCGGCATTGCGCTGCCCGACGCGCACGGCGTGCTGCGCGTGTGGTTCCGGCGTGCGGACGGCACCGCGCGCGCGGTGTCGCCGGCCGCGCTGCCGCCGCACGAAACCGCGTTCGCGCTGACGGTCCACAAATCGCAGGGCTCGGAATTCGACGAAGCCGCGCTCGTGCTGCCGGCATCGTTCGGCCGTGTGCTCACGCGCGAACTCGTCTATACGGCCGTCACGCGTGCCCGTACGCGCGTGCAGGTGATCGGGCCGCGGCGCGTGCTGGCGCAGGCGGTCGCGACGCGCACGCAGCGCGATTCGGGGCTCGCGGCACGCGTCGACGAGGCGCTTGCACGGCGCCGCATGGAGGCGTCGCGATGATGATCCGCTATACGCTCGATCCGGCCGAGGTCGAATGGACGGCCGTGCGCGCACAAGGCGCCGGCGGGCAGAACGTGAACAAGGTGTCGAGCGCGATTCACCTGCGCTTCGACATCCGCGCGTCGTCGTTGCCGCCTGTCATCAAGGAGCGGCTTCTCTCACTGTCCGACCAGCGCATCACGCGCGACGGCATCGTCGTGATCAAGTCGCAGGGATACCGCACCCAGGAGAAAAACCGCGAGGCCGCGCTGGCGCGCCTCGATGCATTGATCGCCGGCGTTGCGTTCACGCCGCGCGCACGGGTCGCCACGCGGCCGACGCGCGCGTCGAAGGAGCGGCGGCTCGAGCACAAGTCGCGCCGCAGCGCGGTGAAGTCGGGAAGAGGGAAGGTGATCGACTGACGAATGGCCGGGCGGACGAACCGCGGGTGCGGCACCCGGGCGCTCGCACCCGCGCCGGTTACCGCATCACGGTGCCGGCGCTGTCGAGTACGAAGTCGACGCAGAACACGACGAGCCGGCTCTGCGCGCGGATCGCGACGGCGGCCGTATAGCAGTCGCGGCCTTCCGTCAGCGAGAAGTGCGGGCCCATCAGCGCGACGCGTCCGGGCGCGGCGATCGCGCGCTGGAAATACGGGCGCCGCGACCAGTTGCTGTGGGTCTCCGGAAAGAGCGGTGCGAGGCGGGTGACGCCGGCCTGGCCATCGTCGGCGGGCGCGCCGATCGACGGCAGGAACTGCTCGCCGGTTTCGTCGGTGACGAACACGCGGCGGGCGGCCGGCACCGTGAACACGCGTTGCGCGGCGTCCTGCAGGTTGCCGCTCGCGGAAAACGCGGCCGCGCCGGTCAGCACCAGCCGCTCGATCGCGTCGAAGCCCGGCTGCTCGGCGACGACCGGCGTGTGCCGGCGGGCGATGAAGCGCTGCCACGCGGCGTCGAGCATCGCGGGTGCTGCCGCGCTGGCGTGGGCGATCGATGCGTCGGGCTGGCCGAACTGGAAACCCTGCACGAAATCGATGTCGGCTTCCATCAGTGCCTGCAGCGAATCGTCGTTCTCGACGCCCTCGGCGAGCACCATCGCGCCGGCCTGATGCAGCATCGACACGAGGTGATGCATGATGCGGCGATCGTCGGCCGAACCGGTCGCGCGTTCGACGAGCGAGCGATCGAGCTTGACGATGTCCGGGCGCGCGCGCCACACGCGGTCGAAGTTCGAGAATCCGGTGCCGAAATCGTCGATCGCGATCAGGAAGTCGCGATGCTGGATCATGTCGATCGTGCGGGCGAGCGCGGCTTCGTCGCGCGACGGCTGTTCGACGACCTCCAGCACGATGCGGTTCGGCGGCAGCGCGAAATGCCGGCACAGCGCCTCGACGAATTCGCGCTGCACGAGGCCCGAGTCGAGCACGCGCGGCGTGACGTTCAGGAACAGCCAGCCGTCGCCGATGCCCTGCGCGACGAAGTTGGCCGTATGCAGGCAGCGCGCGAGCCGGTCGAGCAGCAGCGCGTCGGCGTCGGCGCGCGTCTTGTCGAACAGCGCGGCGGGCGAGATCAGTGCGCCGTTCGCGTCGACGACACGCAGCAGCGCCTCGTAACCGACGACCCGCTTGTGCGTGATCGACAGCACGGGCTGGAACACGCTGCGCAGCGTCGTGGTGCGATAGGTGGCGACCCAGCCGCCAGGCGTCGGCGTGAGACGGTCGAGCAGGGAGTCGAGCGAGAGGTCGCGGGCGGGCTTCATGTCAACGGAGCCCGGGGGCGAGCGGCGGGGCGGTAGCGCGCCGCCGCGCTGAAGCGGTCGCACGCGCCGGCGGACGCGAGAGGACGTGAGACATCGAGGCCGCCTTCTGCGGGTAAGTGTTCGGAGTGTAACGGGAACGGGGCCGCTCGCGTATCAGGGAAACTCCAGACGCACGCGGGTATGCGGCTGCGGCCGACGCGGCCCGCATGCGTGCCGCGCATCACCGCCGCGACGCGAAGGGCGCCGCCGCACATGACGACCCGGCGGTTTGGCGAGCATGGTGAGCGCGATGAGGCGACGCGGGAAATCCCGGCGGCCGGCAGGGCCGCGAGCGCATGTCGCCGTCAGACGAATGCCGGCGGTGCTGCGGCACCCTCCATGGCGACGCGGAGAACAGCCGGCACCCGGTCGGAGCGCATCACGGCCCGACCGATGGCGATACGTGCACCCGAATGAATCGTCAGGTCGCTTCGCCGCTGCGCGGCCGGATCCCGGGAATCCGCTTGATCACGCCGGTCGCGAGCGCGGTGCCGACGAGCACGATCGCGCAGCCTTCGATCATCACGGCCGACACGTGTTCGCCGAGGAACAGCGCGCCCCACAGCAGGCCGAACACCGGAATCACGAACGTCACGGTGATGGCGCGGGCGGGGCCGACATGCGCGATCAGGTAGAAGAAGATGAAATACGCGATGCCCGTGCAGGCGACGCCGAGCGCGAGCACCGAGCCCCACGCGTGCGCGCTGACCGGCGCGGCCGGCCAGGTGGCGATCGCGAACGGCAGCAGCAGGACGGTCGAGCCGATCATGCTGCCGGTCGCGTTGACGAGCGGATCGACGCCGGTCAGCTTGCGCTTCGTGTAATTGGCCGCGATACCGTATAGCAGCGTCGCGCCGAGCGCCGCGACGGCGGCGAGCGCGGTCGCCGCGGCGCCCGTTTCGCCATGCGCATTCGCGATCTGGTTCCACACGAGCGTGAGCACGCCGGCGAACCCGATCACGAGGCCGAGCGCACGCGGCAGCGACAGCTTGTCCTTCAGCCACAGGTAGGCCACGAGCGCGCCCCAGAGCGGCGTCGTCGCGTTGATCACCGACGTCACGCCGGCCGACAGCGTCAGCTCCGCGAACGCGAACAGGCAGAACGGGATGCCCGAGTTCAGTGCGCCGACGACGAACAACGGCCACGCGTGACGGCGCAGCCGGGTGCCGAGGTCGGCGGGTTTGAAGCGCGTCAGCGCGAAGCCCGCGAGAAACAGCGCGCCGATACCGACCCGCAACGCCATCAGCGGCGCCACGCCGAGATCGACGACGCCGATCCGGATAAACAGGAACGACGCACCCCACAGGGCGGCGAGCACGGTCAGCAGAAGGGCGTTCTTGGGCGACATCGAGTGTGAGGGGCGGGGAAAGGATGCGGAGAATCTTACACCCCGTTACCAGCCCGTCGTTTCACGTTTCGATGAAATGACAAGAAACGGGAATGTCCCCGTTGCTGGCACGGGATAGCCGCGTGCCGGCGGTCGAGCCCGGTCAGTGATGGCGCCAGCCGCCGCGTCCGCCGAAGCCGAAATTGAGTGATACCGCCGGTCCCCAATAGCCGCCCCATGCGGGCGCATAGGCAGGTGCCGGATAGTAATAGGCGGGGCCCGGATCGACATAGACCGGGGCCGGTGCAGCCGTGTAATAACCGCCGGGATAATAGCCGTACGGGTAGTAGCAGCCGGCGAGCGTCACGCAGGCGAGCGCCGCGGCGACGAGGGTCCTGTTCATGATGTCTCTCCGGCGGAGCCGGCAATCGGCAGATGCTTAAGCTTAGGCCGCGCGCCGATGACACGGTGTGCAAAACGGTAACGGATCATTTCCGCACGGGCTGCCGGCCACGTTGCGGCGCCGCATGCGAAAACGGCGCTTCCGCACCGCGAAAACGCCGTCTGGCCGACTGTCGCGGCGCGCTGCGCCGCCTCTTTTACTTGCCGACCTGGTTGCCGATGATGCCGCCGGCCGCTGCGCCGCCGAGCGTCGACAGCGCGCTGCCGCCGATCGCCGCGCCGGCGACGCCGCCGACACCCGCACCGATTGCCGTATCGCGCTGGCGTCGTGACATCGAATCGCAGGCCGACAGGCTGGCCACCGTCGCGACGAGCAGAGCGCATACCCCAAAACGCCGAATCGAATTCATGATCGTTGTCCTTGTGGTAGTGAACGGAGGTCGCGCGACCGGCTGGCGACCGCGCATGACCCCAATCTACGCGCCGTCCCGTGGCGCTGCTGTAAGGACTTGTTAAGGCTCGGGCGGTTTCGTAATCATTTGTTTCCCTCGTGCCGGCAGGCACGCGGTGTGCACACGCGCAAAAAAGCCCGCTCGAAAGCGGGCTTGCGCAGCGCCTGAGCGCGAGACGCAGCGGTCCGGGCGGACCGCCGCGCGTGCTTATTGACGGTGATAGATCTCGGCGCCGGTCTTGACGAACTCGACCGCCTTGACTTCCATCCCCTTCTTCAGCGCTTCGGTTTCCGACACACCCTGCTGCGCCGCGAACTCGCGCACGTCCTGCGTGATCTTCATCGAGCAGAAGTGCGGGCCGCACATCGAGCAGAAGTGCGCGACCTTCGCCGAATCCTTCGGCAGCGTTTCGTCGTGGAATTCGCGCGCCTTGTCCGGATCGAGACCGATGTTGAACTGGTCTTCCCAACGGAACTCGAAGCGCGCCTTCGACAGCGCGTTGTCGCGCACCTGCGCACCCGGGTGGCCCTTCGCCAGGTCGGCGGCGTGAGCGGCGAGCTTGTACGTGATGATGCCTTCCTTCACGTCGTCCTTGTTCGGCAGGCCGAGGTGTTCCTTCGGCGTCACGTAGCACAGCATCGCGGTGCCGAACCAGCCGATCATCGCGGCGCCGATGCCGGACGTGATGTGGTCGTAGCCCGGCGCGATGTCGGTGGTCAGCGGCCCGAGCGTGTAGAACGGCGCTTCCTTGCACCAGTCGAGCTGGAGATCCATGTTCTCCTTGATCAGCTGCATCGGCACGTGGCCGGGGCCTTCGATCATCACCTGCACGTCGTGCTTCCACGCGATCTGCGTGAGTTCGCCGAGCGTCTTCAGCTCGCCGAGCTGCGCTTCGTCGTTCGCGTCGTAGATCGAGCCGGGGCGCAGGCCGTCGCCGAGCGAGAAGCTCACGTCGTACGCCTTCATGATCTCGCAGATCTCTTCGAAGTGTTCGTACAGGAAGCTTTCCTTGTGATGCGCGAGGCACCACTTCGCCATGATCGAGCCGCCGCGCGACACGATGCCCGTCATCCGGTTCGCGGTGAGCGGCACGTACTGCAGGCGCACGCCCGCGTGGATCGTGAAGTAGTCGACGCCTTGTTCGGCCTGCTCGATCAGCGTGTCGCGGAAGATTTCCCAGGTCAGGTCCTCGGCCTTGCCGTTGACCTTTTCCAGCGCCTGGTAGATCGGCACCGTGCCGATCGGCACCGGGCTGTTGCGGATGATCCACTCGCGCGTTTCATGGATGTGCTTGCCGGTCGACAGGTCCATCACCGTGTCGCCGCCCCAGCGGATCGCCCACGTCATCTTGTCGACTTCCTCGCCGATCGACGACGTGACGGCCGAGTTGCCGATGTTCGCGTTGATCTTCACGAGGAAGTTGCGGCCGATGATCATCGGCTCGGATTCCGGGTGGTTGATGTTCGCGGGGATGATCGCGCGGCCGCATGCCACTTCCGAGCGCACGAATTCCGGCGTGATCTCGGCCGGCGCGTTCGCGCCGAAGGCCGCCGCGCCGAACGCCTGGCCCGGGTGCTGGCGGCCCATCATCGCGGCGAGCTTCGCGCCGTTCGGGCCGCTCGCCTTCAGGCTCTCGAGGTACTCGGCGCGGCGCTGGTTCTCGCGGATCGCGATGTATTCCATTTCCGGCGTGATGATGCCCTGGCGCGCGTAGTGCATCTGCGTGACGTTCTTGCCGGCCTGTGCGCGGCGCGGGTTGCGGTGCAGGCCCGGGAACCGCAGGTCGGCGGTGGCCGGGTCGGCCGCGCGCTCGAGGCCGTACTGGCTCGACAGGCCGCCGAGCACTTCGGTGTCGCCGCGTGCCTCGATCCAGCCCTGGCGCAGCGCGGCCAGGCCCGCGCGGATGTCGATCTTCGCGTCCGGATCGGTATAGGGGCCCGACGTGTCGTACACGTAGATCGGCGGATTCTTTTCGCCGCCGAAGCCGGTCGGCGTATCGGCCTGCGTGATTTCACGCATCGGCACGCGGATGTCGGGCTGCGAGCCGGTTACATAAACCTTGCGCGAATTGGGCAGCGGGGCGACAGCGGCGGCGTCGACGTGTGCGTCGGCGGACAGAAACTTCGGATTGGCGTTCATGCAATCTCCTGTATGAGCGCCGGACAGGCGCTTCGGCGCTTGCCCGGAGCCCTTGACGAATGTGGGGCTCGAGCTAAGCAGGAGACGAGGCTTGGTGAGGCGGCGGATTTCGTCAGAAGGATGGCGGCGAAATCCGTACGCTTCCCTGCGCTGGCATTATCCAGATCAGGTTCAAAGGGTATTTCTCACCCGCAATGCCGGTTGTTTGACCGCGCGCATTGCAGGACCCCCGCGTTAGCAGCGCACACGATACACTGGCTTCGCGGCGGTTTCAACCGGGAGAGGATCGGCTGCCCCGGTGCGGCCGCAGCATGGCGGGCGGTGCGATGGCCCGTCGAAATGGCAGCGCGCGTCGCCGCCGCATGGCCCCACGGCTTGGCCGGCCGGGGCGAAGCGGTGCAACATGGCGCGCTTTCGCGCAACTTCAAAAAAATTTTTCGCAGCGGCTGTCATTTCCCGCGACGTCGTCCGTCTATTCGGCTCCTTAAACCCATGTTTTGGAGAGATGTCATGAAAAAAGTACTGATCGCCGCTTGCGTCGCCGCTATCGCCACGATCGCCACGATCGCCACGGGCGCGTATGCGCAGAACGACGCGATGTCGCAGCCGGGTTCGTCGATGTCGAAGGACGCGATGGGCCACGACGCGATGGCCAAGGATGCAATGGGCCATGACGCGATGAAGAAGGACGGCATGAAAAAGCATGCGATGAAGAAAGACGCGATGAAGAAGGACGCGATGTCGCACGACGAGATGGGCAAGCCGTCGGGCGACAAGATGGCGCCGTCGAACTGACGGAAGCGGACGCGGCGCGGCCGGCGCGTGCGTCGCACGGCGGCCGCCCGCACCGCATCCTGTCTGGTCGACTCATTCCCGGAGTCTTCATCATGCAAACCGTTCCCGCTACCGGCCGCGCGACCGCTACGCCGCCCGCGCGCCCGATTCATCCGCTGTGGGTGCGCGCGAGCCACTGGCTCAATGCGCTCGCGGCGATCCTGATGGTGCTGTCCGGCTGGCGCATCTACGATGCGTCGCCGATCTATCCGCCGTTCGTGTTTCCGCACGGCATCACGCTGGGCGGCTGGCTCGGCGGCGCGCTGCAATGGCATTTCGCGGCAATGTGGCTGCTGGTCGGCAACGGGCTGTTCTACCTCGCGATGTCGATCGCGACAGGGCGCCTCGCACGCAAGATGCTGCCGGTCACGCCGGCGTCGATATGGCGCGACGTGCGTGCCGCGCTGGGCGGACGGCTGTCGCACGACGACCTGAGCGTCTACAACGCGGTGCAGCGTGCCGCTTACCTGACCGCGATCGTCGATCTCGTCGTGCTGGTGCTGTCGGGGCTCACGATCTGGAAATCCGTGCAATTCCCGCTGCTGCGCGAATTGTTCGGCGGCTACGACAACGCGCGTGTCGTGCACTTCTGGGCGATGTCGCTGCTCGTCGCATTCGTTGTCGTTCACGTCGCGATGGCGCTGCTGGTGCCGCGCTCGCTGCTCGCGATGCTGCGCGGTCGCTGACCCGCGAGCCGCGGGCGAAGGAAATCATCATGTCGGAATCCGAATACAAGCGCGACGGTTCGCGCTGGACGCTCGACCGGAAGTCGCTCGAGCTCGACGTGCGTCGCGAGCTCGAGATGCCGTCGCGGCGCCTCTTCAACCGGCGCATCCTGACGCTCGGCGGCCTGACGATGCTGACCGGCTGCACGTTGAAGGACGACGCGTCGGTCAACACGTTCCTCGAGACGGTGTCGCGCATGAACGACCGCGTGCAGGCTTGGCTGTTCAGCGGCGAACGGCTCGCACCGACCTACACCGAAGCCGACATCACGCGACCGTTCCCGTTCAACGCGTACTACGGGATCGACGACGTGCCGCACGTCGATGCGTCGACGTACCGGCTCGTGCTGTCCGGCCGCGTGACGGGCAAGCGCGTGTGGACGCTCGACGAACTGTATGCGCTGCCGCACGCGGAGCAGATCACGCGACATATCTGCGTGGAAGGGTGGAGCGCGATCGGCCGCTGGGGCGGCACGCCGTTCGGCGCGTTTCTCGCACGGGCCGGCGCCGATACACGGGCGAAGTACGTGGGCTTCAAGTGCGCGGACGATTACTACGAGAGCATCGACATGCCGACCGCGCTGCATCCGCAGACGCTGCTCGCGTTCGACTACGACGGCCGCCGGCTGCCGCCGGAATTCGGCTTCCCGATGAAGCTGCGGATGCCGACCAAGCTCGGCTACAAGAACCCGAAGCACATCATGGAAATCTTCGTGACCGATACGTATCCGGGCGGCTATTGGGTGGATCAGGGGTACAACTGGTTCGGCGGATCGTGAGCGATGCGTGGCATGCGGTGGCGGTGCGTGCCGCGATGCATCACGCGGATTCACGCACCTGGAGGTCGACGCGCAGGCCGACAGCCGCCGCCATGTTGACGAGCGCGTCGAGCCCGAACAGGTTGATCTTGCCGCGCAGCAGGTCGGAGACGCGCGGTTGCGTGACACCCAGCTGTTTCGCGGCCTGGGCCTGGCTGAGCTCGAGCTGCGCGATGCGCTGCTTGAGTGCGATCATCAGTTCGGAGCGCAGCTTCATGTTCTCGGCTTCGGCCGGCTGGCCCTCGATTGCGTCCCAGACGCTCGCGTAACGTTCGTTGGTCATCGTTTCCTCTCCATCATCAGCGCGCGATAGCGCCGGGCGGCCAGATCGATATCGGCCCTGGTCGTGCGCGCCGATTGCTTCCTGAAGCAGTGAAGCACGTAGACGGCGTCGGCGAAGGTCGCGACGTAAATGATCCGGAATGCACCGCTCGTTTCGCGCAGGCGAATTTCCCGCACGCCGACGCCGACGGTGCGCATCGGCTTCCAGTCGTCCGGCGCCAGGCCGCGTTGCACCTGGTCGATCTGGTGGCCGGCTTCGCGTCGCGCGGGCAGCGGAAAACCGCGAAGATCGGCGAGGGCGCTGCCGACGAAAACAACCGGCTTCGGCGGAAGAATGGTCGAATTATACAAAATTTTGTATGGGCGTGGCGGGTTTTGAAGGAAGGTCGCGCAGGGCATGCGGCGCGTGAGTCGACCGTCACGATAAGGGGGAAGCCGTGGCCGGTGTGCAGGACTGGCCGTTCGGCCGATGCCTGGCTCGCGCGCGGCGGATTGCCGTTGGCAGTGGGGGCGAGCCGGCACCGGCAGCGCATGCGCGCGGCGTATCCGGCCCCCGATTTCACCCGCCCGCCGGCCGTAAAATGTCGCGCGGAAACATCATTCGCGATCCTTTCAGACAGGTCCGATGATGCTTTCGAATCCTTGATGCCATAATGCCGAGCGTGCGCAGCCGAAGCGGTTGCGCGCATTTTTTTTGTCCCTCTGCCGCCGCCTGCCGGTTCTCTTTCGTCGCCGTTCGCACTGCCATGTCGTTCCGCACGTTCGCTCTGCCTTCCCGGTCCCGCCAGGGCTGTTTGCCGGCATCGCCGGCGTCTTTCAGCGGAGCACGCGGCGCGACGTGCGGGCAGGCTGCGCGATGACGCCGCTCGACCGTCTCCTCGATTTCCTCGCCCGCTTCTCGTTCCGGATCCGCCTGCCGCAAAGCCGCGGCGGCCGCGTCGCGCTGGCGCTCGTGTTCATCTATTTCGTCTGGGGTTCGACCTACAGCGGCCTGCATTTCGCGCTGCAGTCGTTCCCGCCGCTGCTGCTGTCGGGGCTGCGCAACCTGCTCGGCGGGATCGGCCTGTTCATCTTCGCGCTGCGGCGCAAGCCCGAATGGCCGACGCTGCTCGAAATCCGCAATGCGGGGATCGTCGGCACGATGCTCGTCGCGCTGTCGTCCGGCACGATCGCGCTCGGGATCAGTTCGGTCAGCAGCGGTTCGGCCGCGGTGATGGTGGCCACGGTGCCGCTGTTCGCGACCGTGATCGCGGCGGTCGCCGGGCGGCCGGTCACGAAAGGCGAGTGGGCGGCCGTCGCGCTCGGGATGGTCGGCATCGTCGTGCTGAATTCGGGCGGCGCGGCCGCGCAGAATTCGGCGCTCGGCACGATCTGCGTGCTGGCCGGCGCACTGTTCTGGGCCGGCGGCGCGCATCTCGCGACGCGGCTCAAGCTTCCGTCCGACCTGTTCCTGTCGACGTCGCTGCAGATCGGCCTGGGCGGCATGATTTCGACGCTCGTCGCCTGGCTGATCGGCGAGCGCATCGAACACGTGATGGTGGGGCCCGTGTTCGCGTTCCTGTACCTGATGGTGTTCTGCACGATGGCCGCGTACGTTGCGTACGGCTACCTGATCCGCCACACGAGCCCGATCATCGCGAGCAGCTGCATGTACGTGAACCCGATCGTCGCGGTCGCGCTCGGTGCGCTGCTGCTGGGCGAGCCGGTGACGATGGCGACCGTGGTCGCGACCGTCGCGATCCTCGGCAGCGTCGGGTTGTCGTTCGTGTTCGATCCGGCGCGCCGGCCCGCGGCGCGCGCGGCAGCCACGTCGGCGGCGGAGGCTTCGTCCGCACCCGAGCAGATCGCGGTGCCGGATCCGGCACCGATCCTGGCGCCTTCCGCCGTTCCGCTGGCCGTGCCGACCCCGGCTGCCGTGATGGACCCCGCCGGGGTCGTGGATCCGGCGCCGGCGTTCGCGCCGCCGCCCGCCGCCGAGCCGGCAGCGCCCCGCAGCGACGCGTGACGCTGCCGTGGCCGGTCGCGTTCAGTCGCGCCGGCCGCCGCGATGGTGGAACCAGCCCGCCAGCGCGGTGAACGCCAGCCCGGTCGCGCACAAGCCGATCCAGCCGAACGCGTGCCATGCGGCCACACCGGCCGACGAGCCGAGCGCGCCGCCGATGAAATAGCACACCATGTACACCGTGTTCACGCGGCTGCGCGCCTCGGGCTTCAGCGCATAGATGCGCGACTGGTTCGAGATCTGCGCGGCCTGTACGCCGACGTCCAGCACGATCACGCCGATCACGAGCCCGACGAGGCTCGAGCCCGACAGCGCGAAGATCACGAACGACAGCGCGAGCAGCGCGATCGCGAGCGAGATGATCGCGCGCGGGCCGCGCTTGTCCGCGAAGCGGCCCGCGTAGGGCGCCGCGAGGGCGCCCGCCGCCCCGACGATCCCGAACAGGCCGGCCGCCTGCGGGCCGAGATGGAACGGCGCGCCGGCGAGCAGCAGCGTGAGCACGGGCCAGAACGCGCTGAATGCCGCGAACAGCGCGGCGCCCGTCAAGGACGCCTCGCGCAGCCCGCGCAGTTCGACCGCCAGATGCCACATCGAGCCGAGCAGCTTGCCGTACGACAGCGTTGAAGTCGGCGAGCTGCGCGGCAGCCGCAGCACGATCACGGCGGCGAGCGCGACGAGCGCCGCGACCGACGCGGCGAACACCGCGCGCCAGCCGAAATATTCGGCGACGAAACCGGCGGCGGTGCGCGCGAGCAGGATGCCGAGCAGCAGGCCGCTCATCACGGTGCCGACCGCGTGCCCGCGTTCGGCCGGCGGCGCGATCTCGGCGGCGAACGGCACGGCCTGCTGCGCGATCGTCGCGAGTACGCCGATCGCGAGGCTCGCGACGGCGAGCACGGCCAGCGACGGCGCGGCGGCCGCGACGATCAGCGCGACCGACAGGCCGGCGATCTGCATCAGGATCAGCCGGCGGCGGTCGAAGCGGTCGCCGAGCGGCGCGAGCAGGAACATGCCGGCCGCATAGCCGAGCTGCGTCGCGGTCGGCACCGCGCCGATCCACGAAGCGCCATCGGGAAACGCGGAGCGGAAGCTGTCGAGCAGCGGCTGGTTGTAATAGATGTTCGCGACGGATACGCCCGCGATCGTCGCGAGCAGCAACAGCAGGCTGCGCGAATAGTGGGGCGAGGCGGCGTCGGTCGGATGGTCGGTGGAGGCGGTGGACATGGCTGCGCGGACGGAGTGGGGCGGCGCGGCGCGCGGCGCACGCGTCGGGTGCGCAGGCGCGCGGGGCGCCGGTCAAGGCTGCCGATCATACCGGAGCGGCGTGAATCCTGCCGGGCGCGCGGCGGGGCGGCGGACCGGCGAAGCCGGCAGAGCCGGCAGAGTCGGCAGATCGGCAGATCGGCAAATCGGCAAATCGGCAAATCGGCAAATCGGCAAATCGGCAGGTCGGCAGGTCGGCAAACCGGCCGTCCGCCGCCTCGTCACCGCGCGCGCTTCACTCCGTCAATCGACCAGCTCGCCCGTCGGCTCGTAGAACGGATAAGGCCCGGCGCCTTCATCGACATACACGTGATGCGACGTCATCCCCGTATCGGGCGCATGACGGTGAACCGCGAACGCCGGCGGCTCGAGCCGGAATGCGGACGGCGCGTCGGTTCGCAGGTCGAAGGCGACCTGATGCGCGGGCGACGGCACCGCGGACGCGAGCGTGCCGCCGAAGCGCGTGAACATCGTGCGATGCACGTGGCCGCACAGCACGCGCTCGACGTTCGGATGAGCGCGCAGCAACGCGTCGAGTTTCGCGGCGGCGGCGGGCGCGAGGCGCAGCTTGTCCATGTGGCCGATTCCCGCCGCGAACGGTGGATGATGCAGCGCGACGATCACGGGCCGGTCGCGCGCGGCGTCGAGCTGCGCGGCGAGCCACGCGAGCCGTGCGTCGCACAGGTCGCCGTGGCTTGCGCCGGGCACCTGCGAATCGAGCGCGAGCACGCGCACCGCGCCGACGTCGAGCGCGTACTGCACGAATTCGCCATCCTGCAGCTCGGTGCGATCGGCAAACGCGCGGCGCAGCCCGGCGCGGTCGTCGTGATTGCCGATCATCAGGTAGTACGGAATCTCGAGCGCCGCGAGCAGCCCGCGCAGGTTGCCGTACTCTTCATCGTGGCCGAAGTCGGTGAGGTCGCCGGTGACGAGCACGGCGTCGGGGCGCGGCACGAGTGCGTTCAGTCTGTCGATGCAGCGCGCGAGCGCGGCCGCCGTGTCGACGCGCCGGTACGCGAGCTGGCCCGGACGCTTGATGTGGAGATCGCTGATTTGAGCAAGCAGCATCGTCGTTCCTCGGAATCGTCTGGTTGTTGTCGCGACGGCGTCGCGCGCCGCGGTGGGGGGCTGCATGAATGATGCCCGAACGATGGATTACGCGCCGAGCGCGATCAGGCCTTCCGGTGCGATCGCGAGGCCGACCGCCGTACCGCGTGCGAGCGCGATGCGGCCCGGCACGTCGATCACGAGCGCATCGGGGGCCGCGTGCTCGATCGTGAGCCGCGTGCGCTCGCCGAGGAACGCGCACGCGCTGACCGCGCCGCGCAGCGGCGCATGCGCGGGATCGGCGAGTTGCGCATCCTCGGGGCGGAAGAACCACTCGTCGGCCGCATGCGGCGTGACGATCGCGCCGCCCGTGGTCACCAGCGTTCCGTCGCGCCACTGCCCGGCGAGCCGGTTCAGCGTGCCGATGAACTGCGCGACCGTGCGGTTCGCCGGTTGGTAGTAGATGTCGCGCGGCGTGCCGATCTGCTCGATGCGGCCCGCGCCCATCACGACGATCCGGTCGCCGAGCTCCATCGCTTCGGCCTGGTCGTGCGTCACGTAGACCGTCGTCACGCCGAGCTCGCGCAGCAGCGCATTCATCTCGCGACGCAGCACGTCGCGCAGCTTCGCGTCGAGCGCGGTCAGCGGCTCGTCGAGCAGCAGCACGCGCGGTCGCACCGCCAGCGCGCGGGCCAGCGCGACGCGCTGCCGCTGGCCGCCCGACAACTGGTCGACCGGCTTGTCCGCATGCGCGTCGAGCCGCATCATCGCGAGCAGCTCGTCGACGCGCGTGCGCAGCGCGCGCGGCTCGGTCTTGCGGATCTTCAGCCCGTAGCCGACGTTGCCGCGCACCGTCAGGTTCGGAAACAGCGCGTAGTTCTGGAACACCATGCCGACCTGCCGGCGCTCGATCGGCAACGCGGTGACGTCGTCGTGGCCGAAGGCGATCGTGCCGCCGGCATCCGGCGTGTCGAGGCCCGCGATCAGGCGCAGCGTGGTCGTCTTGCCGCAGCCCGACGGCCCGAGCAGCACGAGCGTTTCGCCCGCGCCGATCGACAGGTCGAGCGGTTCGAGCACGCGCGTGCCGCGGAACGTCTTCGCACAGCGGGTCAGGGTGATGGGAGTGGAATCGAGTTTCATGTCTGCGAGAGATTCAGCGCGGGCGCTTCTTGAGCGCGCGTGAGCCGGATGGATCGACGCCGAGCCACTGCATCGCGACGAGCAGCGGCAGCGTCATCAGCAGGAACAGGATCGTGTACGCGCTGCCGACTTCGAGGCGCAGCGACGCATAGGTATCGGCGAGCCCGACCGGCAGCGTCTTGGTGTCGGGCGTGTGCAGCATCCACGTGAGGTTGAATTCGCCGATCGACAGCGTGAGCACCGCGAGCGCGCCCGCAACGATGCCGGGGCGCAGGTTCGGCAGCACGATCGTGACGAAGCGCGTGACGAACGATGCGCCGAGGCTGGCCGCACCTTCCTCGAGCGTGCGCAGGTCGGCACCGGCCGCGACGGCTGCCACCGCGCGCACCATGAACGGCAGCGTGAACACGACGTGGCCGGCGACGATGAACCACAGGCTCATCCGGAACGCGGTGAAGCCGCCGTAGACGACCAGCAGCGCGAGCGCCGACGCGAGGCCGGGCAGCGCGACGGGCAGCACCAGTGCCTCCTCGATCGCGCGTGCGACGCGGTGCTTGCTGCGCGCGAGCGCATAACCGGCCGGCACGCCGACGACGAGCACGATCGCGAGCGTCGCGAACGCGACGTAGAGCGACAGCGCGACCGAGCCGTGATACTGCTGCCACACTTGTTCCAGCCAGCGCAGCGTGAGGCCGCTCGACAGGCCGCGAAAGTAGTTGACGGTGAGGCCCGCGAGCACCGACATCACGACGGGCACGATCAGGAACGCGCACAGCAGCAGCGTGACGCCCCATTGCAGCGCGGCGATCATGCGCGCGCCGGTGACGCGCGGCGCGCGGCGGGCGACACCGTTCGCCTGCGCGGGAGCAGGTGCCGGCGAAGGCGACGGCGCGGAAGAGCCGGAAAGCGATTGCATGCGGAAATCCTCAGGCCGCGGCGGCGGCGGTGTGGCCGGTGAAGCGGCGCGCGAGCGCGAGCACGGCCCAGGTGACGATGCCGAGCACGATCGACAGGCCGGCCGCCGTCGCGATGTTCGCGTTCAGCGTGAACTCGGTGTAGATCGTCATCGGCAGCACGTTCAGGTCGGTGGCGAGCGTGAATGCGGTACCGAACGCGCCCATCGCGGTCGCGAAGCAGATCGCGCCCGCCGCGATCAGGCCCGGCGCGAGCGCCGGCAGCACGATGTCGACGAAGATGCGCCACGGCGACGCGCCGAGCGAACGCGCGGCTTCCTCGAGCGACGCGTCGAGCTTCGATGCGGCCGCGATCACGGTGACGATCACGCGCGGAATCGAGAAGTACAGGTAGCCGACGAACAGCCCGGCGACCGAGTACGCGAACACCCACTTGTCGCCGGTGAGCTTCGCGGACAGCATGCCGATCAGCCCCTGCCGGCCGGCGAGCATGATCACCATGAAGCCGACCACGACGCCCGGGAACGCGAGCGGGAACGTGAGCAGCGCGAGCAGCACGCGCTTGCCCGCGAATTCGCGGCGCGCGAGCAGGAGGCCCGAGACGGTCGACAGCGCGAGCGTCGCGAGCGTGACGCCCGCGGAGAGCGCGACGGTTTCGCCGAGGCTTTTCATGTAGCGTGCATTGCCGAGCAGGGCCGCGTAGTGCGGGAAGAATGCGCCGTCGGCGGACACCCGGACGAGCGCCGCCATCGGCAGCAGCCAGAACGCGGCGAACACCGCGAGCGCCGGCGCGACGAGCGCGACGCGCCAGCGCAGCGGGAAAGTCAGGTCGAGCATCGGTTGCGTCCTGGCGCTTACTGCATGACCTGCAGGTACTGCTGGCCGAATGCCTGCTGGCCGGCCGCCATCTTGCCGAAGTCGACCGATTTCGCGCGGGCGTATTCGCTCGCCGGCAGGAACTTCGACGCGACGTCGGCGCCGAGCGCTTGAGCGCGAACCGGACGCAGGTACGCGTTGGCCCACAGCTTCTGGCCTTCGTCGGACAGCACGAAGTCGAGCACCTTCCTGCCGTTCGCGTCGTGCGGTGCGCCCTTCACGAGACTCATCACGTACGGCACCGCGATCGTGCCTTCCTTCGGAATCACGAACTCGACGTTCGCGCTGTCCTTGTACTTCGCGCGATACGCATCGAAGTCGTAGTCGAGCAGGATCGGAATCTCGCCCGACAGCACGCGCGCATACGCGGTCTGCTTCGGCACGATCGGCGCGTTCGCCTTCAGCTTCCTGAACCAGTCGAGCGCCGGCTTGAAGTTGTCGAGGCTGCCGCCGAGCGCCTGGTTCACGGCGACCGCGCCCGCATAACCGACGAACGCGCTCGACGGGTCGAGATAACCGACCATGCCCTTGTATTCCGGCTTCAGCAGGTCGGCCCACGAGCGCGGCACCGGCTTGCCGTCGAGCGCGTCCTTGTTCACGAAGAAGCCGAGCGTGCCCGAGTGGATCGCGAACCAGTAGCCTTGCGGGTCCTTCAGGTTCGCGGGGATGTCGTTCCAGTGCGCGGGCTTGTACGGCGCGATCACGCCCTTGTCCTTCGCCTGGAACGCCGACGACACGCCGAGGTAGACGACGTCGGCCACCGGGCTCTTCTGCTCGGCGATCAGCTGCGCGATCGACTGGCCCGAGTTCTTGTTGTCGAACGGCACGCGGATGCCGGTCTTCTGCTTGATCGCGGCGATCTGCGCGGCCCAGTCGGCCCATTCGGGCGGGCAGTTGTAGCAGATCGCCGTTTCGTCGGCGTGGGCGGCGGGCGCGCCGGCGATAAGCGCGGCGCAGGCTACGGGAGCTGCAAGCGCGCGCAGCAGCGAGGTCAGGCGAAAGGACACGGTAGGTCTCCGGGCGAGGGTGAGGCGCTGGGGTGAGGCGATCAGGGGCGGTGTGCGCGTTCAGGCCTTGCGCAGTTGCAGGTCGGTGGCCGGCGGGGCGACGGTTGCGCCGTCGCGCACCACGTGCGGCAGGATCAGCGACGAGCGTTCGATTGCCGCGCCGCCGATGCATTCGACGAGACGTTGCCATGCATGGCGACCGATGTCGCGGTTCGGCGTCGCGACGCTCGCGAGCGGCGGCGCGAGCAATTCGCCGATCGCGATCCCGTCGAAGCCGAGCACCGACAGGTCGTCCGGGATCGAGAAGCCCGCGCGGCGCAGGCCGCGCATTACGACCATCGCGAGCAGGTCGTTGCTGCAGAAGAGGGCGGTCGGGCGCGTCGCGTGTGCGGTGAGATGCGCGAGCACCGCATCGGGCAGCTCGGGCGCGTTGAAGTCGACTTCGACCGGAGGCAGCGTGGCAACGCCGCTTTCCTCGAGTGCCTGCGCATAACCGAGATGGCGCTGGCGTGCGCGATCCGACGCGGCGAGCGAGCCGGCCAGCATCAGCACGCGGCGGTGACCGCGCGCGGTCAGCAGGCGCACGCCGTCATAGGCGGCGCTGCGGTTGTCGACCGACACCGACGGGCGGCGCTGCGTGTCGTTGTGCATCAGCACGTAGTGCGGGCCTTCGTGGTCGAGCATGTCGAGCAACGGGTGCGTGTCCGCGTCGGCGACGGTGAGGATCAGCCCTTCGACGCGCTGCTCGCGCAGCGTCTCGATCGCGTGACGCTCGCGCGCCGCATCGTATTCGGTCGTCATCAGGATCAGCTTGAAGCCGGCCGCGGTCGCGAGCTCGTCGATGCCTTGCAGGCAGTCGGCGAACACGGGGTTCGACAGCGTCGGCACGACGACGCCGACGAGCCGCGTGCGCTCGCCGCGCAGTTGCCGGCCGAGCGGGCTCGGGCGGAATTGCAGCGTGTCGATCGCGGTGCGGATGGTCTGCAGCGTGGCGGGGCTGACGGTATGCGGTGCGTTGATCGCGCGCGAGACGGTGGCGATCGAGAAGCCCGCGAGGGCAGCGACGTCCTTGATGGTCGAGGTCATGAAATAACGCGATGTAAACGTTTTCGGCCGGGAAATTATCGAAAACGTTTGTGACTTCGCGATGACGCAAGCGATGCCTGTTTCGCAAAGAGCGCGATACAAACATCTGACGGATGAGGCCGCCGGACGACGCGGATCCGATTGTATCGGGGATGTTGCGGCGCGGGAGAAAATCGTGGGCGGCGCTGTTCCGGCGTCGATTGCACAGGATGAATCCGTGCGGCGCCGGGAGATGTCGCCATGCGGCGGCGCAGAATAAGGGAACGCATGCGCAAGCAATGGTAGAATCGCGTCCGCCCTCTTGCCGGGGTGATGAAATTGGTAAACATAGCGGACTTAAAAGATTGAGTGCCCGGCCGGAAACGGTCGGTGCAGAACCCTTCAAATTCGGCGAAACCCCTGATGCGCGCATCGAGGCAACGCCGAGCCAAGCCTCGCGGCATCCGCGAGGAAGGTGTAGAGACTAGACGGGGGGCGCCTAAGGCGCACGGGCAGCAGGCACGCCCGCGCGCGACGGTGAAGGCATAGTCCAGCGCACGAACGGCATCGCGTCCGCGACGCCGGCTTTGAAAGAAGCAGTGTGACGAAAATCCGCCGCCTTAACTGGCTTGCCGGTTCGAGTCCGGTCCCCGGCACCACGATCGCTTTCAGCGCGATTCGATGAAGGGAAGAAAGCCCGCGAGAAGCCATATGCTCGCGGGTTTTTTGTTTTTGGTGCGTCCGGACGCGCGTGAGCGCGGAACGTTGCCGCTGTCGCGCTGCCTTCGTCCGGTCGTTCGATCCGCGCGACGGCGCCTTGCGGTTCATCTGCGTCCACCGGCCCTTCGAGGCAGCGAACGCGACGCCATGTGATACTGGCCGCGCACGTCGTACCGAACGCCGTTACCGTCATCGGCCCGCGTGATTCGCCGATGGAATCCAACGCAGTTTGCATGCCGCAAGACCGCCCGTCATGACCGATTCGACCCACCACTATTACGAACCGTCGCAAGGCCACGGCCTTGCACATGATCCCTTGAATGCGATCGTGGGCCCGCGCCCGATCGGCTGGATCTCGTCGCGCGGCAGCGACGGTACGGTCAACCTCGCGCCCTACAGCTTCTTCAACGCATTCAACTACCATCCGCCGATCATCGGCTTTTCGAGCGTCGCCGCCAAGGACAGCCTGCGCAACGTGCAGGAGACCGGCGAGTTCGTGTGGAACCTCGCCACGCGCGAGCTTGCCGAGCGGATGAACCAGACGTGTGCCGCGGTGCCGTATGAGGTAGACGAGTTCGAACTTGGCGGCCTGACCGCCGTGCCGTCGCGCCTGGTCGACGTGCCGCGCGTGGCGGAAAGCGGCGTCAACTTCGAATGCAAGGTGACCGACGTGGTTCGCCTGCGCGATCACCAGGGCGTGGAAACGCCGGCGTCGCTGGTGCTCGGCGAGGTCATCGCCGTTCATATCCGGCAGGATCTGCTGAAGGACGGCATCTTCGACACGTTCGGCGCCGGCATCATTCTGCGCGCGGGCGGCCCGTCGGCCTACGTGCACGTCAAGCCCGACAGCCGGTTCGACCTGTTTCGCCCCGACGCATGATCCGTCGCACGCCGCAACGATCGCCCAGGGCGCGCTGACGCGCCCGAACAGACGACAAGAGACCCCGCGGATATCCAGGATTCCGCGGGGTCTTTTGCTTCGTGTCGTCATGCAGCCCGGGTGCGCCGATCCGTCCGGCGTCGATGCCCCGGCACTGCGCACCGGGTACCGCACCGCCGCAAATGCGTCATGGGTTTACCCCGCCGGCAATGCAGATGGCCTGCCGACGCCCGTCATGGCAAATCTGCTCACCGCGATCGAGCGGCTTGGGCATCGACGTCCGTCGCCGCAGGGCATAAATTTTGAAGGTTGACGTGCTTATCCGCCCGTCAGCCCACGCGCAGGCCGGCAACCGGTCGCGCGTTCCCAAACAGCGTGAGACACAATCGAGCGTGGAGACGACACGATGAGCCTGTCAGAGCCATTGCGTCTGCATGTGCCGGAGCCCACCGGGCGCCCGGGCTGCAAGACGGATTTTTCCTATCTGCATCTATCGCCGGCCGGCGCAGTCCGCCGCCCGCCGATCGACGTAGCCGCGGCGGACACCGCCGATCTCGCCCGCAGCCTCGTGCGCGTGCTCGACGACAACGGCAAGGCCGTCGGCCCGTGGGCACCGGATCTCGACGATGCGCGGCTGATCGCCGGCCTGCGCGCGATGCTCAAGACCCGCATTTTCGACGCGCGCATGATGATCGCGCAGCGCCAGAAAAAAATCTCCTTCTACATGCTGAGCCTCGGCGAAGAGGCGATCGGCACCGCGCATGCGATGGCGCTGCGCGACGGCGACATGTGCTTCCCGACCTACCGCCAGCAGAGCATCCTGATCGCACGCGACGTGCCGCTCGAGCGCATGATCTGCCAGCTGATGTCGAACGAAGGCGACCCGCTCAAGGGCCGCCAGCTCCCCGTGATGTACTCGGATCGCGACGCGGGCTTTTTCTCCATTTCCGGCAACCTCGCGACGCAGTTCATCCAGGCGGTCGGCTGGGCGATGGCGTCGGCGATCAAGGGCGACACGAAGATCGCGTCCGCGTGGATCGGCGACGGCGCGACGGCCGAATCCGACTTCCACACCGCGCTCACGTTCGCGCACGTGTACCGCGCGCCGGTCGTGCTGAACGTCGTCAACAACCAGTGGGCGATCTCGACGTTCCAGGCGATCGCGGGCGGTGAGGGCACGACGTTCGCGGGGCGCGGCGTCGGCTGCGGGATCGCGTCGCTGAGGGTCGACGGCAACGACTTCCTCGCGATCTACGCGGCGTCGAGCTGGGCGGCCGAACGTGCGCGCCGCAACCTCGGCCCGACGCTGATCGAGTGGGTGACCTACCGTGCGGGCGCGCATTCGACGTCGGACGATCCGACCAAGTACCGGCCGAGCGACGACTGGTCCCATTTCCCGCTCGGCGACCCTGTCGAACGCTTCAAGCGTCACCTGATCGTCAAGGGCATCTGGTCGGACAGCGCACACGAAGCGTTGACGGCCGAGCTCGAGGCCGAGGTGATCGCCGCGCAGAAGGAAGCGGAAAAATTCGGCACGCTGGCCGACGACCGGATTCCGTCGCCGGCCTCGATGTTCGACGACGTCTACAAGGAGCTGCCCGCGCACCTGCGCCGTCAGCGCCAGGAACTGGGAGCATGATCATGGCGCAACACGAGACAGGCACGGCAACGCAGCCGATGACGATGATCCAGGCGCTGCGCTCGGCGATGGACGTGATGCTCGGGCGCGACAGCGACGTGGTCGTGTTCGGGCAGGACGTCGGTTATTTCGGCGGCGTGTTCCGCTGTACCGAAGGACTGCAGAACAAATACGGAAAGTCGCGCGTGTTCGATGCGCCGATCTCCGAAAGCGGGATCGTCGGCGCGGCGGTGGGGATGGGCGCATACGGGCTGCGCCCGGTGTGCGAGATCCAGTTCGCCGATTATTTCTACCCGGCATCCGACCAGATCGTGTCGGAAGGCGCGCGGCTGCGCTATCGCTCCGCCGGCCAGTTCACCGCACCGATGACGATCCGCATGCCCTGCGGCGGCGGCATCTACGGCGGCCAGACGCACAGCCAGAGCCCGGAGGCGATGTTCACGCAGGTGTGCGGGCTGCGCACGGTGATGCCGTCGAATCCGTACGACGCGAAAGGGCTGCTGATCGCGTCGATCGAGAACGACGATCCGGTGATCTTCCTCGAGCCGAAACGGCTGTACAACGGGCCGTTCGACGGCCATCACGACCGGCCCGTCACGTCGTGGCTCAAGCATCCGTCGAGCGCGGTGCCCGAGGGCTACTACACGGTGCCGCTCGATACGGCCGCCGTGGTGCGTCCCGGCAACGACGTGACGGTGCTGACCTACGGCACGACGGTGCACGTGTCGCTCGCCGCAGCCGAGGAGACGGGCATCGATGCGGAGGTGATCGACCTGCGCACGCTGTGGCCGCTCGACCTCGACACGGTCGTCGCGTCGGTGCGCAAGACCGGGCGCTGCGTCGTGGTGCACGAGGCGACGCGCACCTGCGGTTACGGGGCGGAACTGGTGTCGCTGGTCCAGGAACATTGCTTCTACCACCTCGAGGCGCCGGTCGAGCGCACGACGGGCTGGGACACGCCCTATCCGCATGCGCAGGAGTGGGCGTACTTTCCGGGCCCGGCCCGGGTCGGTGAAGCGTTGCGACGCGTGATGGAGGCGTGAGATGGGGATTCATGTCATCAAGATGCCGGATATCGGCGAAGGGATTGCCGAGGTCGAACTGGTGGCCTGGCACGTGGAAGTCGGGCAGACGATCAAGGAAGACCAGCCGCTCGCCGATGTGATGACCGACAAGGCGGCGGTCGAGATTCCGTCGCCGGTGACGGGCAAGGTGATCGAACTCGGCGGCCGGATCGGCGAGATGATGGCGGTCGGCAGCGAGCTGATCCGCCTCGAGGTCGAAGGCGCCGGCAACCTGAAGGCCGGCGCACCGGTGCGGGAATCAAAGGTAGAAACCGCACCGGTCGCGGCCGCGCCGTCGACGGCGGCGGCCGACGCGCCGGCAGAGTCGCCCGCCAGGCCGGCGACGAAGCACGCGCCTGCGGAGCCGCGTCAAGCGAAGCACGCCGAACGCAAGGAACACGTGGAGCCGCCGCGCGCGGCACTCGCGCCGGGTGAACGGCCGCTCGCGTCGCCGGCCGTGCGCCAGCGCGCATGGGACATGGGCATCGAGCTGCGTTATGTGCGCGGCACGGGGGAAGCCGGCCGGATCCTGCACGCGGATCTCGATGCGTATGCGGGCAGCGGTGGCGGTGCGGCGCGCGGCGCACGCGGATCGCGGGCGCACGGCTACGACGAACGCAACGACGAAACCGAGGTGCCGGTCATCGGCTTGCGGCGCGCGATCGCGCGCAAGATGCAGGAAGCGAAGCGCCGCATTCCGCATTTCAGCTACGTCGAGGAGATCGACGTCACCGAGCTCGAATCGTTGCGGACGGATCTGAACCGCCGCTACGGCGACACGCGCGGCAAGCTCACGCCGCTGCCGCTGCTGATCCGCGCGATGGTGATCGCGTTGCGCGACTTTCCGCAGATCAACGCGCGTTTCGACGACGAAGCGGGTGTCGTCACGCGCTACGGCGCGGTGCACATGGGCGTCGCGACGCAGACGGACAGCGGCCTCACGGTGCCGGTGCTGCGTCACGCGGAAGCGAAGGACGTGTGGTCGATTTCCGCCGAGATCGCGCGGCTCGCCGACGCGGTGCGCACGAACCGCGCGCAGCGCGACGAACTGAGCGGCTCGACGATCACGATTTCGAGCCTCGGCGCGCTCGGTGGCATCGTGTCGACGCCGGTCATCAATCATCCCGAGGTCGGCATCGTCGGCGTGAACCGGATCGTCGAGCGGCCGATGTTCCGCGACGGCGCGGTCGTCGCCCGCAAGATGATGAACCTGTCGTCGTCGTTCGACCATCGTGTCGTCGACGGCGCGGACGCGGCCGAATTCATCCAGGCGGTGCGCGCGGTGCTCGAGCGCCCGGCACTGCTGTTCGTGGAGTGAGCGCAATGAAGAACGAACACACCACGCTACTGGTGATCGGCGGCGGCCCGGGCGGCTACGTCGCCGCGATTCGCGCCGGCCAGCTCGGCATCCCGACCGTGCTCGTCGAGCGCGACCGTCTCGGCGGCACGTGCCTGAACATCGGCTGCATTCCGTCGAAGGCGCTGATCCACGTGGCCGACGCATTCGAACAGGCGCGCGGCCACGCGGGCGAGGGCGCACTCGGGATTCGTGTGAGCAAGCCCGAGATCGACATCGCAAAAAGCGTCGCATGGAAGGACGGCATCGTCGACCGGCTCACGCGCGGTGTCGGCGCGCTGCTCAAGAAGAACGGCGTGCGCGTGCTGCACGGCGACGCACAGGTGGTCGACGGCAAGACCGTCGACGTCGTCGCCGGCGGCCACACGACGCGGATCAGTTGCGAGCACCTGCTGCTCGCGACCGGTTCCGAACCGGTCGCGCTGCCGTCGATGCCGTTTGGCGGGCATGTCGTGTCGTCCACCGA
This sequence comes from Burkholderia reimsis, assembly GCF_003294055.1. Taxonomy (NCBI): domain Bacteria; kingdom Pseudomonadati; phylum Pseudomonadota; class Betaproteobacteria; order Burkholderiales; family Burkholderiaceae; genus Burkholderia; species Burkholderia reimsis. Next base: position 233,499 of record NZ_QMFZ01000003.1, read on the forward strand.
GGCGCTGTCGCCCACGACCTTGCCGAAGCGGCTGGTCGTGGTCGGGGCCGGATACATCGGGCTCGAACTCGGGATCGTCTATCGCAAGCTCGGCGTCGACGTGAGCGTCGTCGAAGCGGCGGAGCGCGTGTTGCCCGCGTACGATGCCGAACTCGCGCGGCCGGTTGCCGATTCGCTCGCGCGGCTCGGCGTGCGGCTGCTGCTCGGCCACAAGGTGCTCGGCCTCGCGGAACAGGGCGCGGTGCGCGTGCAGGCCGCCGACGGCGCGGAGCAGACGCTGCCGGCCGATCGCGTGCTGGTTGCGGTCGGCCGCCGGCCGCGTGTCGACGGTTTCGGGCTCGAGTCGTTGCCGCTCGATCGCAACGGCCGCGCGCTGTGGATCGACGACGAATGCCGGACGTCGATTCGCAACGTCTGGGCGATCGGCGACGTGGCTGGCGAGCCGATGCTCGCGCATCGCGCGATGGCACAGGGCGAGATGGTGGCCGAGCTGATCGCCGGAAAGCGCCGCAAGTTCATGCCCGCGTCGATCCCGGCCGTGTGCTTCACCGATCCGGAGATCGTCACGGCCGGCTGGTCGCCGGACGACGCACGGGCGGCCGGTGTCGATTGCGTGAGCGCGTCGTTCCCGTTCGCGGCGAACGGGCGCGCGATGACGCTGCAGGCGACCGACGGCTTCGTGCGCGTCGTCGCGCGGCGCGACAACCACCTGATCGTCGGCTGGCAAGCGGTCGGGCGCGGCGTGTCGGAGCTGGCCGCGGCGTTCTCGCAGTCGCTGGAAATGGGCGCGCGGCTGGAGGACATCGGCGGCACGATCCATGCGCATCCGACGCTGGGTGAAGCACTGCAGGAGGCCGCGCTGCGCGCGCTCGGGCATGCGTTACACATCTGACGGGCGCAGGTGACACGAAGCCGCCGGTGCGCAACGCGTGCATCGGCGGCTTTTCGTTTGCTGCGCCGGATTCCGCGCCGGCGCTTGCGCCGTTCGTCATGACGGCGCGCGCAGGTCGACGTGGGGCGCCGTCACGTCGCGATGGAACGCATCGATCGCATCGATCATCTGCGGCAGCCCGGGCTGCTCGAGCGGATAGCGGCCCGCGTTCTCCGGCATCGTCACCTGGGCGGCTGTCGATCAAGGAAATCGCGCAGGAACCGGGATTCAGCGACATGTCGTCGTTCTCGCAGGCATACGAGCGCTGGACGGGGGTCGCGCCGAGCGTGTCGCGACAGGAGACGGCCGGTTTGTAGTGGACGCCGGCACCTTGTTCAAAAGACGGCGGAAAATGAACGCTTTCTTTTTCAGTGGTCGCGTCATTTGTCGTATCGATGTCGAATAAATATCGATACCGAGCGCTTTGATGCGATAAAAATTTCGAATGTGCGTGGAAATGAAGCGTCGGCGAACCGTGGCGGGAGGCGTGCCGCGTCAAGTCGGAGCGTTGCCATGAGCCCGGCCTGTAACTTTTCGAGATGTTGGGCGCTTGTCGGCGCCGAGTCGGCCGACGATCATGTGGGAAGCCGGAAACCGGGGCGTTCCCGCTCCGCCCACGCAGGCTCCACACGGAAGAACCGGACATGAAATTGCTGCTCGTCGGCGCGACCGGACTCGTCGGGCGTCACGTCCTCGAAGTCGCGCTCGCCGATGCGCGGGTCGATCAGGTGATCGTCCTCGCGCGCCGCCCGTTGTCGCCGCACCCGAAGATGCGTGCGATCGAGGTCGATTTCGATCATCTGCCCGACGTGGCCGACTGGTGGCATGCCGATGCCGTGATCTGCACGCTCGGCACCACGATGCGGGCCGCCGGCTCGAAGGCGGCGTTCCGGCGCGTCGACCACGACTATCCGCTCGCGGTCGCGCGGCTCGCGCACCGCCACGGCACCCCGGCCTATGTCCTGAATTCCGCACTCGGTGCGGACCCGGCATCGAGCATCTTCTACAACCGCGTGAAGGGCGAGGTCGAGCAGGCGCTCGCCGGCGTCGGGTTCGCGTCGCTCACGTATGTGCGGCCCGGGCTGATCGGCGGCAGCCGCGACGAATTCAGGCTCGGCGAGCGGCTGATGGTGTTCGCGTTGAACGCGGCTCGCCCCGTGTTGCCGGCGAAGTGGCGCGTGAATCCCGCGTCGCGGATTGCCCGCGCGCTGCTCGACGCGGCGATCGACGCGCGGCCGGGCGTGCAGGTCATCGCGTCCGACCGGCTCGCCTGACGCGCATTCGGCCGCCCGCTTTCCCGGTTATTCGCCTGACGCGCATTCGGCCGCCCGCTTTCCCGGTTATTCGCCTGACGCGCAACGGGCGGCGCGCGCCGGTCACGGGCCAGCGAAGCCATCGAGCTCGCCGAACTGTTCGGCGAGCGCCGCCGTGAACGCTTCCAGCGCTTCGCCGCCGTCGCAGTTGCGCGGCGTCGCGAGCTGGAATTCCACCGTATGGCTCAGCTTGCTCGCGAGCAGCCGGCGCATCTTCCCGGCGGCGACCCACGGCGCCGCGACATGGTCGGGCAGGAAGCCGACATGCGCGCCGGACAGGATGAAGATCACGTCGGCGTCGACGTTTTCGGAGAACGCGGTCGGCTGCGCGTTGCGCAGCGCCGCACCCGACGTGTTCGTCTTGTAGAGCCGCGCGACGTTGCTCGCGCGCGCGATGTCGTTGACCGACACGGTCTTTTTCGCAAACAGCGGATGCCGGGCGCCGCAGTGCAGCGACTGGTGCTCGACGAACAGCGGTGCGTAGTGCAGGCCGGCCTGGTGGCCGGAAAAGTAGCCGATCGCGAGCTGCAATTCGCCCTTCAGCAGCCTGCGCTCAAGTTCGTCGGGCGGAACCGCGATCATCTCGAGCAGTACATCAGGCGCCCGTTCGCGGAAGCTGCCGACAGCCGCCGCGATCGATTCGACGACGTCCGGTGCGAGCCGCTCGGACAGCCCGATACGCAGCTCGCCGAGCAACGTGCCCGACACGTGCTGCGTATCGCGCGTGAACACGTCCATCGCATGCAGGAGCCGCCGCGTCGACTGCAGCACGCGTTCGCCCTTCGGCGTCAGCCGGAAGCCGCTCTTGCCACGATCGCATAGCCGGAACCCGAGACGCGTCTCGAGCTTGGCCATCTGCGTGCTGATGGTCGAAGGCGCCATGCCGAGCGTGCCCTGCGCGGCGCTGAAGCCGCCGCTTTCGACGATCGTCAGAAAGAGCCGCAGCAGCTGCACATCCATGTCTCTCAAGCGGGTCAGCATGGCGATACGTCGCATTTTGTGAAGTTGGCTTATGTTAGTTCATATTTTTCGTCGGATGCCGGGGCGGCAGAATCGGGCACGAGGTCGCCAGCCGCGCGGCCGTCCCCCTTCAGACAGGAATCCGACGATGAGCCAGAACGATTTCGCATTCACGCGCGACAGCCTCTACGGCACGCAGGCCGAGCCGACCTTCGCGGGCGCGACGAGCTTCATGCGCCGGCGTTTCAGCCGCGATCTCGACGGCGTCGACCTCGCGATCACGGGCGTGCCGTTCGATTCCGCCGCATCGCACCGGCCCGGCACGCGCTTCGGCCCGCGCGGGTTGCGGATCGCGTCGACGGGCATCGCGTGGGAGCGCCCGTGGCCGTGGTCGTTCGATCCGTTCGACGTGCTGGCCGCGGTCGACTACGGCGATTGCGCGTTCGATCTCGGGCAGCCCGAATCGGTGCCGGGCGCGATCGAGCGGCATGCCGACGGAATCCTCGCGCGCGGCTGCGCGATGCTGACGCTCGGCGGCGATCACTTCATCACGTATCCGCTGCTGAAGGCGCACGCGAAAGTGCACGGGCCGCTGTCGCTCGTCCATTTCGATGCACACACCGACACGTGGCCCGATCACGGCGTCAAGCGTATCGATCACGGGACGATGTTCTATCACGCGGCGCGGGAAGGATGGGTCGTGCCCGGACGGTCGGCCCAGGTCGGCATCCGGACGACCAACGACGCGCCGATGGGTTTCGACATCCAGGATGCGCGCCACGTGCATGCGTCGACGCCCGCCGCGATCGCCGCGCGCATTCGCGACCGGGTCGGCGATCACCCCGTGTACCTGACGTTCGACATCGACTGCCTCGATCCGGCGTTCGCGCCGGGTACGGGTACGCCGGTCTCGGGCGGGCTGTCGAGCCACCAGGCGTTCGAGATCCTGCGTCACCTGGAGGGCATCAACCTGGTCGGCATGGACGTGGTTGAAGTGTCGCCGCCGTATGATCATGCGGAAATCACGTCGCTGGCCGGCGCGACGATCGCGCTGGAGCTGATCTGCCTGTATGCGTCGCGCCGGCGCGCCACGGAAAAATCGAACGATGACTGAACTCACCTGGCGCAAGGCCGTTCCCGACGACGCGGCCGCGTGCATCGAACTGCGCGGCAAGACGCGCGAGAACGCATTCACCGACGCGCAGTTGCGCGACCTCGGCATCACCGTCGAAAGCTGGGGCGACGGCATCCGGGACGGCCTGGTCTCGGGCCGGGTCTGCTGCGCGAACGGGCGCATGGTCGGCTACTGCTTCGGCGACACCGGATCGGGCGAGATCGTCGTGCTCGCGATCCTGCCCGAGTACGAGGGGGCGGGGATCGGCAAGCGGCTGCTGCGGCAGGTGATCGACGCGTTCGCCGCGAACGGCTTCACGTCGCTGTTTCTCGGCTGCTCGACCGATCCGGCGTCGCGCTCGTACGGCTTCTACCGGCATCTGGGCTGGACGCCGACGGGCACGCTCGACGAAGCCGGCGACGAAATCCTGACGCTGCGGATCGCGCGGCACGCATGACGGCACGCGTCGGAGGCGCGAGGCGCTGCGTCGATTCTTCGAATCGTAAAACTGTTTCGTCATACCAAGCGATAACGTGACCGCGGCGCCTGCGCTGACCTACGATGGAGACATTGCTTCCACCGTCCACCGAGCCGTGTGCACCCACTACCGCGCTCCCGATGAAGACCCGGGCATCAGCGAACTGAAGATCGGAATCGGCGACCTGTTCCGCCGCGACCCCTGGGCACCCGACGTGTATCCCGACTACGCGGCACCGGTCGCGCGCGCCGACGGCGACGGCCTCGAGGTCGTCGCGGCCGTGTTCGGTTTCTGGCCGAAATTCATGCAGCCCGAGCGGATCGACGAGCACGGCCGAAAAAGAAAGAAACTCGATACGGTGAACGCGCGGGCGGAAACGGTCGGCGCGTCGCGGCTCTACGGCACCGCGTGGCGCAACGGCCAGCGCTGCCTGATTCCGGTGCGCTGGATCGTCGAGCCCTGTTACGAAACCGGTCGCAACGTGTGGCACCGGATCGGCGTCGCCGGCTGGCAACCGTGCTGCGTCGCCGGCATCTGGCGGCGCTACGAAGGCGCCGACGGCCGCGAACGCGTGGGCATGGCGATGCTCACGGTCAACGCCGACGCGCACCCGCTGTTTGCGCGGATGCATCGACCCGGCGAAGAGAAGCGGGGCGTCGTGATCCTGCGCCGCGACGATTACGACGAGTGGCTGCACGTGCGCGATATCGAGGCAGCCCGGCGCATGCTGAACCTGCTCCCCGCCGACGACATGACGGCCGAACCCGATCAGGCATCGCCCGCGCGCACCTGAGCTTTCATTATTCCGACGTCCTGCTTTCGACCAAACTGGCCGAACGTGTGCCGATTATTCGGACGATTTCGAAAATCGGCCGATACCGGGTAATCACCGATATCTCGCAAGTTGTATATACAAGATCATCCGCTGGCAATGTCGGCACACGTCGTGCCGCTTGCGCGCCAGCGCGCAAACCGTGCGTGCGTGGCGCATGCCGGCGATCCACGGCGCCCCGCACCCGCAGAGCCGAAAGGGCGGCTCGCAGCTTCCCGTCTTGTTCGAACCATTTGTGATCCTGAGTATTTTGGAGATTTGCCCGTGTCAACGAATCCCAGTGGAAAAGCCGGCGGCCTGATCGAAGTCCGTTCGATCGACTTCATTCCCGACGCCGAGCGCCACGGCGGCCTGCTGAGCCAGTTCACCCTGTGGCTGTCGGCCAACCTGCAGATCACGGCCATCGTCACGGGCGCGCTCGCCGTCGTGCTCGGCGGCGACGTGTTCTGGTCGCTGGTCGCGCTGCTGCTCGGCCAGCTCGTCGGCGGCGCGGTGATGGCGCTGCACGGCGCGCAGGGGCCGCAGCTCGGGTTGCCGCAGATGATCTCGAGCCGCGTGCAGTTCGGCGTCTATGGGGCGATGATCCCGATCGTGCTCGTGTGCCTGATGTACATCGGCTTTTCCGCGAGCGGCTCGGTCCTGGCCGGGCAGGCCGTCGCGCAGTTGCTGCACGTCGACGACGCGGCCGGCATCCTGCTGTTCGCCGCCGTGATCGTCGTGCTGACCGTGTTCGGTTATCGCGCGATCCATGCCGTCGGCCGGGTCGCGAGCGTGATCGGCATCGCCGCGTTCGTCTACATGTTCACGCAGCTGTTCGCGAACCACGACATCGGCGCGCTGCTCGCGAACCGGCATTTCTCGCTCGCGAGTTTCCTGCTGTCGATGTCGCTGTCCGCGTCGTGGCAGATCGCGTTCGGTCCGTACGTCGCCGATTATTCGCGTTACCTGCCGCGCTCGACGTCGTCGGTCGCGACGTTTCTCGCGGTCGGCCTGGGCTCGGTGATCGGCGCGCAGGCGGCGATGGTGTTCGGCGTGTTCGCGGCCGCACTGGCCGGCAGCCAGTTCGCGCACCATGAGGTGGCGTATATCGTCGGCCTCGGCTCGACCGGCGCCGTGGCCGCACTGCTGTACTTCAGCATCGCGTTCGGCAAGGTGACGGTGACGGCGCTCAACGCCTACGGCAGCTTCATGTCGATGGCGACGATCGTCAGCGGCTTTCGCGGCAAGGGCGCCGTGTCGTCGAAGAGCCGCCTCGTGTACATCTTCGGGATGATCTGCGTATCCACGCTCATCGCGCTCGCGGGCCGCCATTCGTTCCTGAAGGAATTCACCGCGTTCATCCTGTTCCTGCTCGCGTTCTTCACGCCCTGGAGCGCGATCAACCTGGTCGACTACTACTGCTTCACGCGCTCGCGCTACGACGTGCCGGCGCTGTCCGATCCGGACGGCCGCTACGGCCGCTGGAACGTGATGGCGATCACGATCTACGTGGTCGGCATCCTCGTGCAGTTGCCGTTCATGTCGACGCACATCTACACGGGCCCGCTCGTCGATGCGCTCGGCGGCACCGACATCTCATGGATCCTCGGCCTGATCGTGCCGGCCGTGCTGTATTACATCGGCGCGCGCGCGTCGCGCCGCAGCATTCCCGAACGCCTGATCCTGCCGCTCGAACGCGGCGAAGTTCACCACTGACGACACGTCACGCGCATCGGGCCGGCCGGCTGCCGGCCTGATTGCCGCGCGAGCCGGGCGCTGCCTGCGCCGGGTTCTTCCACACGTTTTCCTTTCGACGATGCCGGTGCGGCGCGGCTGCCGCGCGCGGTGTCGTTTCATTCTCAGGCCATTGAATAGTATGACTAAGAAAATGACAGCCCGCGGCAGCGATGCCCGGGCGCGGATGGTGCACGCCGGTCTTCGCGTGACGGTGGCGGCGGCGTGCGCCGCCGGATCGGGCGCGGCGCTCGCGCAGGACGGCGTCACGCTGTACGGCGTGATCGACGAGTTCGCGCAATACGTGAACACGGGCAACGGCTATACGGCGGCGATCGGTTCGGGCGGCCAGTGGGGCAGCCGGTTCGGGCTGAAGGGCGGCGAGGATATCGGCGGCGGGCAGAAGATCGAGTTCGCGCTGGAGAACGGCTTCAACCCGAACGACGGCTCGCTGGCGAGTTCGGGCAGCCTGTTCAACCGGCAGGCATGGGTCGGCATCGCGGGGCAGTGGGGCAAGGTACGCGCGGGCCGCCAGAATTCGCCGCTGTTCAACGACCAGGGCGGGCAGGATGCGTTCGGCGGTGTCACGCAGGCGTCCGGCATGGACAACCTGACCGTGTTCGCGTTCCGCACCAGCAATACGCTGTCGTACCAGAGCCCGGAGATCGCCGGCTTCCAGGGCGGGCTGTACTTCGGGTTCGGCGATGCGGGCGGCGTGCGCTCGGCCGGCGCCAGCCAGCAGTTCGACCTGACTTACGAACACGGGCCGTTCGGCGCGTTCGTCGCCGGCCAGTGGCTGAAGAACGCGACGGCGACCACGACCGATCGCACGATCATGGCCGGCGCGTCGTACGAGATCGGCAAGGCGACCGTGTACGGCGGTTTTTCCGCGGTGAAGTGGGCCGATCTCGGCATCGATTCGCGCGTGTACGGGCTGTCGGTCAAATACCAGTTCAATCCGGCGAACTACGTGGCGCTCGGCTACGCGTATCTGCACGACCAGTCGTCGCAAGGCAACAATGCGGACCAGCTCGGGCTGATGTACGAGTACGACCTGTCGAAGCGCACGAGCTTCTACGGCGCGCTGTCGTACCTGCGCAACCGCAACCAGGCCGGCTACACGCTCGCCGGTGCGGCGAACCCCGGCCTGCCGCTCGCGTATCCGGGCGCGAATGCGCGCGGCGTGCAGCTCGGCATCGTGCATCGCTTCTGACGTTGCCGACGCGCCGGGCCGGGTGCGCCCGGCGCTTTCCTCCGGCGCGCTCGCGCCGCTACTTCCCCAGCCGCTCCGCAAGCGAATGGCGCTGCATGCAGCGCTCCATCGCGTCGAGAAACGCGTGCTCGGCCGCGTTCATCTTGCGATCGCGATGCCACAGCAGGAACACGTCGACGTCGACGAGCCCTTCGTCGGGCGGCAGCCGCCACAGCCGCTGTTGCGCGATGTCGTCGCGCACGATGTGTTCGGGCAGGCAGCCGATCCCGTAACCCGCGAAGATCAGCCGCCGCACTTCCTCGAGGCTCGGCGACGATGCGACGATGCGCCCCGTGAAACCCTTCTGGTCACGAAACACGGTGAGCGGCGACAGGCTGTCGCCGATCTGGTCGCTCGTGAACGACACGAAATTCTCGGCGAGCAGATCGTCCATGCGCAGTTGCGTTTGCCCGAACAGCCGGTGATGGCGGCCGCAGTAGATCGCATAGCGCTGGCGCAGGAAGCAGCGCATCTCCAGCTTGTCGTGCGGCGTGCGGCACAGGCCGAGCCCGGCCGTGGCGGTTTTCTGCAGCAGCGAAGAAAGGATGTCCGACGAGCGCATCACCTCGATCTGCAGGTCGATGCGCGGATACGCGCGATGGAATTCCGCGAGGAATTCGTCATAGACGGGCGACTCGATGCGGCTCACCGTCAGCAGCCGGATCGAGCCGGTCAGGTCGGCCGTGCTGTCGTCGATTTCGGTTTCGAGGCGCGAGATGCCGCCGTAGATGTCGCTCGCGATCCGGTACACGGCTTCGCCCGCCGGCGTCATCGCGAAGTGCGTGCCGCGCCGCTCGATCAGCTTGCGTTCGAGCGTGTCCTCGAGCCGCCGCAATGCCTGGCTCACGGCCGGCTGCGTCACGTGCAGGCGCGCGGCCGCGCGGCTCACGCTGCGCTCCTGCACGATGACGAGGTAGGTGCGCAACAGGTTCCAGTCGAGACGGTCGTTCAGGAACGGGGCGAGGTCGGGGCGCATCGGGTCTCCGGGCGAGGCGTCGGGTGAATATTAGTTGAATTTATACGGCGAATAATAACTTGAAATTTGACTAATGATTTGCGGTCGCCGATAAAGGAGGGGCGCCGCAGCGTGCGGCGCAAGGCCGCGACAGACGGCCGTCCACGATATTGCGCGTCGCGCCGCAGCGGCGCGCGTCAGGAGCCCGCATGACCCAGTCCCTTCCTTCCGCCCGCCAGCCGGGACGCGCCGCGACGGCCGCGTTCATCGGCACGATGATCGAGTGGTACGACTTCTACATCTACGCGACCGCCGCCGCGCTCGTGTTCGGCGAACTCTATTTCCCGTCGCATGACCGCTTCGTCAGCACGATGGCGTCGTTCGCGACCTTCGCGGTCGGCTTCTTCGCGCGGCCGCTCGGCGGCGTGATCTTCGGGCACCTCGGCGATCGCATCGGCCGCAAGAAGGCGCTGATGACGACGCTGATGATGATGGGCGTCGCGACCGTCTGCGTCGGGCTGCTGCCCGATTATTCGACGGTCGGCCTGCTCGCGCCGGTGCTGCTCGTCGCGCTGCGCGTGGTGCAGGGGATCGCGGTCGGCGGCGAATGGGGCGGCGCGGTGCTGATGGCGGGCGAGCATGCGCCGCAGGGGCGCCGCACGTTCTTCGCGTCGTTCGCGCAGCTCGGCAGCCCGGCCGGGCTGATCCTGTCGCTGATCGCGTTCCGTGCGGTCACGTCGATGGACAAGGCGGACTTCCTCGCATGGGGCTGGCGCCTGCCGTTTCTCGCTAGTTCGGTGCTGCTCGTGGTCGGCATCCTGATCCGGCTCGGCGTGAACGAGTCGCCGGAATTCGCGCGCGTGAAGGAAACCAACCGCACGGTGAAGCTGCCGGTTGCGGAAGTGTTCCGCTCGGCGTCGGGGCTCGTGTTCCTTTGCATCGGCGCGAACACGATCGGCATCGCGGGCGTCTATTTCACGAACACGTTCATGATCGCGTACACGACGCAGTACGTCGGCGTCTCGCGATCGCTGATCCTCGACAGCCTGTTCGCGGTCGCGATCATCCAGTTCTTCGCGCAGCCGGTCGCCGCGTGGATCGCCGAGCGCATCGGCGGCGCGCGTTTCCTGAAACTCGCGGCGCTGCTCGCGATGCTGTCGCCGTATCCGATGTTCATGCTCGTGCAGGGCGGCACGTCCGCGTCGCTGATTGCCGGCATCGCGCTCGCGGTGGTCTGCATGGCCGGCTTCTATTCGGTGATCGCGGGTTTCGTGAGCGACGTGTTTCCCGCGCACGTGCGCTATTCGGCGATCTCGCTGGCTTACCAGATCTGCGGCGCGATCGCGGGCGGGCTGACGCCGCTCGTCGGCACGTGGCTCGCGCATCGCTTCGCGGGCCAGTGGTGGCCGCTCGCGGTGTTCTACACGTGTCTGGCCGGCGTCTCGCTGCTCTCCATCGTCGCGATCGACGCACGCCGCGCCGCGCGGCCGACCGTCGCCGAAGCGCTCGGCTCACAGTGACTCTCAACGAACGAATTCATCCGGAGTGCACATGAAAGACCTGCTGGAAATCGACGGCGCCCGCTTGTGGCAGAGCCTGGCGGACATGGCGCGCGTCGGCGCGACGCCTCGCGGCGGCGTGCGGCGCCTGGCGCTCACCGACGACGATCGTCGCGGGCGCGACCTGTTCGCGCAGTGGTGCCGCGACGCGGGGATGACGGTGAGCGTCGACGCGGTCGGCAACCTGTTCGCGCGGCGCGACGGCGTCGATCCGCAGGCCGCGCCGGTGCTGATCGGCAGTCATCTCGACACGCAGCCCGAGGGCGGCCGGTTCGACGGCGTGTATGGCGTGCTCGCCGCGCTCGAGCTCGTGCGCACGCTGAACGACGCAGGCATCGCGACCGGCAAGCCGCTGGAAATCGTGTCGTGGACCAACGAGGAGGGCGCGCGTTTCGCGCCGGCGATGCTCGGCTCGGCCGTGTTCACGGGCGCGTTGCCGCTCGACGATGCGCTCGCGAAGCAGGACGCCGACGGCATCACGCTCGGCGCGGCACTGGACGCCTGCGGTTATCGCGGCGCGCGCGCGACGGGCGGCGCGGTCGATGCGTACTTCGAAGCGCATATCGAACAGGGCCCGGTGCTGGAGGCCAACGGTACGACGATCGGCATCGTCACGGGCGGGCAGGCGATCCGCTGGCTCGACGTGACGGTGACGGGCGTGGCCGCGCATGCGGGCACGACACCGATGCCGTATCGCAAGGACGCGTATTTCGCGAGCGCGCAGATGGCGCTCGAACTCGAACGGATCGTCGCCGGTCATGCGCCGCGCGGGCTCGCGACGATCGGGCAGGTCGGCATCCGCAACGCGTCGCGCAACACCATTGCCGGCGACGTGACGTTCACGGTCGACCTCCGTCATCACGACGATGCGCAAGTCGACGCGATGGAGCGCGAACTGCGCGATGCGTGCGCACGTGTCGCCGCGGCACGCGGCGTGCAGGTCGCGATCGACACCTGCTGGCGCAGCCCGGCGACGCCGTTCGATCGCGACTGCGTCGAGCTGGTCGCGCAGGCGGCTGCGGCGTTCGGCTATACGAACGAGCGGATCGTCAGCGGCGCCGGGCACGACGCGATCCTGCTCGCGCGCCGCGTTCCGACCGCGATGGTGTTCATCCCGTGCGTCGACGGCCTGTCGCACAACGAAGCCGAGGACGCCCTGCCTGCCGACGTGACGCGCGGCACGAACGTGCTCCTTCATGCGGTGCTCGCGCGCGCCGGTGTCGCGGCGAGCGTTGCCGTGGCGGCCGCCACGCAGGATGCGTGACACCGCGAACCGATCGATCGACAGACAGACAGAACAACCGACGAGGGCAAACGATGAACACCTATTTCCATCCCGAGCAACTGCTGCACCATCCGCGCAGCTACCTGTCGCGCGGCCGGATGCGCGAGCCGCAGGAAGTGCCCGAGCGCGCGGCGCGGCTCGTCGCGGCCGTCCGGTCGCTCGACTTCGACGTACGCGAGCCGGCCGACCGCGGCACCGCGCCGATCGCGGCCGTGCACGACATGAACTACCTGCGCTTTCTGGAAGAAGCGCACCGCGACTGGAAGCGGATGCCCGACGACTGGGGCGACGAAGTGATGTCGAACGTGTTCGTGCGGGACCCGAACCCGCTGCGCGGCGTGCTCGCGAAGGCCGCGCGCTATCTCGCCGACGGCAGTTGCCCGGTCGGTGCGAACACGTGGCGCGCCGCGTACTGGTCCGCGCAGAGTGCGCTGGCGGCTGCGGCCGACGTCAACGACGGCGCACGCGACGCGTACGCACTGTGCCGGCCGCCCGGCCATCACGCGCGCCGCGACGCGGCCGGCGGCTTCTGCTACCTGAACAATGCGGCGATCGCCGCGCAGTCGCTGCTCGGCCGCCATCGCCGGGTCGCGATCCTCGACACCGACATGCATCACGGGCAGGGCGTGCAGGAGATCTTCTACGGCCGCGACGACGTGCTGTACGTGTCGATCCACGGCGACCCGACCAACTTCTACCCGGTCGTCGCGGGTTACGAGGAAGAGACGGGCGCGGGCGCCGGCGACGGTTTCAACCTCAACCTGCCGATGCCGCACGGCGCGCCCGAGTCGGCGTTCTTCGAGCGGCTCGACGACGCGCTGCGCGCGCTCGCGCGGTTCCAGCCCGATGCGCTCGTGCTCGCGCTCGGCTTCGATATCTACAAGGACGATCCGCAATCGCAGGTTGCCGTCACGACCGACGGTTTCGGCCGGCTCGGCGGGGCCATCGGCGCACTCGGGTTGCCGACGGTGATCGTGCAGGAAGGCGGCTATCACCTCGAAAGCCTCGACGCCAACGCGCGCGCGTTCTTCGGCGGGTTCGCCGCCGCGCTCTGACCGGCGCGGCGGGGTTCGGTCGAATGCGTGCGGATTGAGGTTTTCCGCGCGCATGCCGATAATGCGCGCATCTGCCTGGATGGATGCACGAAGGAGGGCCGCACGATGACAGCCGGCCGGATCACACGCCGTGCGATCGCGCTCGCCGCGCTCGCCGCACTGGGCGCAGGGTCGCTCGCGAGCGCGGCGGAACCGTCGATTCCGCTGCGAGTCAGTCTCGTCATTCCGGAAACCTGCACGATCGACACCGGCGCGCCGCAGGCGGCTGCCGATGCCGGCATGCCGAGCGTCAGCTGCGTGCACGGCACGCCGTTCGTGCTCAGCCACGCGGCGCTGCCCGATGCGCGCCCGGCGCCGCGCGGCATCGGCACGGGCGCGCCGTCCGCATGGACCGTCACGTTCTGAACGGCGCGCCCGCCCGTTCATGCCGTTGAACGCTAGAAACTGATCGTCGCGGTGATCGTGTCGCTGTAGCTGCCGGGCGCGGGCGTGGTCTGTGCCGGCACCGCGCCGTACACGGTCACGACCTGCGACGTGCCCGTGCCGACGCCCGTGACCGTCGCGCTGCCGCCCGTGCCGTCGCCCCATCGGATCGAGTGCGCGGCGTCCGTATACAGCCCGTAACCGATCGTCCCGCCACCACCGCTGCGCTTCATCTGGCGCGCCGTCACGTCGCCGCTGCCGCCGCTGCTCAGCGCGATTTTCCACGCGTCGCCGTTGGTGCATTGCGCGGTAATCGTCCCCGTTGCCGCGAGCGTGCCCGACAGGATGCTCGCGGTGCCGAAGCTCACGTTGGTCGCGTTGATGTTGCAGTTGTTGATGACGTCCGCCGTCGCGCCGAACGGGAAGGTGCCGCTCGACGTCGTCAGCGATGCGCAGGTCGGCGCGACGAGCAGGTAGAACCCGGTGTTGATCGATGTCGTGCTGCCGCCGAACTGCTGCGAATAGGTCGTGGTGCTGTTGCCGGTCGTCGGCACGGTCGGCTGGTTTCCGGTGATCTGTCCGTACACGGTGACCGTCGCGGACGCGCTCGTCCCGAGCGCGGGTTTGGCGAGCGTGACGGACGCCGGTGTCGTGCCGGAATACACGGAGCCCCACGCGACCGAATGTCCGCCGTCGAGATAGAGGTCGTACTGCATCGCGTTCGTGCCGTTGACGAGGCTGCGCGGGCTCGTGCCGCCGAGGTTCAGGCACACGAGCACGTTCGGCACCAGCGAGACGGCCGACCACGTGCAGGTGACGCTGACGGTGCCGGTCGCGGTGACCGGCGCGTTGGAGATCGGGCTGACCGATCCGAAACTGACCGTCGACGCCGTGGCCGTGCAGGACTCGGCCCGCGCGTGATGCGGCACGCCGCACCACGCGGCGAACGCGATGACGAGCAGCAGCGCGAGCCTCATGGCGCCGCCCGGCAGGTGAGGGGCCCGATGGTCGGCAGCGTGCCGTCGCCGGGTGCGGTGAACGCGAATTCCGTGATGCAGCGCTGCGTGCCGGAGTCGATCACGAGGTGGTTGTCCTCCTTCAGCCCGTCGATGAACGTGAGCCCGTCGTAGCCGACGATCGTATCCGCGCCGCTTTCGGCGTGATGCACGCGCGCGCCGGCCGGCAGCGGGCGGCCCTCGGCGTCGCGCAGGATCACCGACGCCGCGCGATAGCGCGACACGCCGAAATGCGCGACGACACCCGATTGCGCCTGCGGCACGACCGTCATCGACGTGCGGGCGATCCGCGCATCGGCGGGCAGCTTCATCGAGTCGATCGCGATCTGGTTGTTCTGGTACGCGTTCAGGTCGGGCACGAGCAGGTGCCCCGCGCGGTCGGTCGTGCCGATCACGCGGTTCTCGTGCAGCACGGGAATGCCCGCGACGCCGTCGGTCGACACGAGCGCGAAGCCGTCGTCGATGCGGCGCGACACCTGCAGGCTGCTGTCCATGAACACGAGCGCGCCGCTCACGTCGAGCGACGCGCCGGCCTGCCGGTCGATCTGCTGCGCGGCTGCGATGACTTCGCCCGCGTGGCCGAGATACCGCAGTTGCGCCTGCCGGTAGGGCACCGCGCCCGTGCCGCCCGTCTGCACGCCCCAGCCCCAGCCGCCGCCGTAGTCGGGCGGGCGGCTCGCGTCGACGGTGTAGTTCGACTGACCGCGCTGGCGGCCGACGGTCGTGTTGATCGACGTGTTGCGGCCGAGCCCGATGTTCAGCGACACGAACGCGCCGTTCGCACCCTGCTGCGCGAAGTCGCGGTACGCGCTTACGCTCAGCGACGCGAGATCGCCGAAACCCAGCGTGTACGACACCGTGCCGATCCGCGTACCCGGGCCTTGCGGCATCCGGAAGCCGATATAGCTGAGCGACAGGGTCTGGCGGTGCATGAACGGCAGCGCGAGCGTCGCCTGGTCGGTCGCCGCCGGCGCCGTCGCGCCGTCGCGCGATGCCAGGTCGCCGTAGCGGCCGAACGCGCGGATCGTCTGCGCGTTGATCGAGAAGCGCGGCTCGATCAGCTGGTAGCCCACGCTCACCTGCGTGCCCGGAAAGCGGCCGGCGCTGCCCGCGACCGCGCCGCTCACGACGCCCGCGTAGCCGAGCCGCAGCAGCGCGCCGACGCCGGCGTTGAGCACGCCGCCGGTCGCTTCCGCATGCCCCTCGACGGTCAGCACGTCGGTGACGCCGCGCCGCATCGAGCCGCTGATGGCCGGCCGCGCGTCGTAGTCGAACGACTGCAGCCCGTAGTGGCGGCGCAGGAAGCCGGCTTCGAACGAATAGCTCGACAGCCCGGCGGACAGCATGCGTGTATCGACGTAGAGCGGCACGGAGGTCGCGACGGTGCGGCCGAGCGCGTCGCGCGTGATGACGGTCGCCTGGCCGGCCCCCCTGATGCCTGGCACGTCATGGATGAGGAACGGGCCGCTCGGCACGTTGCCGGTGTACTGGCGCACGTTGTTGATGTACAAGTCGACGGCCGACGGTACGGCGGCGGAGCCCGCGAGCGATGGGATCGGGAACGTGACGAGATCGGGGCGCAGCGCGAAGTTGCTGCGCCACTGGAAGCCGCCGATGCGCACCGAGCGCGTCCACGCGAGCGACCCCGAGATCGTGTCACCGAGCTGCGTCGTGCCTGGCCGCGCCGGGTCCGAGCGGCTCCATGACGTATCGAAGCGCGTGTAGCGCCGCTGGCCGTTGTAGAAGGTCGCGGCGCCCGTGGTGTCGAACACGCCGCCCGGATCGAAGTAGCGCACGTCGGTGTAGAGCGAGTACTGCCGGTCGCCGATCGTCTGCGCGTACGCCTCGTAGTTGATCGCGACGCCGCGCGACGCGCTGGCCGCCTGCGTGGGCGGCAACGCACGGCTGTCGACCGCGTATGGCCGGCGCAGCGAGTCGGGCATCTGCAGGTCGACGCTCTGGCGTGCCGCGTCGTAGCGGTAGCGCAGGCCGGGAATCGCGTCGAGGTCGACCGTCGCCGCGTCGGCGAGGCCGAGCCGGTCGGTGGCAACGCCGATCGTGCGCAGGTCGGCGCCGCTCGCCGACAGGCGGCCGTCGCGTTCGCGGAAGTGCGCGAGCAGCGTCGTGTTTTCGCCGTTGACGCTGACTTCGAGGATCACGTCGTGCGTCCCGTCGGTCATCACGAGCACCGGGAGTTCGTCAGCGCGCACCGGGCCGAATGCGAGCAGGCCGCCGGCCACGACGGCCGCGAGCACGGCGCGCGGCAAGCGGCGCGGCGCTCCGCGTCCATTGGCCGGGGCCATGCCGGCGCGTGGCGAAGGGGGAGAGGCCGGGCGGCGCACCGGCGGTCTAGCCCGGCGGCTCCACCGCGACGACCGCACTGGCCGGCTGCGAATTGACGGCCGCCCGCACCGTGACCTTGCCGCCGAGCGCGACGCCGGCCGGCAGCGGCACGCTCCACTGGCCGGTTCGGCCCGCGAGCGCGTAACCGAGCAGCCCGCGCGTGAGCGGGTACGCGCGCCCGTCGCCGGTCACGAGTTCGACCGACGCGAGTTGCGCGCGCCGCGTGCCGCCGTTGTGCACGCGCAGCACCCAGCCGCCGTTGCTGCGCAGGAGCGCCCAGTCGAGCTGCGGCGCGCCGCTGGCGGCAGGCTCGACGAACACCGGAATCGAATAGCGCAGCCGGATCGACACGCCGTTGGCCGGTGCCTCGCCGGGCTGCGGCAACTCGTCGATCAGCAGCCGGTAGGTCTGCTCGGTACCGGCTGGCGTACGCGAAGCGCGCACGACGCGGATCAGCTGCTCGGCCTGCTTGCCGACCTCGATCAGCGGCGGGCTGGCGAGCAGATCCTGGGTGGGCGTCAACGCATCCTCGCCATTGGCCTGATCCCAGCGGAACACGCGCACCTGCCCGTACACCGGGCGCTCGCCCGGATTGCGGAGCGTGATGCCGGTGGCCGTGTCGTCGGCGCCGAATTCGATCGTGACGGGGGAAATCTGCAGCGACGCGGCGTGCGCGGCGCCGGCCGCGCACAGCAGCGCGGCGAGCGTTCGACGTAATGCGGACATGGGAAGCAGCGCCGGTCAGAAGTAGGCGGTTGCGGTGATGGTCGTCTGATAAGTGTCCGGCTTCGGCGTGGCTTGCGTGGGCACCTGGCCGTAGACGGTGAAGGACTGTGCGGACCCCGTGCCGGTGCCGGCCACGGTGTCCGTGCCTTGCGTGTTGCCCCAGATCGTCGTCCGTCCGGCGTCCTGGTAGAGCTGGAAGCCGACCGTCGTCGACGTGTTGCCGGTTGCCGTGCCGGCCATCAGCCGGCTCGCGACGGTCGACCCCGTGACCTGGCCCGCGTCGAGACCGACGTTGTACGGCGTCGTGTTGGTGCAGGTGACGCTCAAGGTCGTCTGCTGGTTGATCGCGGCGGACAGCACGCCGTTCGTGCCGAAGGCCAGCGGGTTCGCCGTGATCGTGCAGTTCGGTTGCAGCGTGAGCGTGACGTTGAAGGTGGCGGTCGACGTGCCGTTCGAATAGATGGCGGCGTCTGCGGCGGGCGTCGAAAGGCCGACTGACAGCGCGAGCGACAATGTGGTGGATACGATGGCGACTTTCACGCAGATCCCTCATCGATCGAATTTTCGTTGGATTTATGCCGCGTTTCGCAGGCCACGGTATCGCAGATGCTGATACGAACCGGCAATTCTTTCAATATTAAAATCGGCCCTGTTTCATTTTGTTACATCTGGGTTGGGTGTTGGGTAAATAAACTCGGAAAGCATTTCTATTTGTGATTTCAATGTGCGAATTGAATGAAATATTTTCCTGCGATGTAGCAAGTACTTCATGAATCATGCCGGATTCGGCCGTGATTTTTTGCCTGAGCGGGCGGGGTGAATCAGCCTGTACGGAATGGTTGATTGATGAATCTGGCGGAATTGAGAGGATGAAAAATGAATCATTCAAGGGGATTGGGTTGATTCCGGCAATTCGCGAGAGAATTTTATTCTTGTCGAAACGGGATTCGCGGATATTCCGGATATTCGGGCTTGAAGATCGAATGAAGTGGAATTGACGGTTGAAAACGAACGCGGCCGCATCGAGCGGCCGCGAACGTGGTGCGGGGGGTGATCCGGCATTCGTCGCCGGTGGACGGCGTGTCGCGATTACGAATTCGCGGCGGCCGGTGCGCGGCGCTGTTGCGCGATCTGCAGGAAGACGAGCGCGAGGCCGGCCGCGGCGATCAGCCCGCCGACGAGCGGCACGGCCGCATACCCGAAGCCCGCCGAGATCGCCGCGCCGCCGGCGGCCGCGCCGAGTGCGTTGCCGAGGTTGAACGCGCCGATGTTGACGGCCGACGCAAGGCCCGGCGCCTCGTGGGCCGCCCGCATCACGCGCATCTGCAGCGGCGGCACGACCGCGAACGTCGCGATGCCCCACACGAGCAGCGTGACGGCGGCGCCGGCATGCGTGCTGGCGAGCACCGGGAACGCGACCATCGTTGCGATCAGCAGCAGCAGGAAACCAATCAGCGTGCCGTCGAGCGAGCGGTCGGCCAGGCGCCCGCCCGCGATGTTGCCGATCGAGAAGCCGACGCCGATCAGCACCAGCATCGCGGTCACGAAGCCGGGCGTGGCGCCGGTCAGGTGCTCGAGCGTCGGTGCGACATACGTGTAGAGCGTGAACATCGCGCCGGCGCCGAGCACGGTCGTCCCGAGTGCGCCGAGCACCACGGGGCGTGTCAGCACCGAGAGTTCGGCGCGCAGGTCGGGCATCTTGCCGGCTTCGCCCTTCGGCAGCGCGGCGAACAGCCCCGCGATCGCGACCAGGCCGAGGCCCGCGGTCGCGGCGAACGACATGCGCCAGCCGATGATCTGGCCGAGCCAGGTCGCGGCCGGCACGCCGCCGACGTTCGCGATCGTGAGACCCATGAACATCGTCGCGACCGCGCTGGCCTGCTTTTCGCGCGGCACGAGGCTGGCCGCGACCACCGAGCCGAGCCCGAAGAAGGCGCCGTGGTTGAGGCTCGTCACGAGGCGGGCGAGCAGCAGCGTCGTGTAGCCCGGCGCGAGTGCCGACAGCAGGTTGCCGATCGTGAAGATCGACATCAGCGCGATCAGCGCCGAGCGGCGCGACCAGCGCGCGAGCAGCAGCGTCATCAGCGGCGCGCCGACCATCACGCCGATCGCGTAAGCACTGATCAGCATGCCGGCTTGCGGAATCGACACGTGCACGCCTTCGGCGATCACCGGCAGCAGGCCCATCGGCGAGAACTCGGTCGTACCGATGCCGAATGCACCGGCGGCGAGCGCCAGCAGCGGCAGCGCGGCGCCGCCGCCCGGGCGGGAAGGAGAGGAAGTCGTGGGATTCACGCGATGTGCTCCTGTAATCGAGAAACAACGGCACGGGGCCATTGAGGACAGTGCGAAGTGTGCCTGCTTCACTTTTGCGGAAAAAGCCGTATCCGGACGAAATTATCTTGATTTCATTTCAACAATGCAGCGTGCAGCGAAACCGGCAGGCGGCGCGGGCGAACGAGTAGGGGGCTTTTGTGAAAGCAGGTTGTAAAGGTGGGCGAGTGACTCTCGACCGGGAGACTGCGATCCATGGGCGCTTCGACGCGGACAGATACCCGTTTTGCCCTTTTTCGCCCGGTGGCCCGGAAGCCGTCCGCCGCCCGTCCGGCGGCGTGGATCCGGCGGGCCGGCGAGGTGACGGCCATCGCCCGGCGCGAGCGTCGCGTCACCACCGTAAACCCTTGGCAGACAAGGCACGCAGGCAAAAAAAGCCCCGGCCACAGGGGGGCCGTGACCGGGGCAGAAACGCATCCTCTCTTTGGCACGAGGGTTGGATGCGCGCGAAGTATATTTCGACGCGTGACAATTCGAACCGGCGTTAAACGGCCGTTTTGGGTGTCAATTTAAAAACACCGGCGCTGCGGCGTCTCCCGTCGGCGTTTTGAAAGATGTTTAGCGCAAGGGGTGCGCGTGATTAGTACGTCAGGCCAGTCGAACCGGCGTTTTGACGGAGGGGCATCCGGTCGTGGATCGACGGGGCGAATTCGGCTGCCCGGATCGTAGGGCGGACGCGTCTTCGGTCGAACCGCGCCCGGTCAGTTCGCTTCGCCGGCCGCATCGCGCACGGCCGCCAGAAACCGCGCGACGACGGGCGACGGCGGCACGGCGGCGCCGTCGAACACGAACTCGATGTCGAAGCGGCTCGCGAGTTCGTCGAGCGCGACGAGCCTGACCGTGTGCGGGCAGGTCGGCGACGCGCTTTCCGGCACGAACGCACAGCCCATTCCGGCCGCGACGAGGCCGATCAGCGTCGGGATGTCGCTGCCGACCTGCGCGATGCGCGGCGTGAAGCCGGCCTGCCGGCACTGCGCCATCAGGAACCGGTGATGCGCGGCGGAGCGCTGCGCGTCGAACCATACGAACGGCTCGTTCGCGACGTCGGCCAGCGTGCGCGGCGCGGTGAAGCGTCCGCCCGGCGGCGCGGGCATCGCGAGCACGAAGCGGTCGCTCAGCAATCGTACGCCGGACAGGTGCGGCGCCTCGTCGCGGCGCCACGCCATGATGCCGCCGTCGAGCTGGCCGCGCACCAGCGCGTTCGCCTGTTCGGCCGACAGCATCGGCGCGATCGACAGCTTGACGTCCGGGCAGGCATCGCGAAACGCCCTGAGGACGTTCGCGACGACGGGCAACGGCAGGCAGTTCGGCAACGCGCCGAGCCGTAGTTCGCCCAGCTGGCCGGCCGCGCTGCGCAGTGCGCGCTCACGGCTGTCCTGCAAGGTCGCGAGCAGGCCGGTCGCGTCCTGCAGGAAGCTCGTGCCGGCCGCCGTGAGCGTGACGCCCGTTGTGCGGCGGATCAGCAGCGGCGTGCCGATCGCGTCCTCGAGTTCGCGGATCTGCCGCGACAGCGCGGGCTGGACGATGCCGGCCGCACGGGCGCCCGCCATCACGCTGCCGGCTTGTGCGACGGCGACGAAGTAGCGCAGGTGACGCAATTCGATCTGGCGCATGCGGTATCCGTTCCGGTTCGTTGATATACCTGTGAAGCATAACAAGTGCCATGCAATGGTATTGGAAAGCATGGGGAGCCTGCCGTACGATGGCCGTCATCGCCGCTCGCCCTCGCGCGTCGCGTGCGCTTCTTCCGCGAGTTTCTTCCGTTCGCTCCGATCCCATTGGTTCCGTCCCCATGCCGCTTCATATCCCGACCCCCTATATCCGCTCGCAAATCGCGTCCCGCCGGCTCGGCAGGACCATCCGGCTGAAGCTCGATGCGCTGCAGCCGTCGGGCTCGTTCAAGCTGCGCGGCATCGGTGCCGTCTGCGAAGCGCGGCACGCGGCCGGCGCGCGGCGCTTCGTGTCGTCGTCGGGCGGCAACGCGGGCATCGCGGTCGCCTATTGCGGCCGCGCACTCGGCGTGCCGGTACGTGTCGTCGTGCCGGAAAGCGCATCGGCCCGCGCCCGCGAGCTGATCCGTGTCGAGGGCGCGGAGCTGATCGTGCACGGCCCGAGCTGGGCCGAGGCGAACGCGTTCGCGCAGTCGACGCTCGGCGAGCACGATGCGTTCGTGCACCCGTTCGACGACCGCGTGCTGTGGCAGGGCCACGCGACGATGATCGACGAGATGGCGGCGGCCGGCCCGAAGCCCGACGCGGTCGTGCTCGCGGTCGGTGGCGGCGGGCTGCTGTGCGGTGTGCTCGAAGGGCTGGCGCGCAACGGCTGGCACGACGTGCCGGTGGTCGCGGCCGAAACGGAAGGCGCCGACTGCTATGCGCGCTCGCTCGCGCAGGGGCGCCCGGTCGAATTGCCGGCGATCACGAGCATCGCGACGTCGCTTGGCGCGAAGCGGCCGTGCGACGCGGCGGTCGAATGGGCGACGCGGCACGAGATTCATCCGGTCGTCGTGTCCGACGCCGACGCGGTGGCCGCGTCGCTGCGCTTCGTCGACGAACACCGCATCGTCGTCGAGCCCGCCTGCGGTGCCGCACTGGCTGCGCTCGAGCGGCCGGTGCCCGTGCTCGCGTCGGCGAAGGATATCGCCGTGATCGTCTGCGGCGGCGTGACGGCGACTGTCGAGCAGTTGCAGACGCTGCGCGCGACGTTGCGGTAGATAACGCGGCCGTCGATCGCGGCGAACGCGTGCATTGGCGCGTAGTCCCGCCGCGAAGCGTCGGCGCCATGCCGGCTACGCAACGGACAGGCAGCCGCCAGCGTGGAAATTCATGCGACGAACGACGGGGAAGGGTGCGTATCGTCGCGCTGCGCCGGTTACGGCCGGGCGCGGCGATACGGGTGGCCGGTCAGTTTGCGGCCGGTGCGCTCGCGCCGGACGGGGCGGACGAGGCGACAGGATTGGCCGCGGCAGGCGCGGGTGCCGAGCTCGAGGGCGCCGATGCCGGTACGGCGGCCGATGCGGCGGACACGGGCGCAGGCGCGGCCGGTGTCGGTGTCGGTGTCGGCGTCGCAGCGGCGGGTGGGGAAGCGGCGGGCGCCGAGGCCGCTGTGGCGGGTGTCGATGCCGGACTGGAAGCGGAAACAGGCGTGGAAGCGTGCGCGGGCGCCGATGCCGGTGTGGATGCCGTCCCGGACGCTGTTGCAGGTGCCATCGCCGGTGCGGGCGTCGACGCGGCGGTTGGAGCCGGTGCCGCACCCGCAGCCGGAACCGAAGCCGGAGCCGAAGCCGGAGCCGATACCGGAACCGAAGCCGGTACCGAAGCCGGTACCGCACCCGAACCCGACGCGCCCACCGGCGCGGCAGCACGCATCGCCGCCGGCGCGACCACGGCCGACGCCGCGGCCGGCACGGCATGCGCGCCCGATTCGGGGGCGACGGCCGGCAGCGAAAGCGGCACCGGCGCCGCGGGCGGCGTCGGCACGGCCGGGGTCGTCATCTTCATCGGCTCGCCCTGCGGCGTCGGCGCGGGTTCGGGCAGCGGCGTGACGGGTTCCTTCTCGGCGGCCTTGACGGTCGCGCGGTCGCGGCGGGCCGGGTCGATCTTCAGGAAATGCTCGACGAGATTGAAGAAGCGCTCATAGAACACGCCGGCTGGAATCGTCTCGCTGGCGGTCTTGACGAGCGCGTCGTCGCTCGACCCGATCGGCAGCGACAGCGAGCCGAACACGCTGAGCCCGACGCTGGCCGACGTATTCGACTTCTTCAGCGTGTAACGATCCTGCACCGCGTTGACGTACGCGATGCTCGACGAGCCGTCCGCGTTCGCGTCCGCGCACACGACGTGAAACTCGATCACGACGTGCATGTCGTTGTTCGGCTGGAAATTCTTGCTGCCGTCGACCGCATCGTTGCGCGACGACGACACCACATAACCCTGGCTCAGCAGCGCGCGCCGCGCGGCCTCGCAGGCCGCGTCGGATTTCGAATGGAACGTATGCGCATACGGGCTGCTCGTCGCGTCGAACTGTTCCTGCTGGTAGATCGGCTTGGGCGGCGACGAGCACGCCGCCAGCACGGTCGCGGCCGCGAGCGCGCACGAAACGGAAAACAGGCGAAATCGGTTGTGCATGGCGTCTTTCAGAAGGCTTGGCGAGAGGCCGCGCAACGGCGGTGCCTGGATGAAGCGCGCGGCAATCTCGTAAGGCCGGGGCGCCATTATAGTTTCGTTTGATGTCGCACTCGCTTCAGTCGGCCGGCGCGCCGCGCGCCGCGTCCAGCAATTGCGACGTCAGCGGATGGTGTTCGCCGCGCCGCGAGCGGATCGCGTGGATCTCCTCGGTCACGTCGCCCGCGCGCCCGAGCCGCCGCAACCCGCGCAGCAGCGACGCATCGTTCGCGCCGAGTTCGCTCAGCGGAAACACGCCGAGGCCGCGCGCCGCGAACACGGCCATCAGCGCGCTGTCCTCGAATTCCCCGGCCACGCGGGGCACGATCCGCTCACCTTCCAGCCACCGGTCGAGGCGCGCGCGCAGCGCCGAATGCGCGGTCGGCAGCAGCACGGGCAGCTCGGCGAGGCACTGCGGAAAGTGCTCCCGCGCGGCCGGCGTGACGAGTGCCGCGGGGCCGTACCAGTCGACCGGCGACGCGACGAGCCGCTCGCTCGTCACGCGCAGGTTCGAACCGGACGGCGCGCCCTCGCCGGCCAGCACGAGATCGAGATGATGCAGCGCGAGCTCCGCGAGCAGCGCGTCGTGCTCGCCCTCGTGGCACAGCAGCCGCAGCGTGGGGGTATCCAGCACGGGTGCCAGGATCGCGTGCGCGGCTAGCTTGGAGATGCCGTCCGCGAGGCCGACCGCGAGCCGCACGGTCGGCTGGCTGGCCGCCGCGCGCACTTCGTCGGGGATCAGCCGTCCCATCTCGAAGATCGCCTCCGCGCGCGCAAACGCGGCCTGGCCGGCGTCGGTCATCGCGACGCTGCGTCCGGCCGGGCGCAGCAACTGGTGCCCGAGCGCCTTCTCGAGCTCGCGCACCTGCGCGCTGATGGTCTGCACGGCCATGTCGAGCCGTCCGGCCGCGCGCGCAAAGCCGCCTTCCTTCACGACGACCCAGAAGTAGTACAGATGTCGGAAATTGAGCATCGGATCGTAATTTCGGAAAAACCGAACCAAAAATCAGATTCTCTCTGATTTTTACGAAGTTCTGGGCGGCATATCATCGGACTTTCCACTTTCGAATCGGCCCATTTCATGGACTACCTGCTGACGCTTGCCGCCGACCCCGCCGTCTGGGCGGCGCTTCTGACGCTCGTCGTGATGGAAGTCGTGCTCGGCATCGACAACCTGATCTTCATCTCGATCCTCAGCAACAAGCTGCCCGAAGCGCAGCGCGCCCGCACGCAGCGCCTCGGCATCGCGCTCGCGCTGGTGATGCGCCTCGCGCTGCTCGGCAGCGTCGCGTGGATCGCAAGCCTCACCGAACCGGTGTTCACGCTGTTCGACCATGCGTTCTCGTGGCGCGACATGATCCTGCTGTCGGGCGGCCTGTTCCTCGTGTGGAAGGCGACCACCGAGATCCATCACCACGTGTCGCACGACGGTGACGGCACGGGCGGTGCCGGCGGCGCGGCAGGCCTGACGATGTGGGCCGCGATCGGCCAGATCGTGATGCTCGACATCGTGTTCTCGATCGACAGCATCGTGACCGCGATCGGCATGACCGAACACGTGCCGATCATGTTCGTCGCGGTGATCGTCGCCGTCTCCGTGATGCTGTTCGCCGCGCAGCCGCTCGCACGCTTCATCGACCGCAACCCGACCATCGTGATGCTCGCGCTGTCGTTCCTGGTGGTGATCGGCATGACGCTGATCGCCGAAGGTTTCGGCTCGCATGTGCCGAAGGGTTACATCTACGCGGCGATGGCGTTCTCGGCGTTCGTCGAAGGCATGAACATGCTGGCGCGGCGCGCGAAGGCGAAGCGCGCGGCAAGGACGGAAGGCCGCTGAGCGGCCGCGCGCGACACCGGCTGCCGCTCAGGCGGCACCCGGCTCGCGCGTTTCATACGGCATCCAGACGAAATTCGCACGGAAAGGAGAAGCGCGATGAAATGCCCTGTCTGCAAGACGCCCGACCTGCTGATGGCCGAGCGCCAGTCGATCGAAATCGACTACTGTCCGACCTGCCGCGGCGTATGGCTCGATCGCGGCGAACTCGACAAGCTGATCGCGCGCGAGGCCGGCGACGCGCCGGTGCGTCGCGACGAGACGCCCGTGCGGCACGATGCGCAAGCGCCGCGCGGCCATGACGGCGGGTGGGGGCGCGACGGCCGCGCTCACGACGACCGGGACCGGCACGATGGCCGCTCGCACGGCGATCGTTACAAGCATGACGGCCAGCGTCGCCGGAAATCGGTGTTCGACCTGTTCGACTTCGACTGACTCCGCCGATGTCGTCATGTCGTTGAAAAGCCCCGCCGGGCGCGTACCCGGCGGGGCTTTTTCACGCGTGCGGGACGACGGCACGCACCGATGCCTACGCGTTGCCGGCCGTCACGTCGATGCGGCGCGGACGCGTTTCCTCGCGGCGCGGAATCGTCAGCGTCAGCACGCCGTCGCGCAGGTTCGCGTCGATCCTCGACGTGTCGAGGTCGGGGCTCAGCACGAAGCTGCGCGCATAGCGCGTCGCGCGGATTTCGGCATGCCGCACGCGGAGGTCGGCCGGCGTATCGAGGTGCGTGTCGGCCTCGATCGTCAGCGTGTTGTCGTGCACCTTCACGTCGAGGTTCTCGCGCGGCACGCCGGGCAGGTCGGCCCGCAGCGTGACGCCGAGGTGATTCTCGACGATGTCGACGGCCGGCGTGATCGCGGGCCGGCGCGCCGCTTCGGCGGCAGCGGGGTGGACGGTGCTCGATTGGCGTTCGGCCAGGGTCGGGTTCGCATTCATGTCGGTATCCTGAGTATTATTGAACGGTGATCGCGCGCGGCTTCGATGCCTCGCGCCGGCCGACGCGAATCAGCAGGCAGCCGTTTTCATAGCGGGCGCTGACCTGGTCGGGATCCGCGTCACGCGGCAGCTCGACGACGCGGCGGAACGCACCGTGAAAGCGCTCCTGCGCATAGGTGCGCAGGTCGTCGCCTTCTCCGCCTGGCGCCGGCTTGCGCTCGCCGCTGATCGTCAGCAGGTCCTTGTCGATCGACACGTCGAAGTCGGCCGCGGCCATGCCGGGCGCGAACGCGACGATCTCGATCGCGCTGTCGGTGGCGCCGACGTTGAGTGCGGGAAAGGCGCCGGGCCGCACCGCGCGAATGCCGGACGGACGATCGCCGAGCAGGTTCGCCACCTGCCGCTGCACGCGGGCGAATTCGTCGAACAGGTCGCTGCCGAAATGGATACCGCTCATGTGAGTCCTCCTGAACAGGGAACGCGGGAGACGTGACGGCGCGACGCCGGCGGCGGGCGCGACGCGGGGGCTCCACTGGGTCGAAACGGGGGCAGTGCGTGGTGCGGTGCGCTGCCCGACGACGCGTAGTTAGTGGCCGCCGCAGCGCATTTCAAGAGGGGACCCACAATCTGCATCAATGCAGGCCCGTGCGGTTCGATGCGACAATCGCCGCGATCTATCCGCAGACCAACGACACGGGACAACCATGGACATTCGACGCATCGCGATCGTCGGCGCCGGCGTGATCGGCGCCAGCTGGGCCGCTTTCTACCTGACGCAGGGCTTCGACGTCGTCGCGACCGATCCGGCGCCGCAAGCCGACGCGCGGCTGCGCGACGCACTGGCCGCGTTTCTCGGCGAGCGGGCCGCCGAGCTTTCCGCGCGGCTGTCGTTCGATGCCGATCTCGTGCGTGCGCTCGACGGCGTCGACTTCGTGCAGGAGAACGGCCCGGAGCGGCTCGACCTGAAGCGCGCGCTGTACCGGCAGATGGACGACGTGCTGCCCGCGCACGTGCCGATCGCGTCGAGTTCGTCGGGCCTGAAAATGTCGGACATCCAGACCGCGTGCGAAAGGCATCCGGAACGTTGCCTGATTGCGCATCCGTTCAATCCGCCGCACCTGATTCCGCTCGTCGAGCTGGTCGGCGGCGAGGCCACCGGCCAGGACGTGATCGCGCGCGTGAAGGCGTTCTACGATGCGCTCGGCAAGCAGACGATCGTCCTCAACAAGGAGATGACCGGCCACGTCGCGAACCGGCTCGCGGCGGCGCTGTTTCGCGAGGTGTATCACCTCGTCGGCGAAGGCGTCGTTAGCGTTGCCGATGCGGACAAGGCCGTCGCATGGGGGCCCGGCCTGCGCTGGGGGCTGATGGGGCAGTGCCTGACCTATCACCTCGGTGGCGGCGCGGGTGGAATCGCGCACTTCCTCGAGCACCTGTCGGGGCCGATCACGAGCTGGTGGGACGACCTCGGCACGCCCTCGTTCAACCCGGACGTCGATCGCAAGCTGAACGACGAATTGCGCGCGATCCAGGGCGAGCGCTCGATGCAGGAACTGGCGGCCGAACGCGACCGCCTGCTCGTCGAGCTGATCGACGCGCGGCGCCGCAGTTTCCTGCCGTGATCGTGCCTGGGCGGAGCGTTTCGGTCGGGCCGCGATCGGTCGGGCCGCGCTCCGCTACTGCTGCGCGGCGGTTTGCGGTGCCCGCGGCGTCTGGGCAAGCCACGACGGGCTCGCGGCCTGCACGAGTTCGCGGTTGCGTGCGCGCGTCTCGGCGCTCGGCGGGTAGTTGCCGTCGTTCGTCGGCAGTTCACCGTCGAGATAGGCCTGCTTGAGCTGGGCGATGACTTCCGCGCGTGTCAGGCCCGGTTCGGGCGCAGCGGCATCGGTCTGGGCAAAGGCGGGGGACAGCAGGGCGGCGGCGGCGGTCGCGACGGCGAATCGCAAGACATTCATGGTGTGCTCCGATCAAGGGGACGGGACACCGGATGCGCGCGGCGGCTGCCGTGCGTTCCGATGGGGCCCATTGTCGTGAGCGGGTGCTGCGCGGACGATGACGCGTTCCGGGCAGAACGGTCAGTTGCAGGCGCGGCCGGCCGCGCACGCGTGCGTCGTGCCCGGTGAGCTTACAACTCCGACGCGGCCGTGATCAGCGTGGCTTCGAGCGCGAGCGTCGATCGCGACGCGGCCGCCGGCCGGTCGATCACGTACTCGAGTTCGCCGAGCTCGGGCAGCCCCGCGTCGAGCCGCGCGAGCCCGGCCGGGATCACGTAGCCCGCGAACGCGCTCACGCCGAGCCCCGCGCTCGCGGCGGCGCGCAACACCGCGACGCTGCTGCTGACTACCGCGATCCGGTACGGCCGCCCGACGGCTTCGAGCGATTCGAGCACGCGGCGGCGCGACACGCTCGGCTCCGGATGCATCGCGAGCGGCAGCACCGTCTCGTGGCCGGTGATCCGCGAATCGGGGCCCGTGCACCAGTACAGCGGCTCGCTGCGGATCACGCGGCCGCGCCGGCTGCCCGCGATGCGCTTCGCGAACACGAGATCGTGCCGCCCTTCGTCGAGCGCGTCGAACAGGTCGCCCGACAGCCCGGTCGAGATCGCGAGCTCGACCTCCGGATTGCGCTGCACGAAGCTTGCGAGCGCGGCCGTCAGGTGCGCCGACGCGAAATCCTCCGACATCGCGAGCCGCACCTTGCCCGACAGCGGCGGGCCGCACACCGACGTGACGGCCTCGTCCATCAGTTCGAGGATGCGCACCGCGTAGCGGAACAGCGCGTCGCCGTGCTGCGACAGGTGCACGTTGCGCGTGTCGCGTTCGAACAGCGGCCGGTCGAGCAGCTCCTCAAGGCGGCGGATATGCTGGCTGACGGTCGACTGCGACAGGCTCACGCGCTCGGACGCGGCGGTGAAGCTGCCGGACTGGGCGACGGCGACGAAGCTGCGCAGCAGCTCGGGCGGTAACGGGCGCATTGCTAAATCCACTGAATCGGTTTCGACAACTTCATAAATGGCCGGATATTGCGGCGCTAGTATCGGATCACGCCCCGGTGCGTGCCCGTCACGGCGCGCACCGGATGCGTAGCCCGCGTCGTGCCGGCGGCTGCATCGGTCAGTCTACGGCATCCGGCGTCCGGCCCGAAACCGCATCATCCCATCGACCGCCCGAGAACGCGCCCGCACGACGGGCCGCCGGGCCGCGGCGCACCGCCGCAGGAGACAAGTCCGCGCACGGGATCGGCGTGCGGGGCCGGTTCCTGCATGCGTCCGGCGCCCGTCACGAAGAGACTGGAGACGACTCATGATCATCTACGGAACCGCGCTGCTGGCGTTCTGCCACCTGGCCGGCCTGTTCCTCGGCGACCTGCTCGGCAGCGCGATCGGCGTGAAGACCAACGTCGGCGGCGTCGGCATCGCGATGCTGCTGCTGATCTGCCTGCGCCTTTGGCTGCACCGGCGCGGCTGGCTGCCGAAGGAAACCGAGGCCGGCGTCGGGTTCTGGGGCGCGATGTACATCCCCGTCGTCGTCGCGATGGCCGCGAACCAGAACGTCGTCGCCGCGCTGAAGGGCGGCCCCGTCGCGCTGCTGGCCGCCGTCGGCGCGGTCGCGATCTGCGCATGCTGCATCGCGGTACTCGTGCGCACCGGGCGCGACGACACGGCCTTCGCGGCCGTGCCGCAATTCGAAGAACAGTGACGGAGGCCGCCATGCTGCAGATGCTCGAAAAAGTCGTCGCCCACAACGGGCTCGTCGCGTCGTTCGCGCTGGTCGGCCTGATCATGTGGCTGTCGTCGATCGCGTCGCGCAAGCTCACGTTCGGCCGTGTACACGGCTCCGCGATCGCGATCGTCATCGGCCTCGTGCTCGCCTATGTCGGCGGCGCATTCACCGGTGGCGAGAAGGGGCTGGCCGACGTCAAGCTGTTCGCCGGCATCGGCCTGATGGGCGGCGCGATGCTGCGCGATTTCGCGATCGTCGCGACCGCGTTCGAAGTGCAGCCGACCGAGGCACGCAAGGCCGGGCTCGTCGGCGTCGTGTCGCTGCTGCTCGGCACCGTGCTGCCGTTCATCGTCGGTGCGTGCATCGCGCGCGCGTTCGGCTACACCGACGCGGTCAGCATGACGACCATCGGCGCGGGCGCCGTCACCTACATCGTCGGCCCCGTGACCGGCGCGGCGATCGGCGCGAGCTCCGACGTGATCGCGCTCAGCATCGCGACGGGGCTCGTGAAGGCGATCATCGTGATGGTCGGCACGCCGGTCGCGGCCAACTTCATGGGCCTGAAGACGCCGCGTTCCGCGATGATCTTCGGTGGCCTGGCCGGCACCGTCAGCGGCGTGAGCGCGGGGCTCGCCGCGACCGACCGCCGGCTCGTCCCGTATGGCGCGCTGGTCGCGACGTTTCATACGGGTGTCGGCTGCCTGCTCGGGCCGTCGGTGCTGTTCTTCACGACGCGCGCGCTGGTCGGCGCGTAGCGCGCTGCGATGCGGCTGCAAGCGTGCGGGCCGCATCCATCGCGGCGTCCTCTGAGTCGCATTCGTCAACATCATCAATCGGCGGCGGCGCCCGGCTTAGAATGCCGCTGAACCATCGAAGCGGGAGAACTGTTCATGACGGGATGGAATCACGCGCGGCAGGCGCGCGATGCACGCCTCGCGGCCGGTGCGCGTTTCGCGCAGGGCAAGCGGGTCGATGCGCGCGACGCCGTCGCGTTGCTCGAAGCGGTGCTGCGGCCCGGCGACCGCGTGTGCCTCGAAGGCGACAACCAGAAGCAGGCCGACCTGCTCGCGACGGCGCTCGCCGACGTCGACAGCGCGAAGATTCACGACCTGCACATGGTGCAGTCGGGCGTCGTGCTGCCCGAGCATCTCGACGTGTTCGAGCGCGGCATCGCGAAGCGCCTCGACTTCGCGTATTCGGGCCCGCAGTCGCAGCGCATCGCGAAGCTGCTGTTCGGCGGCAAGATCGCGCTCGGCGCGGTGCACACCTATCTCGAGCTGTTCGCGCGCTACTTCATCGACCTCACGCCGCAGGTCGCGCTGATCGCCGCGGTCAGCGCCGACGCCGACGGCAACCTGTACACCGGCCCGAACACCGAGGACACGCCGACCGTCGTCGAGGCCACCGCGTTCAAGGACGGCATCGTGATCGCGCAGGTCGACCGCATCGTCGACAAGGTGCCGCGCGTCGACATTCCCGGCGACCGCGTGCACTTCGTCGTCGAGGCGGGCCGGCCGTTCTACGTCGAGCCGCTGTTCACGCGCGACCCGGCCGCGATCACCGAGACGCAGATCCTCACCGCGATGCTCGCGATCAAGGGCATCTACGAACCTTACGGCATCAAGCGCCTGAACCACGGGATCGGCTTCAACACGGCCGCGATCGAACTGCTGCTGCCGACCTACGGCGAGAAGCTCGGGCTGAAGGGCAAGGTCTGCTCGCACTGGGCGCTCAATCCGCACCCGACGCTGATTCCCGCGATCGAATCGGGCTGGGTCGAGCAGATCCACTGCTTCGGCTCGGAAGTCGGGATGGACGACTACATCCGCGCGCGTTCCGACATATGGTTCACGGGCTCCGACGGGTCGCTGCGCTCGAACCGCGCGTTCTGCCAGACGGCCGGCCTCTACGCGTGCGACATGTTCATCGGCTCGACGCTGCAGATCGACCTGTCCGGCCATTCGTCGACGGTCACTGCCGAGCGCATCGCCGGTTTCGGCGGCGCGCCGAACATGGGCAGCGATGCGCGCGGCCGGCGTCACCCGAGCGAGCCGTGGCTGAAGGCCGGCGCGGAAGCCGACCCCGATACGCCGGCGGCACTCAGGCGCGGCCGCAAGC
Organism: Burkholderia reimsis; assembly: GCF_003294055.1. Classification (NCBI taxonomy): domain Bacteria; kingdom Pseudomonadati; phylum Pseudomonadota; class Betaproteobacteria; order Burkholderiales; family Burkholderiaceae; genus Burkholderia; species Burkholderia reimsis. The sequence goes on from NZ_QMFZ01000003.1 coordinate 266,565, forward strand.
TCGTCGTGCAGATCGGCGAGACGTTCGGCGACAAGAACGTGCCGATGTTCGTCGAGAAACTCGACGCGCTGAAGCTCGCCGACAAGCTGCAGCTCGACCTCGCGCCGATCATGGTCTACGGCGACGACGTCACGCACATCGTCACCGAGGAAGGGATCGCGAACCTGCTGATGTGTCGCGACAAGGACGAACGCGAGCATGCGATCCGCGGCGTCGCCGGTTATACGGAGATCGGCCGCGGCCGCGACCGGAAGATGGTCGAGCGGCTGCGCGAGCGCGGCGTGATCCGCCGCCCGGAGGATCTCGGCATCGATCCGCTCGACGCCGATCGCCGCTGGCTCGCCGCGCGCTCGATCAAGGATCTCGTGCACTGGTCGGGCGGGCTCTATGCGCCGCCGGCCCGGTTCCGCAACTGGTGAGGAAGAGGGCATGGAACAGTTGAACTATCGCTTCACCGCGCGCGAGCGCGCGAAGGGCGAGCTGGCCGCGGCGCTCGTCGGCGTGGTGGCATCCGGCAATCTCGAGGTGCTCGTCGAGCGCGTGCTGCCGGGCAACGAATGCGAGATCGACATCCGCACCGCGGCGGTCGGTTTCGGTGCGGTGTGGCAGGCCGTCGTCACGGATTTCGTCGAGCGGCGCACGCCGGGCGGCCTGAAGCTGTCGATCAACGACGGCGGCGCGCGGCCCGACATGGTGTCGCTGCGGCTCGCGCAGGCCGTGCGCGCGATCGAGGGGGACGCATGATGAACGATGCGATCCACGACACGCCCGCGTTCGTCGCGAATGGGGCGAGCTGGTACGAAGCGTCGGCGCGGCAGCGCGTCGACGGGCTGCTCGACGCGGGCAGCTTCGACGAATTCCTCGGGCCGGCCGAACGCGTGACGAGCCCGCACTTGCCGCTGTTCGACCTGCCGCAGCAGTTCGACGACGGGATGGTGGTCGGCCACGGCCGCCTCGACGGGCAGCCGGTGTTTGTCGCCGCGCAGGAGGGCCGCTTCATGGGCGGGGCGTTCGGCGAAGTGCACGGCGCGAAGCTCACCGGGCTGCTGCGCGCCGCGCGCGAAGTCGGCAAGCCGGTGCTGATCCTGTTCGATACGGGGGGCGTGCGGCTGCAGGAGGCGAACGCGGGCGAACTCGCGATTGCCGAGATCATGCGCGCGCTCGTCGAAGCGCGTGCGGCCGGCGTGCCGGTGATCGGGCTGATCGGCGGGCGCGCGGGCTGCTACGGCGGCGGCGGATTGCTCGCCGCGTGCTGCTCGGCGCTCGCGGTGTCGGAGCAGGGCCGTATCAGCGTGTCGGGCCCCGAGGTGATCGAAACCAATCGCGGCGTCGAGGAGTTCGATTCGAAGGACCGCGCGCTGATCTGGCGCACGATGGGCGGCAAGCACCGGCGGCTGATCGGCGGCGCGGATCGCTACGTGGCCGACACGCCGGACGCATTCCGCGCGGCGGCGCTCGAGCTGATCGGGCGTGCGCCGACATTCGATGCGGCGATGCTGCGTGCCGAGCAGGCGCGTCTCGAGGCGCGTGTCGAACGGTTCGGCGCATGCAACGATGCGCTCGACGTCTGGCGCGCGCTCGGGGCCGACAAGCCGGAAGCGATTCCGGGCATGCCCGACGACACGTTCGCGTCGCTCGCGGATCAATTGCAGGAGAGCACGCATGACGCTCGATGAAGTGCTGAACGCCTTGTTTCCCCAGGGCCATTCGATCGCCCGCACCGGCGGCCTGTTGACGGGGCATGCGGAACTGGCCGGTACGCGCGTCGACGTGATCGGCGTCGCCGACCGCTTGCCGTTCGGCATCGACGAGGCGCTGACGCTCGCGGCCCGCGTGCTCGACACGATCGCGCGCGGCGGCGACACGCCGATCCTCGTGCTCGTCGACAGCGACAGCCAGCGGATGAGCAAGCGCGACGAACTGCTCGGCCTGAACGAGGGGCTGTCGCATCTCGCGAAGTGCCTGATGCACGCGGATCTCGCCGGGCACCGGACGATCGGCGTGCTGTACGGCCACACGGCCGCCGGCGCGTTCATCGCGACCGCGCTCGCGACGCGCACGCTGCTTGCGGTGCCGGGCGCCGAACCGGAAGTGATGGACCTGCCGTCGATGTCGCGCGTGACCAAGCTGCCGATCGACGTGCTGAAGGAGATGGCGCGCTCGACACCGGTGTTCGCGCCGGGGCTCGACAATCTCGTGAAGATGGGCGCCGTCGACGCCGTGCTCGATCCGGCCCGCGCGCTCGACGCGCAGGTCGGCGAATGGCTCGGCAAGCCGGCCGACCGCGTCGACCGGCGCGCTGCGCGCGGCCGGCCGGTGGCTGCCGATGTCGCGCGGCGCGTCGAGGCGCTCGCGCGTGCCGCGCGCTGAGATGCCGCTGCGCCGCCACACGCTCGTCACGTTGACGGCGGCGGGGTGGGGCGCGGCATTCGCGCGCGATCCAGCGCTCGCCGCCGATCCGCTCGTGCAGGCGTGGGCCGCGCGCGGCCGGCCGCTGATCGTGCGCCGCGCGTCGCCCGACGAGGCCGATGCCGGCCGCGTGCCGCTCGGCCTGCCGCTGCCGCCGTCCGCGGGCAAGCGGCGCATCGCGCTGAACGCAGCGGCCGATGCGCTCGCGACGGTCAGCCCGCTGCCCACGTTGTCCGACGTGCTCGCGGCCGCGCCCGACGCATGGCGCGCACCGTTGCGCGAGCTCGATGCGCTCGGCGCGCGGTGCGGCGTGCAGGGTCGCGTGTTCGGCAGCCTCGCATGGCAGGCGCTGACGGGCGAGCCGTACCTGGGCGAGTCGTCCGACCTCGACATCGTGTTCCCGCTACCGGAAGCGGCATCGGTCGCGACGCTGCTCGACGGCCTCGCGGCGATCGACGGGCGCGCGCCCATGCGCATCGACGGCGAACTGCTGCGCAACGACGGCGCGGGCGTCAACTGGCGCGAACTGCACGCGCGGCAGCCTGAAGTCGCGGTCAAGACGGCGATCGCCGTCGAACTGATGCCGGTCGACGCCTTCACCGGGGGTGCGCGATGAGTGCATGGGCCGCCTGCCGCATACCGGCGCCGTCCGAAGCCGAGCGCATCGCCGAACTGGCCGAGCGCAGCCTCGTGCTCGAGATCGAGACCTATCCGAAGCCGGGGCTCGTCAGTCACGTCGACACCGGCAGTCATGCCGACATGGATGCCGCGACGTTCGCACGCAGCGCCGCCGTGCTGCGGCCTTACTTCGCGGAACTGGCCGACGCAGGCGCGCGCGATGCGGACATGGCCGTGCTGCGCAAGATCGGCCTGCGCGCCGAGCACGCGATGCTCGCCGCGACCGGCGGCGTCAACACGCATCGCGGCGCGATCTTCGGGCTCGGGCTGCTGTGTGCGGCGGCGGGCCGGCGTGCGACGCCGGGCGCCGTGCCGGGCGGGACGACGCTCGGCGCGTTCGTCTCCCGCCGCTGGGGCGCCGACATCCTCGGCGGCCCGCGCCTGCCCGACAGCCACGGCGAACGCGCGAGCCGCCGCTACGGCGTCGGCGGCGCGCGCCGCGAGGCGGCCGACGGTTTCACGACCGTCTATGCGGTCGGGCTGCCCGCGCTGCGCCGCGCGCGGCGCGACCTGCCCGGCGACCCGGAAGCGGCGCGCGTCGACGCGTGTTTCGCGCTGATCGCCGCGCTCGACGACACGAACCTGCTGCACCGGGGCGGGCAGGACGGCCTCGAATTCGCGCAAGCAACCGCACGCGCGTTCGTCGCACGCGGCGGCGTGCGGGCGCGCGACTGGCGGCTACGCGCGGCCGCCGCGCATCGAGAGTTCGTCGCGCGCCGGCTGAGCCCGGGCGGCGCGGCCGACCTGCTCGCGATGAGCGTCTTCGTCGATGCGCTCGAAGCCGACGGAGGCGCGCGATGACGCTGGCCATCCTCTGTTCGGGACAGGGTGCGCAGCGCGCCGACATGTTCGACCTGACCGGCACCGCACCGCAGGCCGATGCGCTGTTCGCACACGCCGGCCGGCTGCTCGGCGACGATCCGCGCGCGTGGGTGCGGCAGGCCGGGCCGGACGCGCTGCGTGAAAACCGTGCCGCGCAGATCCTCTGCACGGTCCAGGCGCTCGCGGCTTCCGCGCTGCTCGATGCGGTGTGGCCGCGCCGGCGCTGCGTCGCCGGCTACAGCGTCGGCGAAGTCGCGTCGTGGAGCGTCGCGGGGATGATCGAGCCGGACACCGCGCTCGACCTGGCCGATGCGCGCGCGCGTGCAATGGATGCCGCGAGCGGCGGCGACGAGCGGATGGTGTTCGTGCGCGGCCTGACGCGCGCTCGGCTTGCGCGATTGTGCGACGGCCGCGACGCGGCGATCGCGATCGCGAACCCGGGCGACGCGTTCGTGGTCGCGGGGCGCCAGCCCGATGTCGATGCGGTGGCCGACGACGCGTCGCGCGACGGTGCGCTGCGCGTCGCGCCCGTCTGCGTGCGGATCGCGTCGCACACGCGCCGGCTCGCCGCGGCCGTGCCGGTGTTTCGCGCGTCGCTCGCCGCGGCTCACGTGCGGCGGCCGTTGCCCGGCACGCGGCTCTTTTCGGGTATCGACGGCGCGTCGGTGCTCGACGTCGGCGCGGGACTCGACAAGCTGGCCCGGCAGATCGCGGAGCCGGTCGAGTGGGCGGCCTGCCTTGCCGCGTGCGTGGAGGCCGGTGCGACCGCGTTCCTCGAGCTCGGCCCCGGCCGCGCGCTGGCCGAGATGGCCGGTAGCGCATATCCCGCGCTGCCGGCGCGCAGCCTCGCGGATTTCCGTTCCGTCGACGGCGTCGCGAGCTGGCTCGCGCGTGTCGCGGCGGGCTGATCGACGGCCCGGAAGACCCTCGCCCGAGTCGCCTTTCGCGCTGTGTGTTGCGCCGGCGCAGCAGCCTTGCAGCCGGCGCTTGCCACACGAATTGGCGTCGCTAAAATGGCGCCCGCCATGAGACCAGCCGCCTTCCTTCTCGCCGCGCTCTGCTGCGCGGCGAGCGCCCACGCCAGCCAGATTCCGTCCGACGCCGCATCGGTCGGCACATACTTTTCGTATGACAATGCGGCGGCCGACGCGACCGTCGACCTGATCGAGCAGGCGCAGCGTCGCGTGCTGCTGGCCGGCTATACGCACGTGCCGCCGGCGGTCGCGAGCGCGCTGCGCGCGGCCCGCTCGCGCGGGATCGAGGTGCGTGTCGTGCTCGTGCGTTCGCCGCACGCGGGCCGGTACAGCGGTGCGGGCTATCTGAAATCGTCGGGTATCGACGTGGCGATCGAGTCGCGGCACGGCGATCCCGCGCCGCGCTTCGTGATCGTCGACGACAGCGTCGCGCTGACGACGCTGTCCGAAGGGGCGGCTGCGCATGCGGAAACGGTGAACGTGTTCCAGCGCGCGCCCGAGCTCGCGCAATCCTATGCGCAGTCGTTCTGGCGGCTGTACCGGCAGGCCGGCGGCCTCTGACCCTTTCCTTCGGTGCCCCGCGCGCCGGTGTGACCCTGCTTGCATCGGCGCCGACGATGAACCATGCTCGTTGACAGGCGCCGGCGCGGGTTTCGCGCATCCGGCGCAACGGCAGGGAGCCGAACGTGTTCGAGTGTTTTGCCGATCGCACCGATGCCGGCTGCCAGCTGGCCGACGCGTTGCGCGATTATGCGGGCCGCGGCAATGTCGTCGTGCTCGCCTTGCCGCGCGGCGGCGTGCCCGTCGCTTATCCGGTCGCCTGCGCGCTGCACGCGCCGCTCGACGTGCTGGTCGTACGCAAGCTCGGCGTGCCGTCCGATCCCGAGCTCGCGATGGGCGCGATCGCGACGGGCGGCGCGATTCATCTGCAGCGTTCGGTGCTCCGCTCGATGAGTGTGTCCGACGCGCAGCTCGCCGATGTGATCGCGCGCGAGACGGTCGAGCTGCATCGCCGCGAGGCGCTGTATCGCGGTGCCGCGCCGCCGCTGCCGGTCGAGGGACGCATTGCGATCGTCGTCGACGACGGTGTCGCGACCGGCGCGTCGATGCGCGTCGCGCTGCAGACGTTGCGCGAGCGTCACCCGGCGCGCATCGTCGCGGCTGCGCCGGTCGCGCCGGCGGGCGCGCGGCACGCGTTCGACGATCTGGCCGATGCGTTCGTCACGGTGTGGCAGCCGCTGCCGTTCTTCGGGATCAGCCAGTTCTACGCGCGCTTCGAGCAGACCAGCGATGACGAGGTACGCGCGTTGCTCGACGCGGCCCGGCCCTGACGCGGCATCAGGTGCGCCTGATGCGGCGCGGGCGGGGGCGGCGGGTTTCGGCCCGCGCGAGCAGGCGCTGCAGCATCGGATGGACCTCCCCGCGCCAGCGCACCCCGGTAAACAGCCCGTAGTGATCGCAGTCGCCGATGTCGACGCGGTAGCGCTCGTCGTCGGCGAGGCCGCTGCACATGTCGAGCGCCGCATGCGTCTGGCCGGCGCCCGTGACCGCGTCGCATGCGCCTTCGACGGTCAGCAGTGCGACGCCGCGCAGCGCGGCCGGCTCGACGCGCTGCCCACCCACGTCCCAGGTACCGACCGCGAGGCTCATGCGCTGGAACACGATGTCGATCGTGTCGAGGAAATACTCGGCCGGCATGTCGAGCAGCGCCGTGTATTCGAGCAGCGCACGCCGTGCGCCGGCGAGCCCGGTCATGTCGAAGCGCGACGCGGCCAGCGCGTACGCTTCGATCAGCGACAGGAAGCGCTGCGGGTACACGAGCGCGATCTCGCCCTGCTGCAGATAGGTGGGAAACACGTGGCGGCCATGCCCCGCGAAACCCGGCGGCACGATGTCGATCAGGTGGCGGCGGCACCAGCCCAGCGAATGGGCCGCGGCGGCGGTGCCGAGCGCACTCGGATTCCGGCGCGCGTCGAGCGGGCCGCCGATCAGCGTGACGCTCGCGGGCGGCGCGAGACCGCGAGCGGCGCGCAGCGCGAGCGCGCCGAGCACCGGCACGGTTGCCTGGCACACGGCGACGACATGCAGCGGCCGGTCGTCGTGCGCGAGCCCGTCGACGAAGCCGTCGAGCGTCGCGACATATTCGTCGAGCCCGAAGCTGCCCGCCGCGAGCGGCACGTCGCGCGCATTGCGCCAGTCGGTCACGCAGACGTCGCCGTCCGCGAGCAGCGTCTCGACGGTTTCCCGCATCATCACGGCCGCATGCCCGGCGAGCGGCGCACACAGCAGTACCGTGCGCCGCGCATCGACGCGCGTGAAGCGCCGCAGGTCGCAGAACGGCGTGCGCGCGACGATGCGCTCGCCGACGGCCGGCCACCCGATGTCGAAGTGCGGGGGCTCGCCCGGCGGCCCGAGCAGCGGCTCGAACAGGTCGTCGTAGCACGACGATGCGGCGTGCGGCAGCGTGGCCGCGGGCCACGCGTCGAACGCATGCCGCGTCGCCGCGCGCCAGGCGCGCATCCATTCCCGCTGCTGCTCGACGAGGGCGTACCACATGGCGAACCTTGGGGCCGAAGGGGCGTGAACTTGCATTATGGTCACTGTGGCCGGACAACGTGAGCCCCGCGTGCGGCCGGCTGATGTGCATCAAGCGCACGGGCGCGCTAGGCGAAGCCCTGCGGCGCTGCTACAGTCGTCGATCCCATTCCCTCAAGCGGAGCGTTTGCGATGAAGCTGATCGGCATGCTGGATTCCCCGTTCGTGCGCCGTGTCGCCATTTCGGCGAAGCTGCTCGACCTCCCGTTCGAACACGAGTCGATCTCGGTGTTCCGTCATGTCGAGCAGTTCAGGGCGATCAATCCGGTCGTCAAGGCACCGACGCTCGTGACCGACGATGGTGCGACGCTGATGGATTCGTCGCTGATCGTCGATTATCTCGACCATCGGGTCGCGCCCGCGCAGCGGCTGCTGCCCGAGGATGCCGCCGCGCGCCTGAACACGCTCGTGCCGGTCGGTTTTGCGCTGGCGGCCGCCGAGAAGAGCGTGCAGGTCGTCTACGAGCAGGCGCTGCGTCCGGCCGACAAGCAGCACGCGCCGTGGCTCGAGCGCGTGTTGAGCCAGATCGAGGGCGCATACGGTGCACTGGAGCCGCTCGTCGCCGCGGCGAACGGCTGGTTCGGCGGCGCGCGCCTGCTGCAGTCCGACGTGACGGTGGCGGTCGCGTGGCGATTCACGCAGTTCATGGCGGCCGACTACCCGGTGCTCGCGCGGATCGATCCGGCCCGTTATCCGGCGCTCGCCGCGCATTCCGCGCGGGCGGAAGCGCTGCCGGCCTTCGTCGAAACGCCGCTCGCGTAGGCCCGCCGGCGGGCCATCCGGCTGCGGCGGGCCGCTGCCGGCTGCCCGCCGGGACTTGCCAGGCAAGCGTCGGCCGATTGTTCTCCGCGGCTGACAAGTGACTTCGCATTCGTGCGGTTTATCCGGCGGGCGCCGATCCCTAGAATCCACTCCATCGAATGACGCCTTGCCTGATGGAGCTGATGATGCGAACCCTGATCGAATCGAGCCTGTACCACCCGTCCGTCGTGTTGCCGCTTGCCGCGCTGACGCAGTTGATGGTCGAGCGCGATTTCAATCTCGGTCAGGTCGGGCTGATCGTCGCGACGCGCGGTGCACAGGCGGCCGTGTCGCGATCGCGCGCACTGCTGTTCTGCCGCCACTGCGAAGCGCACGCATGAACGCGTACGCGGCGAGGGGATGAAAAAAAGCCCGGCCGGCGCAAGCCGGTCGGGCGGATCGGATTCGATCGGGCCCCGGCTTCGGCCGGGGTTTTTCATGGGCGGCGCTCAGGCGCGTGCGGTCGACACGGCAGGGTACATGCCCGAATCGTCGTCCTCGCGCATCTGGCGCACGAGCTGGTGCGCTTCGCGGCGCGTCGCGACGGCCGGCGGCGAGCCCTTGAGCGGCTGGCGTGCGGTTTCGGCGAGCGCGACGACCGATACGATGCCGATCACGGCGGCGCCCATCATGTAGTACGCGGGCATCATCAGGTTGTGCGTGACGTCGACGAGCCACGCGGTGACCAGCGGCGTCGTGCCGCCGAACAGCGACACCGACACGTTGAAGCCGATTGCGAGCGCGCCGTAGCGGATCTCGGTCGGGAACAGGGCCGGCAGCGCCGACGGCATCACGCCGGTAAAGCACGACAGCAGCACGCCGAGGATCAGCAGGCCGCCGAACACCGATGCCGTGGTGCCGGCATGGATCAGCATCATCGACGGAATCGACAGCGCGAGCAGGCCGACGCAGCCGGCGAGCATCACGGGCTTGCGGCCGATCCGGTCCGACAGGCGGCCGGCGGCGAGCGTCAGCGGCATCATCAGCACCATCACGATCAGCACGAGCACGAGGCTGTGCGATTCGTCGAAATGCAGCGTCGACGACATGAAGCTCGGCAGGTACGACAGCACCATGTAGTCGGTCACGTTGAAGATCAGCACGAGGCCGACGCACAGCAGCAGTGCACGCCAGTTGCGCATCAGCGTTTCGCGGAAGCGCGCCTTCGGCACGGCCTTGTCCTGCGCTTCGCGTTCCTCGGCCTGGCGCTTGAACGCCGGCGTTTCCTCGAGCTTCATCCGGATGTACAGGCCGATCAGGCCGAGCGGGCCGGCGATCAGGAACGGCACACGCCAGCCCCACGACAGCAGCGCCTCCTGCGACAGCGACGCGGTGAGCAGCGCGACGACACCGGCACCCATCACATAGCCGATCAGCGTGCCGAATTCGAGGAAGCTGCCCATGAAGCCGCGGCGCTTGTCGGTCGAGAACTCGGCGATGAAGGTGGCCGCGCCGCCGTATTCGCCGCCGGTCGAGAAACCCTGCACGAGGCGGGCGACGAGCAGCAGCACGGGGGCCATGATGCCGATCGACGCGTAGCTGGGAATGAGGCCGATCGCGAAGGTGCCGACGGCCATCATGATCATCGTGGCGGCGAGCACGCGCTGGCGGCCGATGCGGTCGCCGAGCGGGCCGAACACCATGCCGCCGAGCGGGCGCACGAGGAAGGCGGCCGCGAACGTGCCGAAGGTGGCGAGCAGCTGCGCGGACGGGCTGCTGGACGGGAAGAACACCTTGCCGAGCGTGACGGCGATGTAGCTGTAGACGCCGAAGTCGAACCATTCCATCGCATTGCCGATGGCCATCGCGCTGACGGCGCGCTTGAGCAGGCTCTGGTCGACGACGGTGATGTCGTCCGCGACGAGCGGGGCTTCGCCGGACGACGAAGCGGAGGAAGAAGCAGCGGTCGGGCTGACGTGTGTTGCGGTCAAGGTCATGCACTCCTTTGACTGCGCCGGAACGGGCGGGCCGTCCGACACGGTTTGCCGGCGAGCGCGGTGTCGTGTGCGGCGCGTCGGGGCAGGCCATTAAGCACTTACTGCACAAGCGGCGGTAAAGGGCCGTAAGGGGCTGCTTCGACGCGGGCCCGATGGGCCGTCGCGACAGTGCGCTCATGAAGAATGGGCCGCGTGATGCAAGCGGCAGATGCCGGTGCGGACGATGTCCGGCGTTCCGGCAAGCGCCCCGGAGGGGCAACGAAACGAGAAAAGCGGGCCTGTCGGGCGGGCTTTCCTGTGGGTGCAATTTCGGTCGAAGGGCTGGCCCGCAACGCGCGGACGGACTTCTCTCGAAATCGAATAGACAGAGATTGAATGTTGAAACAGGCGACATGATAGCACGATGACGGATGATCGTGCAAATTGCCGGGAAACGCCCGTCTGGCGGGGCGTTCGGCGGGGGCGGCTCGGGTATGATCGGCGGCGCGCGGCGGGGCCGTGCCGCCTCGCGGTGACGGGGGCGAATTCACGAGGAACCGGATGACCGAACTGATGAGGATCGCGGCGCTGTTCGCCGCCACCGCGCTGGCCGAAATCGTCGGCTGTTACCTGCCGTGGCTCGTGCTGAAGGAGGGGCGGCCGGTGTGGCTGCTGCTGCCGGCCGCGCTGTCGCTCGCGTTGTTCGCGTGGCTGCTGACGCTGCACCCGAGTGCGGCGGGGCGCACCTATGCGGCGTACGGCGGCGTGTACATCGCGGTGGCGCTGGCCTGGCTGCGGGTGGTCGACGGCGTCGCGCTGACCCGCTGGGACGTGGCCGGCGCGGCGCTTGCGCTCGGCGGAATGGCGGTCATCGCGCTGCAGCCGCGCGCGTGAGCGTGGCCGCGGCGCGTGCCGCGTGTTTCAGGCCGTTTCGGCGGCGCCCGCGTCGGCGGACTGGCGCCATACGCAGGTGCCCTTGATCGACTTGTCGAGCTCGTCGAGCTGCGCCTGGTGCGCGGCGAGCTCGTCGTCGCTCGCGGCCACCACGGCCAGGTCGAGCGCGGCGAGCGACACGCGCTGGCCGTTTGCCGTGCCGCCGTCGGCACCCGCGTCGTCGAGCATGTCGATCACGAGGCTGTCCTGGCCGCGCGTCATCGCGAGATAGACCTCGGCGAGCAGTTCCGAGTCGAGCAGTGCGCCGTGCAGCGTACGGTGCGCGTTGCTGATGCCGAAGCGGTCGCACAGCGCGTCGAGCGAGTTGCGCTTGCCGGGGAACATCTGCTTGGCCTGCACGAGCGTGTCGATCACGCCGCCGCAATGTTCGGTGAACGGCGGCAGGCCGAGCCGCGCGAATTCCGCGTCGAGAAAGCCAAGGTCGAACGGCGCATTGTGGATGATCAGCTCGGCGTCCTTCACGAAGTCGCGGATCTGGTCGGCGACTTCCGCGAATTTCGGCTTGTCGCTGAGGAATTCGGTCGTGAGGCCGTGCACCGCCAGCGCGCCCGGATCGCTGTCGCGCTCGGGGTTCACGTAGAAGTGCAGGTTGTTGCCGGTGAGCCGCCGGTTCAGCAGCTCGACGCAGCCGATTTCGATGAGGCGGTCGCCCGTGCGGGCGTTCAGGCCGGTGGTTTCGGTATCGAGAATGATCTGGCGCATGTCGGGGAAAACGTAGGAAACAGGGGGCGGCCCGCGTTCAGGCCGTGAGCGATTCGACGCCGCGATTCGCGAGCGCATCCGCGCGCTCGTTTTCGGGATGGCCCGCGTGGCCCTTGACCCAGCGCCACTCGACCTCGTGCTGCGCGACGAGCGCGTCGAGCCGCTTCCACAGGTCGGCGTTCTTCACGGGCGTCTTCGCCGCGGTGACCCAGCCTTTCTTCTTCCAGCCGTGGATCCACTCGCTGATGCCTTTCTGCACGTATTGCGAATCGGTGTGCACGATCACCTGGCACGGCCGCTTCAGCGCTTCGAGCGCGGCGATCACGCCCATCAGCTCCATGCGGTTGTTGGTCGTGTTCGGTTCGCCGCCGAACAGCTCCTTTTCCTTGTCGCCGTAGCGCATCAATGCGCCCCAGCCGCCGGGGCCGGGGTTGCCCTTGCAGGCGCCGTCGGTATAGATGTCGATCGTATCGATTGTCATGAATGTTCTTGATGGGTGGTCGGGGAGGCCGCCGGCGTCAGGCCCGGTGCGAGCACGGGTTTCTTCATCCGGATCTGGCCGACGAGGCGCATGCCGCGCACGCGCTTGACGGCCGTCACCATGTAGACGGCGCCGAAGATCGGCCACCAGCGGTCGCCGGCGGCTTCCATGAAGCCGTAGCGGGCCAGCCACTTGTCGGTGACGAGCGGCGGCCGGTAGCAGCCGAAGCGGCCGCGTTCGAGGTCGAAGCCTAGCAGCTTGATCCAGTCCTTGAGCCGGATGAACGCGATCTGGTCGCGCGTGGCCGGCACGAACGGACGGTTCGCCATGCGCCCGAACGATTGCCGCATCCCCCACAGGCTGAGCGAATTGAAGCCGGTGATCACGAGCTGGCCTTCCGGCATCAGCACGCGCTCGGCCTCGCGCAGCAGGCGGTGCGGATCGGACGTGAATTCGAGCGTGTGCGGCATCACGATCAGGTCGACGCTCTGCGACTCGAACGGCAGGTCGAGCAGGTCGCACCAGGTCGTGCTGCGATCGGCGGGCGCATGCTCGGGCGAATGGGCTTCGCGGGCCCAAGGATACTGATAGGGCGCGCTCGCGCCGCTCGCCGGGTCGAGCACGAGGCCGCGATACGGCATGCGGTTTTCGCGCAGCGCGTCGAGTTGCGGCAGGCCGAGCTGCAGCGCGTGGAACCCGAAGACGTCGGACACGATCCGGTCGAGCTGCGCCTGCTCCCAGCCCAGCACGTAGCGGCCGGGAGGCGAGTCGGTCCAGGCGGGCCAGTCTATAATTTGACGGTCAGACATAACGATGATTGCGCGCCCATGAACGAGCTGGAATACGTGCCGGTTCCGGCATTCGATGACAACTATATCTGGCTCGTCTCGGACGGCCGCGATGCGATCGCCGTCGATCCGGGTGAAGCCGCGCCGGTGCGCCGGGTTCTTGCCGAACGAGGCTGGCGGTTGACCGCTATTTTACTCACGCACCATCATGCCGACCACGTCGGCGGTGTCGCGGCACTGCGCGATAGCCAACCGGACGATGCTCCGCTCGCGGTTTACGGCCCCGCGGCCGAGGCGATCGGCGTGGTCACGCGGCCGCTGGCGGGCGGCGATCGCGTGACGCTCGACGCACCGTCCGTCGCCTTCGACGTACTCGACGTGCCCGGTCACACGCGCGGCCACATCGCCTATTTCCAGGCGGCCGGGCCGCGCAACGCGGCACCGCACGTGTTCTGCGGCGACACGCTGTTCTCGTGCGGCTGCGGCCGCCTGTTCGAGGGCACGCCCGCGCAGATGCTCGCGTCGCTCGACGCGCTCGCCGCGTTGCCGGGCGACACGCGCGTGCATTGTGCCCACGAATACACGCTGTCCAATATTCGCTTCGCGCTCGCATGCGAGCCCGGCAATGCGGCGCTCGCTGCGTGGCGCGACGAAGCGCAGGCGCTGCGCGCGCGCGGCGTGCCGACGTTGCCCACTACGATTGCCCACGAGCGTGCCGTTAACCCGTTCATGCGGGCGGACAGCGCGGCGATTCATGCCACGCTCGAGGCCGAGTTGCATGAAACGGTGCCGGATCGTCTGACGGCATTCACGCTGATGCGCGAGTGGAAAAACCGGTTCCGATGACGATTTCCGGAGGACTCCAAAGCTCAAGCGGTGTCTGTAAAAATTGCTCCAAATGTAGGATTTCGCTGAGTTTTCGGTGTTTTTATTGACGTGAAGCACGCACTTCCGTAGTATCGCCTGCAATTTCCAGCCGTCGGAAGCCGAGATTTTCATGCGACTTATATTGAGTGCGATGGTGGTTCTGCTGCTCGCCGCTTGTGCGAGCCAGGCCCCTGTCGCCAACAACGCCGCCGATTCGCAGGCGACGTCCAACTACCTCCGTAAATCAGCCACCGCCAAAGAAACTGTCGACGTCGACAAGCAATCCGTCGGCGACCTGACCAGTGCAGACTCCGATCTCTGGGGGCGCATCCGCCGCGGTTTCCAGATGCCCGACCTGCAGAGCGACCTCGTCGACATGCAGACGACCTGGTACACGCAGCGGCCCGATTACGTGCAGCGCATGACCGAGCGCTCGCAGAAGTACCTGTATCACATCGTCGAGGAGCTCGAGGCGCGTCACATGCCGACCGAACTCGCGCTGCTGCCGTTCATCGAGTCCGCGTACAACCCGCAGGCGCTGTCGGTCGCGAAGGCGGCCGGCATGTGGCAGTTCATGCCCGGCACGGGCCGTACCTACAACCTGAAGCGCAACATGTGGCAGGACGAGCGCCGCGACGTGCTCGCGTCGACGAGCGCCGCGCTCGACTACCTGTCGCGCCTGCATGACATGTTCGGCGACTGGTACCTCGCGCTGGCCGCGTACAACTGGGGCGAGGGCAACGTGCAGCGTGCGATCGCGCGCAACCAGGCGGCCGGCCTGCCGACCGACTACCAGAACCTGCGGATGCCGAACGAGACGCGCAACTACGTGCCGAAGCTGCAGGCGGTGAAGAACATCATCGCGAGCCCGCAGCAGTATGGCCTGACGCTGCCGGACATCCCGAACCACCCGTATTTCGTGACGGTCACGACGTCGCGCGACATCGACGTGGCGGTCGCCGCGAAGCTCGCGAACCTGTCGCTCGACGAATTCCGCTCGCTGAACCCGTCGTTCTCGAAGCCGGTGATCCTCGGCGCGACCGAGCCGCAGATCCTGCTGCCGTTCGACAACGCGTCGGCGTTCGAGAAGAACCTGAAAGCCTACAACGGCCAGCTTTCGTCGTGGACCACCTATACGGTCAGCGAACGTGCACGGCCGGCCGCGATCGCCGAGAAGATCGGCGTGGACGCCGATACGCTGATGTCGATCAACAAGATTCCGGCCGGCATGCGCCTGAAGCCGGGCTCGACGATCGTCGTGCCGCGCGGCGATGACGACGACGAGGACATCAGCGCCGACGTCGCCGAAAACGGCGCGCTCGCGATGGAACCCGATGTGCCCGACACGCGCAAGATGCTGATCCGCGTGCGCCGCAAGCAGTCGATGGCGGCGATCGCCGGCCGCTATGGCGTGTCGGTCGGCCAGCTCAAGGCGTGGAACCGCACGCACCGCGATCTCGTGATGCCGGGCCAGGCGCTCGTGCTGCACGTGCCGGTCGGCCGTTCGGTGCCGGCGGAGCCCGGTCCGGAACGGATCGCGACGTCGGCCGCCGGTGCGCACATCGAGCGCGCGAGCCTGGCGGTGGGCGGCAAGTCGCATGGCGCGAAGCGCGGCGCGGCGAAGCCGGCGGCCAAATCGACGAAAGCGACGAAAGCGGCGCCGGCCAAGGCCGCAACGCAAAAGGGCAAGAAAAAGTAACGCAGTCGCGAGCGCATCGCGCGGCCGGCCCGGTTCGTGCGGTTGCGTTATCATCCGACGAAATGCGACGAAACGCCGTCACCGAGGTGACGGCGTTTTTGTTTGTGCGCGGCGCGGGGGTGCCGCCTTGAATGCCTTCATATAACAAGGAGAGACGATGTCGTCGGTGCAGGTGAGGGTGCTCGCGCTGTTTTCGGTCGGGTATTTCGTGTCGTATGTGTTTCGCGGCGTCAATCTGGGCTTCGCGCCGTTCGTCACGCACGAGCTCGGGTTGTCGGCCGCCGATCTCGGCCTGCTCACGAGCCTTTATTTCCTCGGCTTCGCGGGCGCGCAGATCCCGGCCGGCGTGATGCTCGATCACTTCGGCCCGCGCCGCGTGACGGCCGGCATGCTGCTGTTCGCGGCCGCCGGTGCGGCCGTGTTCGGAGCCGCGCACAGCCTCGGCACGATGATGGTCGGCCGGCTGTTGATCGGCGTGGGCGTGTCGGTGTGTCTCGGCGCGGCGTTCAAGGCGCTCGCGCAGCATTTCCCGGTCGGCCGGCTGCCGCTCGTGAACGGGCTCGTGATGGCCGTGGGCGGCCTCGGCGGCGTGATGGTCGGCTCGCCGCTGACCTGGCTGCTCGGCTGGACGAGCTGGCGCGCGATCTGTTTCGGCCTCGCGGTGCTGACGGCGGCCGTCGCGGCGTCGATCGGCCTGGGCGCGCCGGAGGCGAAGCAGGTGCGTCACCAGGGTGGGCTCGTCAGCCAGTTCAAGGGCACGTGGCATATCCTGGGCAGCCGTGCGTTCTGGAAGATCTCGTCGTTCTCCGTCGTCACGCAGGGCGTGTTCTACGCGATGCAGTCGCTGTGGGTCGGGCCGTACCTGCGCGATGTCACGGGGTTCGATGCGCCGCATGCGGCGCGCCTCGTGTCGGTGCTCGGCTTCGCGATGATGGCCGGCTGCGTCGGCTTCGGCGCCGCGGCGCGCGTGCTCGAGCGGCGCGGCGTGTCCGTGTACGCGTTCTGCGGCATCGGCATGGCGTTGTTCGTCGCGACGCAGGCTGCGATCGTGGCGCGCGTGCCGTTGCCGCCTGCCGTTCTGTGGGCCGCATACGGAATGTTCGGCGGCGTCGGCATCCTGACCTACGCGGTGATGGCCGGGCATTTTCCCGCGCATCTGATCGGCCGCGCGAACACGACGCTCACGCTCGTGATCTTCCTGCTGATCTTTGCGTTCCAGATCGGTGTCGGCGCGGTGCTGTCGCACTGGCCCGCGGTCGACGGCCGCTATCCGGCCGCCGCGCACTTCACAGCATGGGGCGTGTTGCTCGCGCTGCAGCTCGCGAGCGCGGTCTGGTACGTATGGCCCGCGCGCGGCGCTGGCCAAATGCACTGATCCGGCGGTACGCTCGGGGCAGGGCGGCCGCGTAAAACGGGGCCGCAGCGCGCTGCTTCGCGTCGCCGCGCGTCGCGCACGCACGATCGGACGGCCATATCAATTGAAGATAAGGCCATTTTCAGGCTATAATTTGAAAGTTTGTGCTGATCAACCTCGCACCCTAGCGCCTACCTCATACATCCCGTTCATCCGCCGCACGCCGTCTGCCGGGCGATGCCGCGAAGCCTCGTGCGCCACGCGCCGGGTTCGCGTCACGACAACGCAGGCCGCGTCCAGCAAGCGACCACGCGCGCCCACGCAGCGCGGCGCTCGCGCGGCAGGGTAAACAGGTCGGCAGCAGGGTGTTCCCCAAGGAGCCTCCCGTGTTGCCGTCTTTTACTCCCGCCTTGCTTGCACTCGCCGACGGCACGGTCTTTCGTGGTTATTCGATCGGGGCCGAAGGCCACACGATCGGCGAAGTCGTGTTCAATACCGCGATCACCGGCTATCAGGAAATCCTGACTGACCCGAGCTACTCGCGCCAGATCGTCACGCTCACCTATCCGCATATCGGCAACGTCGGCGTGAACGCCGAAGATGTCGAAGCCACGAAAGTCCATGCCGCCGGCCTGATCATCCGTGATCTGCCCACGCTCGCATCGAACTTCCGCATGGACCGCACGCTCGGCGACTACCTGCGCGACGAAGGCGTCGTCGCGATCGCCGGCATCGACACCCGCAAGCTGACCCGCATCCTGCGCGACAAGGGCGCGCAGAGCGGCTGCATCCTGACGGGTTCCGACGACGAAGCGAAGGCGATCGAGCTCGCGCGCTCGTTCGAGGGCCTCGCCGGCATGGATCTCGCGAAGGTCGTGTCGACCACGAAGCCGTTCGAGTGGAAGCAGACCGAATGGCGCCTCGAAGGCGGCTACGGCATGCAGGAAGCGCCGAAGTACCGTGTCGTCGCGTACGATTTCGGCGTCAAGTACAACATCCTGCGCATGCTCGCGGAACGCGGCTGCCACGTGACGGTGCTGCCGGCCGAGGCGAGCGCGGAAGATGCGCTCGCGCTGAATCCGGACGGCATCTTCCTGTCGAACGGCCCCGGCGATCCGGAACCGTGCGACTACGCGATCGCGGCCACGAAGCAGTTCATCGAGCGCGGCGTGCCGACCTTCGGCATCTGCCTCGGTCACCAGATCATGGGCCTCGCGGTCGGCGCGAAGACGCTGAAGATGAAGACGGGCCACCACGGCGCGAACCATCCGGTGAAGGATCTCGGCGACGGCCGCGTGGTGATCACGTCGCAGAACCACGGCTTTGCGGTCGATGCGGATTCGCTGCCGGCCAACGCGCGCGTGACGCACGTGTCGCTGTTCGACGGCACGCTGCAGGGCTTCGAGCTGACCGACAAGCCGGCATTCTGCTTCCAGGGCCACCCGGAAGCGTCGCCCGGCCCGCACGACATCGGCTATCTGTTCGACCGCTTCACCGCGCTGATGGACGCGGCGAAGCAGCGCAACGCTTAACGCAACCGACGCAACCGAAGGACGGGAGATTCGCATCATGTTCGGCCACGCACTCGGCATCACGGATATCTGGACCTACGTGTTCGGCGTGATCTTCATCATCCTGCTGCCGGGGCCGAACTCGATGTACGTGCTGTCGCTCGCGGCGCAGCGCGGCGTGAAGGCCGGCTATCGCGCGGCGTGCGGCGTGTTCGTCGGCGACACGGTGCTGATGGTGCTGTCCGCCGCCGGCGTCGCGTCGCTGCTGAAGGCGAACCCGCTGCTGTTCTCCGTCGTCAAGTACGGCGGCGCCGCGTATCTGCTCTACATCGGCACCGGCATGCTGCGCAGCGCGTGGCAGAAGCTGCGCGCGCGCGCCGATGCGCCGGCCGATGCACCGCCCGCGGTCGACGGCGAGCGTCCGTTCCGCAAGGCGCTGATCGTGAGCCTGCTGAATCCGAAGGCGATCCTGTTCTTCATCTCGTTCTTCATCCAGTTCGTCGACCCGGCATTCCCGCATCCCGCGCTGTCGTTCGTCGTGCTCGGGGCGATCGCGCAATGCGCGAGCTTCCTGTACCTGAGCACGCTGATCTTCGCGGGTGCGCGGCTCGCCGAGCACTTCCGCCGCCGCCGCAAGCTTGCAGCAGGCGCGGCGAGCAGCGTGGGCGGCCTGTTCATCGGTTTCTCGGTGAAGCTCGCGCTCGCCACAATGAGCTGAGCGCAGCCGGCCGACCCACGACAACGATTACTTATTGAATTCACAAGCCATGCCAAAACGCACAGACATCAAGAGCATCCTCATCATCGGCGCCGGCCCGATCATCATCGGCCAGGCGTGCGAGTTCGACTATTCGGGCGCGCAGGCTTGCAAGGCGTTGCGTGAGGAGGGCTACAAGGTCGTTCTCGTCAACAGCAACCCGGCGACGATCATGACCGACCCGAACACGGCCGACGTGACCTACATCGAGCCGATCACGTGGGAAGTCGTCGCACGCATCATCGAGAAGGAGCGCCCGGACGCGATCCTGCCGACGATGGGCGGCCAGACCGCGCTGAACTGCGCGCTCGACCTGCACCACCACGGCGTGCTCGAGAAGTTCGGCGTCGAGCTGATCGGCGCGTCGCCGGAAGCGATCGACAAGGCGGAAGACCGCCAGAAGTTCAAGGAAGCGATGACCAAGATCGGTCTCGGTTCCGCGAAGTCGGGCATCGCGCACTCGATGGAAGAAGCGACCCAGGTGCACGCCGAGATCATGGCCGGCACCGGCGGCAGCGGCTACCCGGTCGTGATCCGTCCGTCGTTCACGCTCGGCGGCTCGGGCGGCGGCATCGCGTACAACCGCGAAGAGTTCGAGGAGATCTGCAAGCGCGGTCTCGACCTGTCGCCCACGCGCGAGCTGCTGATCGAAGAGTCGCTGCTGGGCTGGAAGGAATACGAGATGGAAGTCGTGCGCGACCGCGCCGACAACTGCATCATCGTCTGCTCGATCGAGAACCTCGACCCGATGGGCGTGCACACCGGCGACTCGATCACGGTCGCGCCGGCGCAGACGCTCACCGACAAGGAATACCAGATCCTGCGTAACGCATCGCTCGCGGTGCTGCGCGAGATCGGCGTCGACACGGGCGGCTCGAACGTGCAGTTCTCGATCAACCCGAAGGACGGCCGCATGGTCGTCATCGAAATGAACCCGCGCGTGTCGCGTTCGTCGGCGCTCGCGTCGAAGGCTACCGGCTTCCCGATCGCGAAGGTCGCGGCGAAGCTGGCCGTCGGCTACACGCTCGACGAGCTGAAGAACGAAATCACCGGCGGCCAGACGCCGGCGTCGTTCGAGCCGACCATCGACTACGTCGTCACGAAGATCCCGCGTTTCGCGTTCGAGAAGTTCCGTGAAGCCGATTCGCGCCTGACCACGCAGATGAAGTCGGTCGGCGAGGTGATGGCGATCGGCCGTACGTTCCAGGAATCGTTCCAGAAGGCGCTGCGCGGCCTCGAAGTCGGTGTCGACGGTCTCGACGAGAAGTCGACCAACCGTGACGAGATCGCGATCGAGATCCACGAGCCGGGCCCGGACCGCATCTGGTACGTCGGTGATGCGTTCCGCATCGGCATGACGGCCGAGGAAATCTTCGCGGAAACCGCGATCGACCCGTGGTTCCTCGAGCAGATCGAGCAGATCATCCTGAAGGAAAAGGCGCTCGCAGGCCGCACGCTCGCATCGCTGACGTTCGACGAGCTGCGCTACCTGAAGCAGAGCGGCTTCTCCGACCGCCGCCTCGCGAAGCTGCTCGGCGCGACGCCGGAAGACGTCCGCAAGCGCCGCATCGAACTCAACGTGCGCCCGGTCTACAAGCGCGTCGACACGTGCGCGGCCGAGTTCGCGACGAAAACCGCGTACATGTACTCGACCTACGAGGAAG
The DNA here is from genome assembly GCF_003294055.1 of Burkholderia reimsis. NCBI lineage: Bacteria > Pseudomonadati > Pseudomonadota > Betaproteobacteria > Burkholderiales > Burkholderiaceae > Burkholderia > Burkholderia reimsis. The sequence continues at coordinate 287,537 of NZ_QMFZ01000003.1, forward strand.
AGTGCGAGGCGCAGCCTACCACCAACAAGAAGATCATGGTGCTGGGCGGCGGCCCGAACCGGATCGGCCAGGGTATCGAGTTCGACTACTGCTGCGTGCACGCGGCGCTCGCGATGCGCGAGGACGGCTACGAAACGATCATGGTCAACTGCAACCCGGAAACGGTGTCGACCGACTATGACACGTCCGACCGCCTGTACTTCGAGCCGCTGACGCTCGAAGACGTGCTCGAGATCGTCGACAAGGAAAAGCCGGTCGGCGTGATCGTCCAGTACGGCGGCCAGACGCCGCTGAAGCTCGCGCTCGACCTCGAGGCGCACGGCGTGCCGATCGTCGGCACGTCGCCGGACATGATCGACGCGGCCGAAGACCGCGAACGCTTCCAGAAGCTGCTGCAGGACCTCGGCCTGCGCCAGCCGCCGAACCGCACCGCGCGCGCCGAAGACGAAGCGCTCGCGCTGGCCGACGAAATCGGCTATCCGCTGGTCGTGCGTCCGTCGTACGTGCTGGGCGGCCGCGCGATGGAAATCGTCCACGAGCCGCGCGACCTCGAGCGCTACATGCGCGAGGCCGTGAAGGTGTCGAACGATTCGCCGGTGCTGCTCGACCGCTTCCTGAACGATGCGATCGAGTGCGACGTCGACTGCATCTGCGACGGCGAAGCCGTGTTCATCGGCGGCGTGATGGAGCACATCGAGCAGGCGGGCGTCCACTCGGGCGACTCGGCATGCTCGCTGCCGCCGTACTCGCTGTCGAAGGAGACCGTGGCCGAACTGAAGCGTCAGACGGGCGCGATGGCGAAGGCGCTGAACGTGGTCGGTCTGATGAACGTGCAGTTCGCGATCCAGCAGGTGCCGCAGGCTGACGGTTCGAAGCAGGACATCATCTACGTGCTGGAAGTGAACCCGCGCGCATCGCGCACGGTGCCGTACGTGTCGAAGGCGACCAGCCTGCCGCTCGCGAAGATCGCGGCGCGCGCGATGGTCGGCCAGAAGCTCGCGCAGCAGGGCGTGACGAAGGAAGTCGAGCCGCCGTACTTCAGCGTGAAGGAAGCGGTGTTCCCGTTCGTCAAGTTCCCGACCGTCGATCCGGTCCTCGGGCCTGAAATGCGTTCGACCGGCGAAGTGATGGGCGTCGGCCAGACGTTCGGCGAAGCGCTGTTCAAGTCGCAGCTCGCGGCCGGTTCGCGCCTGCCGGAGTCGGGCACGGTGCTGCTGACCGTGATGGATGCGGATAAACCGAAGGCGGTCGAAGTCGCGCGCATGCTGCACGACCTCGGCTACCCGATCGTCGCGACCAAGGGCACGGCTGCCGCGATCGAAGCGGCCGGGGTGCCGGTGAAGGTCGTGAACAAGGTGAAGGACGGCCGTCCGCACATCGTCGACATGATCAAGAACGGCGAGATCGCACTCGTGTTCACGACGGTCGACGAAACGCGCCAGGCGATCGCCGATTCGCGTTCGATCCGCATGAGCGCACAGGCGCACAAGGTCACGTACTACACGACGATGTCGGGCGCGCGCGCGGCAGTCGAAGGCTTGCGCTACCTGAAGGATCTGGAAGTCTATGATTTACAAGGTCTTCACGCTCGCCTAAACTAAGCAGTCAGTTACCTGTCGAAGCAACACGTGCCGCGATTAGGCGGTGTTTCCAGTGCATCGGAAACGCGCTTAATCGCGGTGATTTTTTTTATAGCCGTTTTTAGCGATTGAGCCGTTTATGAGCACCATTCCGTTGACAAAGCGTGGCGCAGAGCAACTGCGCGATGAATTGCAGCGCCTCAAGTCCGTCGAGCGGCCGGCCGTGATCAACGCGATCGCGGAGGCCCGCGCACAGGGCGACCTGTCCGAAAACGCCGAATACGATGCCGCGAAGGAAAAGCAGGGCTTCATCGAGGGTCGTATCGCGGAAATCGAATCGAAGCTGTCGGCCGCGCAGGTCATCGATCCGACCGTGCTCGACGCCGAAGGCCGCGTGGTTTTCGCATCGACCGTCGAACTCGAGGATCTGGAGTCGGGCGACACCGTCAAGTACCAGATCGTCGGCGACGACGAAGCCGATATCGATCACGGCCTGATCTCGGTCAGCTCGCCGATCGCGCGTGCGCTGATCGGCAAGTCCGAAGGCGACGTCGCGGCCGTGCAGGCGCCGAGCGGCGTGCGCGAATACGAAATCATCTCGGTCAGCTACATCTGAAGCGGGGCGACACGATGCCGCATCGCGTGTTCCGTCTGCTGTCGGCCGTGTGGGTCGGCAGCCTGCTGACGATCGGGTATGCGGTCGCGCCCGTGCTGTTCAAGACGCTGGAGCGGATGACGGCCGGTTCGGTCGCCGCCCAGCTGTTCCGTATCGAGGCGATCCTCGGTGTCGTGTGCGGCGTGCTGCTGCTCGCGTTGTCGAACCAGCAGGTGCGGCGCGGCAGCAGCGATTATCGCCGCGTGCGCTGGATCGTCGCCGCGATGGTCGGGTGCGTGCTGGTCGGGTATTTTGCGCTGCAGCCGTTCATGAACGCGCTGCGGGTCGCCGCGATGGACGCGGGCACCGATATCGCGAATTCGCCGTATGCGAGCCGCTTCGGGATGCTGCACGGCGTCTCGAGCGTGTTCTACCTCGTCGAGAGCGTACTGGGGCTGATGCTGATCTGGCGTCTGCCGGCGCGCGACGCCTGACGCGCGTGCCGCGCAGGCCCGGTCGATGCCGGGCCCGCGGGCAGGGTGGCGGGACGGCGCAGCCGTGCCGCCCCGATGCTTACTTGTCCTGGAACGGCCGCTTGGTGCTGGCCTGGCGCTTTTTCGCACGCTTCACGGTACCGCCCGCCGTCACGCGTTCGTTGCCGCGCACCGTGACCTTGACCGGCCGCGGACGGCGCACGGGGCTCGCGTTCGGCGACACCTTGACGACCTTGACGGTGCGCGGTGCACGGCCTTTCTTGTCGTCCACGGCTTCGGCCGCGCTCGGCAGCGTGCCGGCACGACGGCCGCGGGCCGGGGCCGCAACGGCGGCTTCGGGCTTCCAGATCACCAGCAGCTTGCCGATGTGCTGGATCGGCGCCGCGCTCAGGCGATCGCAGATCTCGTCGTAGATCGCGATGCGCTCGTCGCGCTCGTCGCCGAACACGCGGATCTTGATCAGTTGGTGCGCGTCGAGGTGCACCTTGATTTCCTTCAGCACGGCGTCGGTGAGCCCTTCGGCGCCGATCAGCACGACGGGCTTGAGCGCATGGGCCTGGGAGCGCAGCGCGGAGCGCTCGGCGGGAGAAAGCGAAAGGGCGGGCATGGAAATGTCGAAATCTAAATAAGGGCGCGCTGACTGAAAAGCGATCGCGGGTAGTTACCGCGTCAGCCGTGCGCCGAAACCACGTAAAATCGCGGCTTGGGCCCGAAAAGGGGCCGCAGCCGCGCGAAGAAGACGCGTATTATCCGCTAAAAGCGCGGCTTCACGAAGCAATTGGCAGCAATCTCTCTTTCGAATGGCAAAAAACCGCTTCAACCAGCACTGGCTGCACGACCACATCAACGACCCGTACGTCAAAATGGCGCAGCGGGAGGGCTATCGCGCGCGTGCCGCGTACAAGCTGAAGGAAATCGACGAGCAGGACAAGCTGATCCGTCCGGGCCAGGTGATCGTCGATCTCGGCGCGACGCCGGGCAGCTGGAGCCAGTATGCCCGCAACAAGCTCGCGCAGGGCAAGAAGCGCGATGCGGAGCGCGAAGGCGGCATCGACGGCACGATCGTCGCGCTCGACATCCTGCCGATGGAGCCGATCGCCGACGTCCACTTCCTCCAGGGCGACTTCCGCGAGGATGACGTGCTTCACCAGCTTGAGGAATTGCTCGAAGGCCGCGCGGTGGACCTTGTTATTTCCGACATGGCCCCCAACCTCTCCGGCGTGGCCTCGGCGGACGCGGCGCGCATCGAGCATCTCTGCGATCTGGCGCTCGAATTCGCGCAGAACCATCTGAAGCCGGATGGTGCGTTGCTCGTGAAATGTTTTCACGGCAGCGGCTACAGCCAGATCGTCGAGAAATTCAAACAGCAGTTTAAGACCGTCGCGCCGCGCAAGCCGAAGGCGTCCCGCGACAAATCGTCCGAAACGTTCATTTTGGGTCGGCATCTGAAACGTCCGCGCTGATGCGCGGCGGGGTGCCGCAAACGGGCTCCGGCCCTTGCCAGACAAGCGAAGCGCTATCGCGGCGGTTGTCAATGCTTATGGCGAGGGTGGTCGGACTGGATTAGAATGACCGAGGGGCGCCGCAAGGAAAATGTAGGCGCTCGTCTACGAGTGAAGGAGTGGTGCTTTGAACAACAATATGTTTTCGAAGGCAGCGGTGTGGCTGGTGATCGCACTGGTGCTGTTTACGGTGTTCAAGCAGTTCGACAAGCCCCGCGTCCAGGAAGGCGTGTCCTATTCGCAGTTCATGGACGACGCCAAGAACGGCAAGGTCAAGAACGTCATCGTTCAGGGGCGCAACCTCACCGTCACTCCGGCTGATGGCCAGAAATACCAGATCGTGTCGCCCGGCGACATCTGGATGGTTGGCGATCTGATGAAGTACGGCGTGCAGGTCAGCGGCAAGGCCGACGACGAGCCGAATGCGCTGATGTCCGCGCTGTACTACCTCGGGCCGACGATCCTGATCATCGTGTTCTGGTTCTACATGATGCGGCAGATGCAGGGAGGCGGCAAAGGCGGCGCGTTCTCGTTCGGCAAATCCCGCGCGCGGCTGATCGACGAGAACAACAACGCGGTGAACTTCTCCGACGTCGCGGGCTGCGACGAAGCGAAGGAAGAAGTGTCCGAGCTCGTCGACTTCCTGCGCGATCCGCAGAAATTCCAGAAGCTCGGCGGCCGCATTCCGCGCGGCGTGCTGCTCGTCGGCCCTCCGGGTACCGGCAAGACGCTGCTGGCCCGCGCAATCGCGGGTGAAGCGAAAGTGCCGTTCTTCAGCATCTCGGGTTCGGACTTCGTCGAAATGTTCGTCGGCGTCGGCGCGGCCCGTGTGCGCGACATGTTCGAGCAGGCGAAGAAGCACGCACCGTGCATCGTGTTCATCGACGAAATCGACGCGGTCGGCCGTCATCGCGGCGCCGGCATGGGCGGCGGCAACGACGAGCGCGAACAGACGCTGAACCAGATGCTCGTCGAGATGGACGGCTTCGAGGCGAACTCGGGCGTGATCGTGATCGCCGCAACCAACCGTTCCGACGTGCTCGACAAGGCGCTGCTGCGTCCGGGCCGTTTCGACCGCCAGGTCTACGTCGGTCTGCCGGACATCCGCGGCCGCGAACAGATCATGCGCGTGCACCTGCGCAAGGTACCGATCGCGAACGACGTCGATGCGGCAGTCATCGCGCGCGGCACGCCGGGCTTCTCGGGCGCCGATCTCGCGAACCTCGTCAACGAGGCTGCGCTGTTCGCCGCACGCCGCGGCAAGCGCATCGTCGAGATGCAGGATTTCGAAGACGCGAAGGACAAGATCTTCATGGGTCCGGAGCGCAAGTCGGCCGTGATCCGCGAGGAAGCGAAGCGTGCGACCGCTTATCACGAGTCGGGCCACGCGGTGATCGCGAAGCTGCTGCCGAAGGCCGACCCGGTGCACAAGGTCACGATCATTCCGCGCGGTCGCGCGCTGGGTGTCACGTGGCAGTTGCCGGAGCATGACAACGAAACGTATTCGAAGGACTACCTGATGGATCGCCTCGCGATCCTGTTCGGTGGCCGGGTGGCGGAAGAGTTGTTCATGAACCTCGTCAGCACCGGTGCGTCGGACGACTTCAACAAGGCAACGCAGACGGCGCGCGCGATGGTCGCCCGTTTCGGCATGACCGATGCGCTCGGGCCGATGGTCTACGTCGACGACGAAAACGATGCATCGCCGTTCGGCCGTGGCTTCACGCGCACGATTTCGGAAGCGACGCAGCAGAAGGTCGATGCGGAAATCCGCCGCGTGCTCGACGAACAGTACGGCCTTGCGCGCCGCCTGCTCGACGAGAACCGCGACAAGGTCGAAGCGATGACCGCCGCGCTGATGGAGTGGGAGACGATCGATGCCGATCAGATCAACGACATCATGGAAGGCCGTCCGCCGCGCTCCCCGAAGAGCTCGCCGGCTGTCGGCGGTGATTCGTCGGGTGGCGGCAGCAGCGCCGAGGTGAAGGCCGGCAACGCACCGGCGCCTGCTTCGCCGGCGGCATAATCTCCGCTCTTTAGCACCGTTCACGGGCTGGTGTGTCTTCACACCGGCCCGTTTTGCATTCATTCACGCCAGTTGCCCGTGTCCGATTCCGCTGTTTCCCCCCCAATTCCCGCGCCACTCCGGTGCGGCCGCTTCGAACTGACGTTCGAGCGCCCGCTCGTGATGGGCATTCTCAACGCCACGCCCGATTCGTTTTCCGACGGCGGCCGCTTCCTCGCGCGCGACGATGCGCTGCGCCAGGCCGAGCGGATGATTGCCGAAGGCGCCGATCTCCTCGATATCGGCGGCGAATCGACGCGCCCCGGCGCGCCGCCGGTGCCGCTCGACGAGGAACTCGCGCGCGTGATCCCGCTTGTCGAAGCGCTGCGCCCATTGAACGTGCCGCTGTCGATCGATACCTACAAGCCGGCCGTGATGCGCGCGGCACTGGCCGCAGGCGCCGACCTGATCAACGACATCTGGGGGTTCCGCCAGCCGGGCGCGATCGACGCGGTGCGCGAGGGCAATTGCGGGCTGTGTGCGATGCACATGCTCGGCGAGCCGCAAACGATGCAGGTCGGCGAACCCGATTACGGCGACATCGTGACCGACGTGCGCGATTTTCTCGCCGCGCGCGCGCAGGCACTGCGCGACGCGGGGATTGCGCCGGAGCGGATCTGCGTCGATCCCGGTTTCGGGTTCGGCAAGGCGGTCGTCGACGACAACTATGCACTCCTGGCCGCACTGCCGGAAACGGCGCCCGCGCGGCCCGACGGGCGCGCGTATCCGATACTCGCAGGCATGTCGCGCAAGTCGATGCTCGGCGCGGTGATCGGCGGCAAGCCGCCGATGGAGCGCGTCGTGGCGAGCGTGGCGGCCGCATTGTGCGCGGTCGAGCGTGGGGCGGCGATCGTGCGCGTGCACGATGTCGCGGCGACGGTCGATGCGTTGAAAATCTGGAATGCCGTGCGCGAAGCCGCGCGGCAACGATAAGTCAGAAGACGAAGGAGGAAGATTCGCTATGGGACGTCGATATTTCGGCACGGACGGCATTCGCGGCACGGTGGGCGAGGCACCCATCACGCCGGATTTCGTGTTGCGTCTCGGCTACGCGGCCGGCAAGGTACTGGCCAGCTCGGCCGATGGCGCGGCAGGCTCGCGGCCGACCGTGCTGATCGGCAAGGACACGCGCGTGTCGGGTTACATGCTCGAAGCCGCGCTTGAAGCAGGGTTCTCGGCGGCGGGTGTCGACGTGATGCTGGCCGGCCCGATGCCGACGCCAGGGGTTGCTTACCTGACGCGCGCGTTGCGCCTGTCGGCGGGCGTCGTGATCAGCGCATCGCACAATCCGTATCGCGACAACGGGATCAAGTTTTTCTCCGCTGACGGCAACAAGCTGCCGGACGACACCGAAGCCGCGATCGAAGCGTGGCTCGACAAGCCGCTCGAATGCGCATCGTCCGACGGTCTCGGCAAGGCGCGCCGCCTCGACGATGCGGCCGGCCGCTACATCGAATTCTGCAAGAGCACGTTCCCGGCCGCGTTCGACCTGCGCGGGCTGAAGCTCGTGATCGACTGCGCGCACGGTGCCGCGTACCAGATCGCGCCGCACGTGTTCCACGAACTCGGCGCGGACGTGATCCCGATCGGCGTCGCGCCGAACGGCTTCAACATCAACGACGGCGTCGGCGCGACCGCGCCGGACGCGCTGGTGCGCGCGGTGCGCGCGAACCACGCCGATCTCGGCATTGCGCTCGACGGCGATGCGGACCGCCTGCAGGTCGTCGACGCGACCGGTCGCCTGTACAACGGCGACGAGCTGCTCTACGTGCTCGTGAAGGACCGGATCGCGACCGACGGCAAGGTGGAGGGTGCGGTCGGCACGCTGATGACGAATCTCGCCGTCGAAGTCGCGCTGCAACGCGCGGGCGTGAAGTTCGTGCGGGCGGCGGTCGGGGATCGCTACGTGCTCGAGCAGTTGCGCGAGCACGGCTGGCAACTCGGCGCGGAAGGCTCGGGCCACATCCTGTCGCTCGATCGCCACTCGACCGGCGACGGCATCGTGTCGGCGCTGCTTGTGCTGGCTGCACTGAAGCGCAGCGGCCAGACCCTCGCGCAGATGCTCGACGGCGTCACGCTGTTCCCGCAGAAGCTGATCAACGTGCGGATGAAGCCGGGTGCCGACTGGAAGGGCAGCACGTCGATTCGCGCAGCGATCGACGCAGCCGAAGCCGCGCTCGCCGGCAGCGGCCGCGTGCTGATCCGCGCATCGGGCACCGAGCCCGTGTTGCGCGTGATGGTCGAAGCGCAGCAAGCGGCCGACGCGGTTCGCCATGCGGAGACGATCGCCGACGCGGTGCGCGCGGCGACGGCCTGACGCGCAGGCCCGGCGCAAGGGCGGTCGGACGCCCGCGCGCCGGCGTTCCGTTGAACCGGCATGCGGCGCCTTCGGGGCGCCGCGATTTCGTCAGACGCAAAGGTTTGCGATACCTATAAGTAACGCATATCGCCTGCCGCATGCCCCGGACGAAAAAACGTCCGACCCCGAGATCGGGGCAGCTGCCGGCGGAGGCTTTTCGTACCACCGACGCGGTGCCGCGATCCCGCCGCACAGTGAGAAACGGGGCGTCATCCCGTCCCTTCCGGGCCGGCAATTCCTGCCGCCATCGCCCCTCCGCCGCCGTCTGAGCGCCACGCGCGCCGACCCTGTTACTCCCTTTCAACCAGTCATGTTACTGTCACGCCAGTTTCATCGATTGTCACATTACCGTCATGAGGAGCCCCTAACCTTCGCGGTGCCGTAGTCATCCGCTCACACACTGGAGGTCTCATGAAATTGATGCAAACCGCGATTGCCGGCCTGGCTGGCGCGCTTTTCGCCGTCGCCGCCCACGCTGCCGACATCACGGGCGCAGGCAGCACGTTCGCGATGCCGATCTATACGAAATGGGCTGCTGACTACCAGCAGACCGGCGGCGCGAAGGTCAACTACCAAGGTATCGGTTCGTCGGGCGGCCTGAAGCAGATTATCGCGAAGACGGTCGATTTTGCCGGCTCGGACGCTCCGCTGAAGGATGACGAGCTCGCGAAGGAAGGCCTGTTCCAGTTCCCGACGGTGGTCGGCGGCGTGGTGCCGGTCGTCAACGTGCCGGGCGTGAAGGCTGGCGAACTGACGCTGTCGGGCCCGGTGCTCGGCGACATCTACCTCGGCAAGATCAAGAAGTGGAACGACCCGGCGATCGCCGCGCTGAACCCGAAGGTCAAGCTGCCGGACACGGACATCGCCGTGGTCCGCCGCGCTGACGGCTCGGGCACGAGCTTCATCTGGACGAACTACCTGTCGAAGGTCAACGACGAGTGGAAGTCGAAGATCGGCGAAGGCACGACGGTCAACTGGCCGACGGGCACGGGCGGCAAGGGCAACGACGGCGTCGCGGCCTTCGTGCAGCGCCTGCCGGGCGCGATCGGCTACGTCGAGTGGGCGTACGCGAAGAAGAACAACATGATCTACACGGCCCTGAAGAACTCGACGGGCACGGTGGTCGAGCCGAAGACCGAAACGTTCAAGGCCGCTGCCGCAGGCGCGAACTGGTCGAAGTCGTTCTACCAGATCCTCACGAACCAGCCGGGCAAGGAAGCATGGCCGGTCGTCGGCGCGACGTTCGTGCTGCTGCACGCGAAGCAGGAAAAGCCGGAGCAGGGCGCGGAAACGCTGAAGTTCTTCAGCTGGGCGTTCAAGAACGGCGAGAAGGCTGCTGACAGCCTCGACTACATCTCGCTGCCGCCGGCAGTCGAAGCGGAAATCCGCAAGCAGTGGAAGGTCAAGGTGACGGACGCTTCGGGCAAGCCGGTCGCCGCCGAGTAAGCATTGCAGCGGTTCGCTGCCCGGCCGTGCCGGCCGGGCAGTGTGTGCGGTAAAGCCGGGCGTTACGGCGCCCGGCAATCAAAAGCAGGCACCCATGTCTGATATTTCCTACACGTCCTCCCGGTCGCCCGATAGTGCGCAGCAGCGCGCGCCGAGCCGTCTCGGGGATGTCCTGTTCGGCGGCCTTGCGCGGCTCGCCGCGATCGTGACCCTGCTGCTGCTCGGCGGGATCATCGTTTCCCTGATCATCGCGTCGCTGCCGACCATCCAGAAGTTCGGCCTCGGCTTCCTGTGGCAATCCGAGTGGGATCCCAACTCGGACATCTACGGCGCACTCGTGCCGATCTACGGCACGATCGTGACGTCGGTCATCGCGCTCGTCATCGCGGTGCCCGTCAGCTTCGGCATCGCGCTGTTCCTCACCGAGCTGTCGCCCGTGTGGCTGCGCCGCCCGCTCGGTATCGCCATCGAGCTGCTCGCCGCGATTCCGTCGATCGTGTACGGCATGTGGGGCCTGCTCGTGTTCGCGCCGATTTTCGCCGAATACTTCCAGAAACCGATCGGCCGCCTGTTCAAGGACGTCTGGGTGCTCGGCCCGCTGACTGCCGGCCCGCCGATCGGTATCGGCATCCTTGCAGCCGGCGTGATCCTCGCGATCATGATCATCCCGTACATCGCATCGGTGATGCGTGACGTGTTCGAAGTCACGCCGGTGCTGCTGAAGGAGTCGGCCTACGGGATCGGCTGCACGACCTGGGAAGTGATGTGGAAGGTGGTGCTGCCCTACACGAAGACGGGCGTGATCGGCGGCGTGATGCTCGGCCTCGGCCGCGCGCTCGGCGAGACGATGGCCGTGACCTTCGTGATCGGCAACACGAACCTGCTCGACAGCGTGTCGCTGTTCGCGCCGGGCAACAGCATCACGTCGGCGCTCGCGAACGAATTCGCGGAAGCGCAGCCGGGCCTGCACACATCCGCGCTGATGGAACTCGGCCTGATCCTGTTCGTGATCACGTTCATCGTGCTGTCCATCTCCAAACTGCTGCTGCTTCGTCTCGAGAAGGGAGAGGGCAAGAAATGAGCGAGCCCATCATGAATTTCCCGGGGCCGGACGGCGCCGCGCTCGACGCGATGCGCAACCGCCTGCAGCGCAAGCGCAAGGCCGTCAACGCGATCGCGCTCACCGCGTCGCTCGGCGCGATGGCCTTCGGGCTGCTGTGGCTCGTGTGGATTCTCTACACGACGGTGCATCTCGGCGTCGGCGGCCTGTCGCTGCAACTGTTCACCGAATCGACGCCGGCGCCGAACACGGAAGGTGGCGGTCTCGCGAACGCGATCGTCGGCAGCCTGCTGCTGTGCGGTTTCGGCACGCTGGTCGGCACGCCGATCGGCATCCTCGCAGGCGTCTATCTCGCCGAGTACGGCCAGAAGAACCTGCTGGCGAGCACGATCCGCTTCATCAACGACATCCTGCTGTCGGCGCCGTCGATCGTCATCGGCCTGTTCGTGTATGCGATCGTCGTCGCGAAGTCGGGGCGCTTCTCGGGCTGGGCCGGCGTGATCGCGCTTGCGCTGCTGCAGATTCCGATCGTGATCCGCACGACGGAGAACATGCTGAAGCTCGTGCCGAACGCGCTGCGCGAAGCGGCCTTCGCGCTCGGTACGCCGAAGTGGCGCATGGTGCTGAAGATCACGCTGCGCGCATCGGTCGGCGGGATCGTGACGGGCGTGCTGCTCGCGGTCGCGCGGATTGCCGGCGAAACGGCGCCGTTGCTGTTCACCGCACTGTCGAACCAGTTCTTCTCGTGGGACATGAGCCAGCCGATGGCGAACCTGCCCGTCACGATCTACAAGTTCGCGATGAGCCCGTTCGCGGAGTGGCAGTCGCTCGCATGGGCGGGCGTGTTCCTGATTACGCTCGGGGTGCTCGGACTCAACGTCCTGGCGCGCTCGATCTTCTCGAAAAAGTAACGGCGGAGCAATCCGATGAATATGGCAGAGAGCCACCTGAATCCCGTCGAGCGCACCGCTGCGCCGGCCGGCACGCATGACGCGGCGAACGATCGCCCGCTCGCGCCGCTGAACGCGAAGATCGAGGTCAACAACCTCAACTTCTTCTACAACAAGTTCCACGCGCTGAAGAACATCAACCTGCGCATTCCCGAAGGGAAGGTGACGGCGTTCATCGGCCCGTCGGGCTGCGGCAAGTCGACGCTGCTGCGCACGTTCAACAAGATGTTCGCGCTCTATCCGGAGCAGCGCGCCGAAGGCGAAATCCTGATGGACGGCGAGAACCTGCTGACGACGAAGCGCGACATCTCGCTGCTGCGCGCACGTATCGGCATGGTGTTCCAGAAGCCGACCCCGTTCCCGATGTCGATCTACGACAACATCGCGTTCGGCGTGAAGATGTTCGAAAAGCTCACGCGCTCGGAAATGGACGACCGCGTCGAGTGGGCGCTCACGAAGGCCGCGCTGTGGAACGAAGTGAAGGACAAGCTGAGCCAGAGCGGCTACGGCCTCTCGGGCGGCCAGCAGCAGCGTCTGTGCATCGCGCGCGGCATTGCGATCCGTCCGGAAGTGCTGCTGCTCGACGAACCGTGCTCGGCGCTCGACCCGATTTCGACCGGCCGCATCGAGGAACTGATCGCGGAGCTGAAGAGCGACTACACGGTCGTGATCGTCACGCACAACATGCAGCAGGCAGCGCGCTGCTCGGATTACACGGCCTACATGTACCTGGGCGAGCTGATCGAATTCGGCGAGACCGAAAAGATCTTCATCAAGCCGGTGCGCAAGGAAACGGAAGACTACATCACCGGCCGTTTCGGTTGATGACGGAGAACAACAGCCATGTCGGATAAACATCTGTCGAGCCAGTTCGACGCGGACCTGAATGCCGTGTCGTCGAAAGTGCTGGAAATGGGCGGGCTCGTCGAGTCGCAGATCGTCGGGGCGATGCACGCGCTGAACGAATTCGATCGCGATACGGCCGAGAAAGTGATCGCGGCCGAGGAAACGCTGAACGCGATGGAAGTCGACATCGACCAGGAATGCGGCAACATCATCGCGCGGAGACAGCCTGCCGCGCGGGACCTGCGCCTTTTGATGTCGATTTCGAAAACGATTACGAACCTCGAGCGCGCCGGCGACGAGGCCGAGAAGATCGCGAAGCGCGTGCGCCGCCTGGTCGACGAGCCGGCCGCGCGTGCGGTCAACATCGCCGAGATCAAGGTGTCGGGCGAGATGGCCGTGACGATCCTGCGCCGCGCGCTCGACGCGTTCGCGCGTCTCGATACGGTGGCCGCCGCGCAGATCGTCAAGGACGACAAGGAGATCGACCAGGAATTCCGTGCGTTCGTGCGCAAGCTCGTGTCGTACATGCAGGAAGATCCGCGCACGATTTCGGTCGGCCTGGAATACCTGTTCATTGCGAAGGCGATCGAGCGGATCGGCGACCACGCGAAGAACATCGCCGAATTCATCATCTACATCGTGAAGGGCACGGACGTGCGGCATCAGCCGCGCGACACGCTCGATCGCGAAGCCAACAGTTAATCGACTCCGTACAGGGAAAAAAGAGGTGCCGATGCCCAGCAACATTCTCGTCGTTGAAGATGAGCCCGCGATTTCCGAACTGATCTCGGTGAATCTCCAGCACGCCGGTCACTGCCCGATTCGTGCGTACAACGCCGAACAGGCGCAGAACCTGATCAGCGACGTGCTGCCCGATCTCGTGCTGCTCGACTGGATGCTGCCGGGCAAATCCGGCATCGCGTTCGCGCGCGACCTGCGCAACAACGAACGGACCAAACACATCCCGATCATCATGCTCACCGCCCGCGGCGACGAGCAGGACAAGGTGCTCGGCCTCGAAATCGGCGCGGACGACTACGTGACGAAGCCGTTCTCGCCGAAGGAACTGATGGCGCGGATCAAGGCCGTGCTGCGCCGCCGTGCGCCGCAGCTGACCGAGGACGTCGTGTCGATCAACGGGCTGCGCCTCGACCCGGCCACGCACCGCGTCGCCGCGCATGCGGAAGGCAGCGAGATCAAGCTCGATCTCGGCCCGACCGAGTTCCGCCTGCTGCATTTCTTCATGACGCATCCGGAGCGCGTGCACAGTCGCACGCAACTGCTCGACCAGGTGTGGGGCGACCACGTGTTCGTCGAGGAGCGGACCGTCGACGTGCACATCAAACGATTGCGCGCGGCCTTGAAACCGGCCGGTTGCGATGCGATGATCGAGACCGTGCGCGGCAGCGGCTACCGGCTCGCCAAGCACGCGTAACGTATCCGGGCCTGCTGTGTGCCACGGCAAGCCGTTCATTCTTTCGGGCGCTGAATCATGAACATCATCTGGGCGCGCTTTCTGGTGTCGCTCGTGCTGCTCGTGCTGATCGGCGTATTGGTCGGCGTTTTCGCCGGCCCGATCGCGGGCCTCGTGTTCGTGGTCGTGATGCTGGTTGCGCAGGGCTTTTTCAGTACCTTTCACACGCAGCGTCTGTGGCGGCTGCTCGATGCGCCGGTCTACGGTGAAGTGCCGAGCGCGCCGGGCATCTGGGGCGAGATCTACTATCGTCTGCACAAGCTCGCGAAGCAGTGGCATGCGCAGGTGCGGCAGGTCGAGCAGCAGCATTCGCGCTTCATCCAGGCGATCCAGGCGTCGCCGAACGGCGTCGCGATGCTCGACGATCACGACCAGATCGAGTGGTGCAATGCGATCGCCGAGGTCCATTTCGGCCTGGATGCGAAGCGCGACCTGCGCCAGCACATCACCAACCTGGTACGCCATCCCGATTTCGTCCGCTACCTGAACGCGCAGCATTACGACGAGACGCTCGTGATGCGCGGCATGGGCGACTCGCGGCAGAACGTGCTGGAAGTGCAGGTGTTTCCGTACGGCGAGAACCGCAAGCTGCTGCTCACGCAGGACATCACCGAGCTCGAGCGGACCGACGCGATGCGGCGCGACTTCGTCGCGAACGTGTCGCACGAACTGAAGACGCCGCTCACCGTGCTGTCGGGCTTTCTCGAGACGATGCGCGAGCTGCCGCTGAACGAGGAAGACCGCGCGCGCTATCTCGAGATGATGGAGCAGCAGGCATCGCGGATGCGGCACATCGTGACCGACCTGCTGGTGCTCGCGAAGCTGGAGGGCGAGAGCAAGCCGCCGGTCGATCGCGCGATCGACATGCGCGCCGTATTCGATCACCTGAACGAGGATGCACAGACGCTGTCGAACGGGCATCACGACATCGCGTTCTCGATCGACGAGACGCTCGGCGTCACCGGCGCGCAGACGGAGCTGTTCAGCGCATTCGCGAATCTCGTCACGAACGCGATCCGCTATACGCCGGAAGGCGGGAAGATCGTCGTGACGTGGCGGCGCGAAGGCGCGCAAGGCGTGTTTTCCGTCACGGACAGCGGCTTCGGCATTCCGGCCGCCGACCTGCCGCGGCTCACCGAACGCTTCTATCGCGTCGACCGCAGCCGTTCGCGCGACACGGGCGGCACGGGGCTCGGGCTCGCGATCGTCAAGCACGTGCTGCAGCGGCACGACGCACACCTGTACGTGCAGAGCGAGGAAGGGCGCGGCAGCACGTTCACTGCGCGGTTCCCGGGTTCGCGCGTCATCGCGATCCGGCCGGCTACGTACGAGGCATGATCGCGTAACGGTATCCGCCGCTCGTCCGGCGAGCGGCGGCATGCCGGATCCGCAACGAATAAGCGCAGCCCGCGGGCTGCGCTTATTCGTTGGCGACGCGGCGTGCAACTCGCGCCGCGTTGCCGGTTCACGAGCAGAACTTCGCGAGCAGCCCGAGTTGCGCGTTGCGGATCGTCTTGCCGGCGCGGCGCCGGCGGTAGTGGCCGTCGCTGTGCATCTGCCATGCCGACTGGTTGTCGCCAAGGCACACCGACAGGCCTTCGGCGATCACGCGCCGCTTGAGCTTGCGATCGCGGATCGGGAACGCGACTTCGACGCGGCGGAACAGGTTGCGGTCCATCCAGTCGGCGCTCGACAGATAGACGTCCTCGGCACCGTTCGCGTGGAAATAGTAGATCCGGTGGTGCTCGAGGAAGCGGCCGACGATCGAGCGCACGGTGATGTTTTCCGACAGCCCCGGCACGCCGGGCTTCAGCGCGCAGACACCGCGCACGATCAGGTCGACCTTGACGCCGGCCTGCGACGCTTCGTACAGCGCCGCGATCACCGTCGGTTCCAGCAGCGCGTTCATCTTCGCGACGACGCGCGCGCGCTTGCCGGCACGCGCATTGTCGATCTCCGCGCGGATCGAGTCGATGATGCGCGGATGCAGCGTGAACGGAGACTGCCACAGCTCGTGCAGCGTGAGTTCGCCGCCGATGCCGGTCAGTTGCTGGAACACGTGATGGACGTCCTCGCAGATCTTCTGGTCGGCCGTCATCAGCCCGAAGTCGGTGTAGAGGCGTGCCGTGCGCGGGTGGTAGTTGCCGGTGCCGAGGTGCACGTAGCGGCGCAGCGACGCCTTGCCGCCCTGCACAACGCGCCGCACGATCAGCATCATCTTCGCGTGGCACTTGTGGCCGACCACGCCGTACACGACGTGCGCGCCGACGGCCTCGAGCTGCGACGCCCAGTTGATGTTGGTTTCCTCGTCGAAGCGCGCAAGCAGTTCGACGACGACGGTCACTTCCTTGCCGTTGCGCGCGGCTTCCATCAGCGCGTCCATCAGCGGCGAATCGGTGCCGGTGCGGTAGATCGTCTGCTTGATCGCGACGACGCTCGGGTCCTTCGCGGCCTGCTGCAGCAGTTCGAGCACCGGCTGGAAGCTCTCGTACGGGTGGTGCAGCAGGATGTCGCCGTTGTCGATCGCGTCGAACATCGTCGGCGCGTTCGTGATCGCGGCGGGCGTCGACGCGGTGAACGGCGTGAACTTCAGGTCGGGGCGGTCGACGAGATCGGGGATCTGCATCAGCCGCACGAGGTTCACCGATCCGGCCACGCGATAGCAATCCTTGTCGCCGAGCTCGCTTTCGTCGAGCAGGCGTCGCACGATGTGCGGCGGCGTGTCGGCCGACACCTCGAGGCGCACCGCGTTGCCGAGGTGGCGCGCGGGCAATTCGCCCTGCAGCGCGACGCGCAGGTTCGTGATCTCGTCTTCGTCGACGAACAGTTCGCTGTTGCGCGTGATACGGAACTGGTTGCAGCTCTTCACGACGAGTTGCGGGAAGAGTTCGCCGACGAAGCGCTGCATGAACGAGCTCAGCAGCACGAAGCCGTGCTCGAAGCCCGACAGCGCGTGCGGCATGCGTACGACGCGCGGCAGCGCGCGCGGCGCCTGCACGATGCCCATCACGGCCTGGCGGCCGAATGCGTCGCGGCCTTCGAGCTCGACGACGAAGTTCAGGCTCTTGTTCAGCACGCGCGGGAACGGGTGGGCGGGATCGAGGCCGATCGGCGTCAGCACGGGCAGCAGCTCGTCGAGGAAGTAGTGCCGCGCCCATTCGAGCTGCTCGTCGTTCCAGGTGTCGCTCGCATGGAAGTAGATGCCTTCCTGCTCGAGCGCGGGCAGCACGGTTTCGTGCAACATCGTGTACTGTCGATGGACGAGCCGCTGCGCGCGTTCGACCACGAGATCGTAAGCATGTTGTAACGACATCCCGTCGGGCGTCAGGGCGCCGGGGTTGTCGCGGATCTGCTCCTGAAGGCCGGCCATGCGGACTTCGAAGAATTCGTCGAGGTTGCTGCTGGTGATGCAGATGAAGCGGAGCCGCTCGAGCAACGGGACTTGCGGATCGGCTGCCTGGGCCAGCACGCGCTCGTTGAAACCGAGGATGCCGAGTTCACGATTGAGAAGCGGATAACGGACGGACATCGGCAGAGTTGGGGGTGATTCAGGCGATGATTCGAAAGGACGCTCGGAAACTCTCACGGTACGATGACGTGCTGATGACAGTGATGTATTTATATCGGGAAATTCTACGCTTTAATCGTTTCGTCCCATAAATGTTTCGACGATATGCAAACGAGCGGTATGCATGCCCGTGAAGCGTGGCAACGGCAAGCGTTCCACGCTTAAAATGTCGCCTTTGATTGATCGCCCACGGCTGTCGCACCGGCCGCCGCGGGCGAACGCGCACGGAGCCCCTTCTGATGGTTACAACCCCCCACTTGCTGGCTGCCGTGGATCTCGGCTCGAACAGCTTCCGGCTGATCGTCGGACGTGTCGAGGAAACGCCGGCGGGCAGCCAGATCTATCCCGTCGATGCGCTGCGCGAGCCCGTCCGGCTGGCCGCGGGCCTGTCGAGCGACAAGATGCTCGATCGCGCGTCGCAGGAGCGCGGCTGGGAGGCGCTCAAGCGGTTCGGCGAGCGCCTGCGCGATTTCCATCCCGATCATGTGCGCGCGGTGGCCACCAACACGCTGCGCGTCGCGAAGAACGCGGGCGAGTTTCTCGGCGAGGCGGAAGCGGCGCTCGGTTTTCCGATCGAAGTGATTGCAGGCCGCGAAGAAGCGCGCCTGATCTACGCGGGCGCCGCGCACTCGGTGCCGGCGAGCGCCGGCAAGCGGCTCGTCGTCGACATCGGCGGCGGCTCCACCGAATTCATCATCGGCTCGCACTACACGCCGATCGTGATGGAGAGCCTCTATATCGGCTGCGTGAGCCACAGCCGCGCCTTCTTCCCCGCCGGCAACGTCGACGAATACACGATGCGGCAGGCCGAACTCGCGGCCAAGCGCGAGATCCAGATCATTTCGAGCGAGTACAAGAAGGCCGGCTGGGACCAGGCGATCGGTTCGTCCGGCACCGCGCGTGCGCTCGCGGAACTCGTCGAGGCGAACGGCTTCAACGATCCGGGCATCACGCACGGCATTTCGCGCGGCGGCCTCGAGCGCCTGAAGCGTGCGCTGATCAAGTCGGAGAACGTCAACCGGCTGAAGCTGATCGCGCTGAAGCCCGACCGCGTGCCGGTGCTCGCGGGCGGCCTCGCGATCATGCTCGCGGTGTTCGAGGAGCTTGGCGTCGACTACGTCGATACGACCGACGGCGCGCTGCGCCTAGGGGTGCTGTACGACCTGCTCGGCCGGACGCAGCACGAGGACATGCGCGCGGTGACCGTCGAGGGCTTTACGCGCCGCTACGGTGTCGATCGTGCGCAGGCCGAGCGGATCGGCGCGCTGGCGGGGCGTTTCTACGACGAACTCGAGGAAGCCGACGACGAAGCGCGCGAGGAAGGACGGATGTTCCTCGGCTGGGCGGCCGCGTTGCACGAGATCGGCCTGTCGATCTCGCATAGCGCGTATCACAAGCATTCGGCCTATATCGCGAGCAACGCGGACATGCCGGGTTTTTCGCGCACCGACCAGGCGCGGCTCGCCGCGCTCGTGCTCGGTCACGCGGGCAAGCTCGGCAAGCTGTCGCAGGCACGCGAAGTCGAGTGGCCGCTGCTGTTCTGCCTGCGGCTCGCGGCGCTGCTGTGTCGGCGCCGAACCGACGCGGGGCTGCCCGACATTTCCGTCTCGCAGATGAAGAAGGGCGGGTATGAAGTGCGCCTGCCGAGCGCGTGGGTCGAGCAGAACCCGCTGACCGACTACAGCCTCAGCCAGGAGGCGGCGGAATGGGAGAAGGTCGGAATCCCGTATCGCGTGGTGTATACGGGCGCGTAAAAGTCCGACAGCGGGGCAGGGCCGGGCGGCAGGTTGCCCGCCCTCAGGATTGCCGCATGAGCGTCCTGACGGTCGCTCAGTCCGACGAGCAGACGATCGCGGTCAGGAACGGAAACGCCTGCCTGACGGTCGCGTCGCTGCCGGCCTTGCGCACGGCTTCCTCCACCGCGCTTTTCGTGCCGCGCACCACGACGCCATAGGCCCAGTCGCCGATCGGCGTGCCGTCGCCGGTGCGGAAGATCGGGTCGTTCGCCTGGTAGCCGAGCACGACGTAGACGCCGAAGCCGTATGCGGTCAGCGAGTGGCTCGTGCGGAATGCGTTGACCGAGTTCGATTCGACGTGCATCGGCTCCGACTGGATATCGCCGGCGGCGAGCAGCGGCGCGACGAACTTGTGCCCGGTCGAGTGGCAGTCGAGCGCGTCGTCGAGTGCCTTGGCCGATGCGGTGCCGGCGGTCGCAAGCGCGAGCAGCGATGCGCACAGGGCGGTCTTGAGAATGTTGTTTGTCATGCGCGGATGCAGGTTGTCCACGCGCATTATCGCGTGTTCCCGGAAGTGTCGTATCCGGGTTGCGGCGGCGGGGCCGGCCACTTCGTTCGATTCGTGACCTTCGCAAGCGTGACCGACGATGAAAGCGTCCGGACTTGCCGCGAATGCCCGGACATCGCATGAATCCGTGCGTTGCAGCTTAACGGCTTATCGCGTTCCCGTACCGCCCGGTGAGCACGAACCGGGCGCCGAACAGCGGCAGGACCAGAAAGCCGAGGCCTGCCGGCAATCCCCACAGCACATCGCCCCATATCGCCAGGAACGTGGCGGCCCGGGCCGTTTCCGCGGGCGCGGCAGGGTCGTACGCGACCTGCACGACAGTTCCGGGCGGGCCGTCCATGCCGCCGTTCTGCACGAACTCGATGCGCTGGCCCTGGGCTGTTTCGAAGCGTATGGTCGGGTGTCCGCTCGACTTGACGACTACGCCGGGCGCTCGAGAGGCATGCGAAAGGAAGACCGTCGTCCGGTAGGCCTGCACGACGCAGAAAGCGAGTACGGCGGCGCCGATGATCATGGCGATGACGGTCGCGATATTCATCGCCGGTTTTGCCGGGCGATCAGTCGGGGAGGCTGTCATGCGAGGTTCGGATGATGTCGGGGGCGGCAAGTGGGTTCATTCACGCGTGGTACGCATTGCGGAGGTAACCCGAGCTGCCGTCGTCGGTGCCGGTGAGCTGGGCCGAGATCTCCTGTCTCTCGCGGGACCAGGAGGCCGCCCAGCTGCGGAAGCCGAAGCGGTCGGCGGACGAAGCCCGCTCGTCGCCGCCGAAATGGCGCTTGACGAAGGCCGACAACCGCGACACGGCTTCGTCGAAAGGTAGGTCCGTATCGAGCATCCACATCTCGTACGTTTTCCGTTCATCCTCGACGAACTCGACAGCCAGATTCCCGATGGTGCCGAGGCCTTCGGGCAGTTGCAGGGACGACAGGGATGTCGGCATGGTTGACGAAACTCCGGTCTGGCAATGGGGCGCTGATAATGGTACCGCTACGGGTTCGAGTTGGCCCCGTTGATGCGCCGGTTTGTTCCTGGAAAAAGGTGATTCGTGCGAGCGTGCCGAAGTGGATAACCCGCGATGCTGCGACTCAATGAGTCGATTCGCGACGCAACTGACTGGTAACGGTCGAATGAAAGTGCTCGTCGTCGGTCTTTTATCGGTGGCGACAGCGACGTTCGGCGCGACGCCGGGAATCGATGAGGCCGGCGGCCTGCGTCAGGTGCTTTCCTGCCCGTTGGCGGACGGGAGTCGCATTGCGCTCGAGGCCCGCTCGCATGGGTTGGACGGAGATGCACTGTTCGTGCGGCGGGGGCACAAGACCGGGCGTGCGTTCCTTGACATGCCGGAGACCGATTTCGTGGGCAGGATTGCGTTGTCGAGGTGCGTCGGCAAGACCCTCGTCTTCGTACTGAACTACGGATCGCCTTACCTGAAGGGCGTCGCAATCCGGCTGAATCCGATCACGCATGTCGAAGAGCGGATCTATTTCGCGGAGAAGGCGCTTCCGCGGTGGCTGTATTCGGGGCGTGGGGAGATGTGGGTGATCATCCCCAACGAAGGCGGCGAGACGGACGGGAAGTATCTGGTTTATCGATATTCCGGATCGAAAGGGCGGCCATCGGAAAGCACGCCTGCCGATCGACTGCCGGTCGCGACGCGTGATCTCGTGCGGATCGAGTGACTACGTGGCGCGAAATGCGGGCGGTTGCCCGGGATCTTTCACGGGCCCGAAATGGAAAAGGGGTTACAACACTTTGTGTTGTAACCCCTTGATTCCGGTGGTCGGAGCGAAAGGATTCGAACCTTCGACCCTCTGATCCCAAATCAGATGCGCTACCAGGCTGCGCTACGCTCCGACGAGCCAAAGATTCTATCTTTGAATGGCTGATCCGGTCAATCCCTATATGCGGGTAAATGCCGCGGCGGCGAACGAGCCGCAATTTGCGACAATTCGCACGGTAATCGGCCGGCCCGCACGCATGGGCGCGGGGCCGCTCGCCGAAGCAAGGAGAACATCATGATGAACCTGATCCTGTGGCGCCACGCCGAAGCCGAAGACTACGCGACGAGCGATCTCGCGCGGCAGTTGACCGTCCGCGGCCGCAAGGACGCACAGGCGATGGCCAAGTGGCTGCGTGGCCGGCTCGAGACGAACACCGTGATCCTCGCGAGCCCGGCGGCCCGCACCGTGCAGACCGTCGAGGCGCTGACCGACCAGTACCGGACGGTCGATGCGCTCGCGCCGGGCGGCAGCGTCGACGACGTGCTGGCGGCGGCCGGCTGGCCGGACGGCATCGCGCCGACGGTCGTGATCGTCGGCCACCAGCCGACGCTCGGCAGCGTCGCCGCGCAACTGATCGCCGGCGGCGACGACAGCTGGAGCGTCAAGAAGGGCGGAATCGTGTGGCTCGCGAGCCGCACGCGAGACGGCAGCCGGCAGGCCGTGCTGCGGGCGGTATTGACGCCCGACCTGGTGTGAGGCCCGCCTGAAGCGCTTTGAAGGGTTTCGTCATACGGTTTCGCAAGCTTTCTGCTAAAGTCAATTCGGCGACACGTCATTGAAAGGACACGGTCGTGCCACATAACGGTCACGGCCGATTACTACATTGGCGGGCATGTCGTCCTATTCCTTACGATCAGGAAAGCCTAATGCGAGAACTGCCGACGCCTACGCTCCCTTTTGCCTCGCTGCCCCTCGACACGTCGCGGCGCCTCCTGCCGCGCGCTGCTGAAACCGTCACATCGGAGTATCGCCTGCGCGCCGCGTGGGCGCGTACGGAAGACGAATTGCGCGAAGCCCAGCGCCTGCGTTACAGCGTGTTCGCCGAAGAGATGGGCGCGCAGGTCAGCGGCCCCTCCGGTCTCGACGTCGATCCGTTCGATGCGTACTGCGACCACCTGCTGGTTCGCGATCTCGACACCCTGAAGGTCGTCGGCACGTATCGCGTGCTGCCGCCGCACCAGGCGGCGCGTGTCGGCCGCCTGTACGCCGAAGGCGAATTCGACCTGTCGCGCCTCACGCACCTGCGCGGCAAGATGGTCGAGGTCGGCCGCTCGTGCGTTCACAGCGACTACCGCAGCGGTGCCGTCATCATGGCGCTGTGGGGCGGTCTCGGCACGTACATGATGCAGAACGGTTACGAGACGATGCTCGGCTGCGCGAGCGTGTCGATGGCCGACGGCGGTCACTATGCGGCGAACCTGTACCAGTCGCTGTCGGCAGGTTCGCTGACGGCGCCCGAGTATCGTGCGTTCCCGCATACGGCCCTGCCGGTCGACGAATTGCAGACGGGCACGGTCGTGGCGCCGCCGCCGCTGATCAAGGGTTACCTGCGTCTCGGCGCGAAGATCTGCGGTGCGCCGGCCTGGGATCCCGACTTCAACTGCGCGGATTTCCTGACGCTGTTCCGGCTGTCCGACATCAACGCGCGCTACGCCCGCCACTTCCTGGGCTGAGCCGTCTGAACCGCGTCGCGCCCGCCTGCTGGTTCGGGCACGTGCATGCGAACGCCGTCGTGCGGCATGAGCCGCGCGACGGCGTTCGTCCATCTGATCAACGTGTATGAATCGGGCCCCGTTAATTTCGGCGATACACGATCACCAGCGTGCCGTGGGACGGCACGTTCGGGAACGGCCCGGGGGAGGGCCGGACGGCAGCGGCGCGCTTAGTGCTTGCGCCGCCAGTCGAGCAGGTGGTGTTCGGCCATCCAGTGATGGACGATCCCTTCACCGCCATGGCTGCGCTTGTATTCGCGCGACTCGAAGAACGACAGGGCGACGAACACCATCAGGCCGATGAACAGGCCGATCAGGCCGGCAATTTCCTCAGACGACATGGCAGCCTCCTTTCCACGGCACAGCGCCATGCGTACATAGTAGGACATGCGCGGCGCGACTCCGAAGCAGGATTTCCGCTAGACTCGGCGCGGTCCCGGCGTGCGATGGGCGCGCCGATTTCCGGAGCCCTACCCGATGACCCGTTTCATGCTGGCCGTGCTGGCCGCATCTTTTCTCGCCGCCTGTACCAGCGATCCTCATCAGGCCCGTCGCGGCCATCCGCCGGAAGATCCGGCCGACTATCACGGCGTGCCGACCGACATGACGCCGCCGACGATGCTCGATGCGCCGCCGCCCAAACCGGTGCAGTAACGGATGTTCAAGGCGGCTCAGGGTCGCTTGGGGCCGCTCAGGGCAGGTTCGGCGCGCCGTCAGGCGCGGGCCGCGGGTGTATCGGTGCCGATGCGCCGCAACAGCCCCGGCAGGTAGCGCGCCAGCGTCGCGCCGCGCGCGGCCATGAACAGCAGCAGCGCGAACCAGAGGCCGTGATTGCCGAAGGTGCCGACGGCGGCGAGCGTGGCGACAACGAAGATCGACAGCGACGCGACCATTGCGCGCATCAGCGATTGTGTCTGCGTGGCACCGATGAAGACGCCGTCGAGCAGGAAGCCCCAGACCGACACGATCGGCGAAATCGCGGCCCACGGCAGGTAGCGCAGCGCAACCTCGCGGATCTCGGCCTGGTCGGTCAGGCGCGCGACGATCCAGCTGCCGGCGGCCCAGTACACCAGCGCGAACAGCAGCGCGCCGAGCGCCGACCAGAGCAGGGTGACGCGCACGGCCTGCCGGAAGGCACTGCGGTCGCGTGCGCCGGCCGCCGCGCCGACGAGTGCCTCGGCCGCATGCGCGAAGCCGTCGAGGCCGTACGCCATGAACGTCTGGAAATTCAGCAGCAGCGCGTTTGCCGCGAGCGTCGCATCGCCCTGTTTCGCACCGAGGTGCGCGAACCAGCCGAATGCGCCGAGCAGGCACAGCGTGCGCAGGAAGATGTCGCGATTGAGCGCGATCAGCCGCTTAAGTGCGACGCGGTCGGCGAGTGCACGTACCGCGATCGGCGCAAGGCCGTGCGGCCGTAGCCGCCACAGCATCCATGCGCCGAGCGCGAAGCCGCATGCGTCTGCCGTGGCCGTCGCGGCGCCGATGCCGGCAATGCCCCAGCCGAAGCCATACACGTAGAGCAGCACGGCGCCGATGTTGACCGCATTGATGAACACCTGCGCGACGAGCGCGAGCCGCACGCGCTGTACACCGAGCAGGTAGCCGAGCACGACGTAGTTCGCGAGCGCGAACGGTGCGCTCCAGATCCGCGCGTGGCTGTAGGACAGCGCCGTCGCGCGGACGGCATCGCTGCCGCCGAGCGCCGACAGCGCAAACGACAGCAGCGGCACCTGCAGCGCCAGCACCGCGGCGCCGAGCGCGAACGCGACGATCAACGCGCGCAGCACGTTCAGGCGGATCCCGGCGGCGTCGCCGGCACCGTGCGCCTGCGCGACGAGACCGGTCGTCCCCATTCGCAGGAAGCCGAATCCCCAGAACACGAAATTGAAGAACAGCCCGCCGAGCGCGACGCCGCCGAGATACTGCGTGCCGTCGAGGTGGCCGGCGACGGCCGTGTCGACGGCGCCGAGGATCGGCTGGGTCAGGTTCGCCAGGACGATCGGAAACGCGAGCGCGAGGACGCGCCGGTGCGTGACGGTGGCCGAGCCCGTGCCGGCCCCGTGCGGTAACGCGGATTCGGACATGGCGGACGCGTCAGGCGCGTTTCTGCACGCAGACCCACGGCGAGACGACGACTGCCCACAGCTCCGGGTTGCGCGCCGCGTAATCGGCGGCGGTTTCGGCCGGCATGCGCGCGACGAGGCCCGCGGACAGCCAGCGCGTGACCTGTTCGGCGTCATCGTCGGCAACCGCCTCCGCGACGCTGACGAGATCGAGGTCGCGCGCAACGGACAGCAGCTTGCCCTGCGCGAAGAAGCGTTCGAGATCGCACCAGTCGATCTTGGCGGTTTCGCCGAGGAGTTTGGCGTAGAGCGGGCTGTGCGACGCGCCCGCGGCGGCGTGGTGATCAGAGGACATCGTTTTCTTGGAAAGACTGCGTGGTGGCGCCACTATAAACCATCCGGCCGGGCGGGCGGCGCGGGTGGCGGCCCGCTTACGCGTCGCGCAGCGCGCGGCGCACGATCTTGCCGGTCGCGGTCATCGGCAGGCTGTCGACGAACGCGATCGCACGCGGATACTCGTGGGCGGCGAGGCGTGTGCGCACGTGCGCCTGCAGTGCCTGAACGAGCGCATCGTCGCCGGCGTGACCGGGATTCAGCACGACGAACGCCTTGACGATCTCGGTGCGCGTCGCGTCGGGCACGCCGACGACGGCCGCCATCCGCACCGCCGGATGCGTGAGCAGGCAGTCCTCGATCGGGCCCGGGCCGATCCGGTAGCCGGCGCTCGTGATCACGTCGTCGTCGCGGCCGACGAAGCGGACGAAACCGTCGGCGTCGATCATGCCTGTATCGCCGGTGAGCAGGTAGTCGCCCGCGAACTTGTCGCGGGTCGCGTCGGCGTTGCGCCAGTATTCGAGGAACATCACCGGATCGGGGCGTCGCACCGCGATGCGCCCTTCGACGCCGGGCGGCAGCGGCGTGCCGTCCGCGTCGACGATCGCGACCGCATGGCCGGGCACCGCCTTGCCGATTGCGCCGGGCCGCGCATCGAACAGCGCCGCGCACGACGACAGCACCATGTTGCACTCGGTTTGCCCGTAGAACTCGTTGATCGTCACGCCGAGCGCGTCGCGTCCCCAGGCCGTCAGTTCGGTGCCGAGCGTCTCCCCGCCGCTCGCGACCGATTTCAGCGACAGCGCGTAGCGTTCGCGCGGTGCTTGGACGGTGCGCATCAGCTTCAGCGCGGTGGGCGGCAGGAACGCGTGGGTGACGCCGTGCCGGGCCATCAGCGCGAACGCGGCGTCGCCGTCGAATTTCTCGAAGCGGCGGGCGAGCACGGGCACGCCGTGATGCCACGACGGCAGCAGCACGTCGAGCAGGCCGCCGATCCATGCCCAGTCGGCGGGTGTCCAGAACAGGCGCGCGTCGCGCGGGAAGCACTGCTGCGACATCTCGACGCCCGGCAGGTGGCCCGGCAGCACGCGATGCGCGTGCAGCGCGCCTTTCGGCTTGCCCGTCGTGCCGGACGTATAGATGATGAGCGCCGGATCGTCGGCGGCCGTATCGGCCGGCACGAAGTCGGGCGTCTCGGCGGCGAGCGCCGCGTCGTAGCGCAGCACGCCGGGAGAGCCGGGCGCATCGTCGCCGATGCAGTAGATGGTGTGCAGTGCCGGCAGCTGCGCGCGCAGCGATGCGATTGTCGCGTAGCCGGCCGCGTCGGTAACGAGCGCGGCCGCCTCGCTGTTCGCGAGCCGGTATTCGAGCGCGTCGACGCCGAACAACGTGAAGAGCGGCACCGCGATGGCGCCGAGCTTGTACGCGGCGATGTGCGCGATGGCCGTTTCGGGGCCCTGCGCGAGAAAGATGCCGATGCGGTCGCCGCGCCGCAGGCCGGCGCGCACGAAGCTGTTCGCGAGCCGGTTAGAGGCATTCCTCAGGTCGTCGAACGTGATGCGGGACACGTCGCCTTGCGCCGTTTCGTGGATCAGCGCGAGGCGTCCGCTGCCGTCCGCCCATTTGTCGCAGACGTCCACGCCGATGTTGTAGCGGGCCGGAACGTCCCACGCGAAGCGGGAGAGCAGGTCGTCGTAGCGGTCGGTGGCGGGCAGCATCGCAGTGTCTCCTGGGTGGCGGCGTGGTGTCGGGCGAACGGATTACATCAGGGTTTCACGCAGGGGAATCCACAATGACGCCTGAGGGTAGGGAATCCTCGCACTCGTCCAATTGCTGCGGCACAGTGCACGATTCCGCAATGACGCATAAGATCACGTAAAAATCAGTGTGTGACCATGGATTTGCTTCTGATAGCTGCGGGGTTCAGCCTGATCGGAATCGGCGTGCTGGTAGCGTTCGCCTGTCGCGTCGATCCGTTGTCCGGCCGTTTCACCGGACGTCTGCGCAAGCGCTGACATCACCTTTCCCGATTTTCACCGCGACGACACGCGATGCGTGCCGGCATCGCGTGTCGTCCGTCGGGCGCTCAGCGCGCCGGCAGGTAGCGTGACGGGTCGATCGACCGGCCGCCGTAGCGCAATTCGAAATGCAGCGCGACGCGATCGCTGTCGCTGTTGCCCATCTCGGCGATCGATTGCCCCTGCGTGACCGACTGGCCTTCCTTCACCAGCAGCGCACGGTTGTGTGCGTAGGCGGTCAGGTAGTCGGCGTTGTGCTTGAGGATGATCAGGTTGCCGTAGCCGCGCAGCCCGTTACCCGCGTAGACCACCACACCCGGCGCGGCCGCGACCACCGGCGTGCCCGGCGAGTTCGCGATGTCGATCCCCTTCGATTTCGAGCCGTCGAACGTGCGGACCACGTTGCCGGCCGCCGGCCAGATCAGCGCGATGCTCGTGGCCGGCTTGACGGCCGATTCAACCGGTGCGGAAGGCGCGGGGCGGGCCCGGCCGGCACTGCCGGTGCCGGTGGTCGACGGCGTCGACGCGGTGGTCGTGCCGGGCGGCGGCGCGACGCGCAGCACCTGGCCGACTTCGATTGCATCGGGGTTCGTCATCTGGTTCCAGCGCACGATGTTCGATACCGACGTGCGGTTGTCGCGCGCGATCTTGTAGAGCGTATCGCCGCGCTCGACGCGATAGAACCCGGGGCCGACGGGCGCGGAGCCGCACGCGACGAGCAGGGCGGCGCAGGCGGCTGCGAAGAGTCGCTTCGTTGTTGTTCCGAACATTGAACCTCGCAAGACCCTGCCGCTCGTGACGCGGCAGGCAACACAAAACGTCCGATTTTAACGGGTTCGACCCGCGCACCGCAGTTTGTGCCGTTGCCGGGGCCGTCGGGCGCCGGTTCGGCAGGTGTCTCGGCCCACGTCTCAGCCGGCGAGCGGGAGGACGCGAATCCGCAGCGTGGCCGTTTCGGTCGCGCCCGGCGCGAGCATGCGCAGCCCGAGGCCGTTGTGGATCGCATCCGGCAGGCCGAGCCACGGTTCGACGCAATAGAAATCGGAATCCGGCTTTTCGGTCCAGGTCGTGACCGCGTACCACGGGATCGAGCCCGGCACGTCGAGCGCGATCTCGATCGTGCGGCGCCGGCCCGGCATCACAATGCGCACCGGCGTGGCCGGCACGCCGTCGAGGCAGTGGAAGCGGTCGAGGATCTCCGGGTTGTCGAGGCGATAGCGCGCTTCGCCCGGCTCGGGCGGGCTGATCGAACCGTCCGGCTGCTGCGCGCGGCGATGCGTGGGCGGCAGTTCGAGCGTGGTTTCCGCGCGTTCGCCGTGCGGCAGCGCGAAATAGAAATGGTGACCGGCGTAGTAGGGCAGCGGTGTGTCGCCGCGATTGGTCGTCGTCAGCGCGACTTCGAGCGTGTGCGAGTCGGCCAGCCGGTAGGTCGTTTCGAACCGGAAGTCGAACGGGTAGCTCGCGCGCAGTGCGTCGGTCGCGTCGAGCGTCATCGACAACGCGGCGCCGTCGGCCGACGGGTGCGCGGCGAACGGCAGGTCGCGCGCGAAGCCGTGCATCGGCAGGTCGCGCACCACGCCGGCGGCGTCGCGCCAGCGGCCGAGCTCGCCGTCGACGCGGTGACGGCCGAGGAACGGGAACAGCAGCGGGTTGCCGCCGCGCACGCGCGCGAGGTTGCTCCAGTCGGCCGTTTCCGGCCAGAAGATGACCGGTTCGCCATCGACATCCCATGACAGCAGGCGGCCGCCGAATTGCGGAGCGACCCGGACGAGCGACGGGCCGGCGTGAAGTTCGTGAATGTCGTGTTGCTGGAAGGTCGGCATGGCGAATCGGGTTGGGCGGGTGAACGGGAACGGCGCGCTCCATTATCGGGCCGTGGCGGCTTGGGGAAAACCCTTCTCGGGAAATCGCGAGTTTTTAAGACCGTCAACGGTCGGGATAATGCCTCTAAACCGGTGAGGTTGCCGGGTCATGACACTTCGTGGAGGGGGCCATGGATCTGGCAATGGCAATGGGACTCGCACTGTTCGGCATGTTCACGGGCAGCACGGTATTATTTTTCTATCAGCTCGGCCGCTGACGGCAATTCCTGCCGAAATCGAAAGGCCCGCCATGCAAATGGCGGGCTTTTTGCTTTCTGGGCGCTTACAGGTTGCAAGCGTTTGTGTGCATTGCCGCAATATCCCGCCAAATGCCTTGGCGCAGTAATCCGGGCTCGGCATAATCGGGGCGCGTTTTTTCGGACGCGCATCGCGTCGTCCGCTTCTCTTCCCGCTCAATCTTCATTAAAAGGACCGACGCGTGAGTCTCTGGTTTCTGGTATTCCTGAGCGTCCTGCAGGGCGTCACCGAACTCTTTCCCGTCAGCAGCCTTGGTCATACGCTGCTCGTGCCGGCGCTGTTCGGCATGCACATCGACAAGCATGCACCGCAACTGCTGCCGTTCCTCGTTGCGCTGCACCTCGGCACCGCGCTGGCGCTGCTGTGGTATTTCCGCGCGCGCTGGATCGCGCTGATCGGCGGCTTCTTCGCGCAGCTCGGCGGCCGCAAGAACGACGACGGGCACCTGATGTGGGCGCTCATCATCGGTACGATCCCGACCGGCATCGTCGGGCTGCTTCTCGAGAAGCGCATCGAACGCGTGTTCCACGACCTGCGGATCGTCGCGATCGCGCTGATCGTGAACGGCGTGCTGCTGTGGCTCGGCGATCGCATCCAGCGTAGCCGCGCGCATCAGGCGCCCGAAAAGATGACGTTCAAGCAGGCGTTCTTCGTGGGTCTCGCGCAGATCGGCGCGCTGATTCCGGGCTTCTCGCGCAGCGGGCTGACGATGATCGCCGGCAATGCGGCGGGCCTGACGGCGGAGAAGGCCGCGGAATTCTCGTTCCTGCTCGGTACGCCGATCATCTTCGCGGCGGGCGTGCTCGAACTGCCGAAGCTGTTCCATGCGCGCGACCAGCTCGCCGATGCGCTGCTCGGCGGCGTGCTGACGGCGATCGCCGCGTACCTGAGCGTGCGGTTCCTGATGCGCTATTTCGAGGGGCGTGGCCGGCTGGCTTCGTTCGGCGTGTATTGCGTGATCGCCGGTGTGTTCTGCCTCGGCTGGTTCATGCTGCACCCGCAGCCGGTTTGAGGCTGCGTTGGCCGGTCTCGCATGATGTGACGCGATGATCGGGTATAATTTCAGGCTCGGCTTCATGCCGGGCCCGTTTTGTTTCGGGGCTTCGAGTCTGGTTTGTGGGTTTGCCGGTTTTGCCGGATTTGCCGGTGCTCGAAGTCTTGCGTCAGATGCGGCTCGTGCAGGCCGTGTCTTTTCTCCCCGACCGCCCTTAGCTCAGCTGGATAGAGCAACGGCCTTCTAAGCCGTAGGTCACACGTTCGAGTCGTGTAGGGCGGGCCAGAATTTCATTTTGGATCAACTGGTTACACGCGGCTTGTTTCCCGGTCGGTTGCAGAGTCAGTCACAATCCAGTGTGACTGGATTCTACCTTCTGCGAACCGTTCTGCGCGATTGTTGCGCCGCAAACGATGCTTCATGTCTGACGGCCACCTGCCGATGCGTCATGGAAATGGCAAGTCGGGCGGGAGCGCCAGACTTCACATGGCACGATCTGAGAACTGCTAGCGAGCGTGACGGCGTGACAGGGCACCTCCGACGCGATCTTGCGCCGTATTCTCGTACATGCGCCGACGCGCGACGATGTGCTGCACCGGCACTGCGTCAGTCTCGAAGCGCGTGAGGTTGCCGGTCCGTTGGAAGAGATTCAGGGCGTGTTAATGTTTGCGTCGGAAGCATAGCCATCGGCTACTGGCAAGGGGATTGTGATCAGCCCTTTGTCATGGGACGGCTGAACGGCGGGACCACGCGGCCCCAATGGCACTCGAACGTCCTGCATTCCGGACAGCAATTGAGTGGCTTCGGTAATACTGGCGTATAGAACGCCCTGATCCACGGCGATTCCACGAATCAGGGCGGTCAGCGCCTGACCAGATATTCAGGCGGCACCTATCACCTGTTCCATCAAGGATACCGGTCAGCAGTGTCCAGAAGATGGCGTATGG
Source organism: Burkholderia reimsis (assembly GCF_003294055.1). Lineage (NCBI taxonomy): Bacteria > Pseudomonadati > Pseudomonadota > Betaproteobacteria > Burkholderiales > Burkholderiaceae > Burkholderia > Burkholderia reimsis. Next base: position 319,749 of record NZ_QMFZ01000003.1, read on the forward strand.
TGCGCGAAACTGGTTGCTGGTCAGATTGGCGATACGAAGCGCCTGTTTCCCAAAGGCGACGCGTTGCCGTCGGTCGTCTTGCATGAACCGCGACGGCTATCGGTTCTCGACAGCATGCTCGGTACGCGTCACCACATGGCCCATGTCGCGTGGGAACTCGTTGCGTACCTTGATCAGGCTTGACTCGGTTCCTCGGTGGAAGACCACAAGCGGATGGACTCTTTTGTAATCGACAGGAAGATCGCTCAACGTGACCCAACCTAATGAAGCGAAGCGGCGTGCGCACCCTATGACCTTGATAGGGTTCGGATGGTTGCTGTTCGTCCTTGGGATGCCGTGCTGGGCCCTCGCGAGCAGCGCGCTTCAGGTATTCGCTCCATATGCCGACTGGCCCAGGATGGCTGGAATGATCGGCGTTCCAGTGCCGTTGCTATTCGTTGCCGCTTGGAAGTACGACAGCGAGTACACAGGCGAAATCGGTCCTCTGCTGGTGGGCTGGTGCGTGGGCGTAGGGATGGCGAGATTGGCTTTTTTAATCGGAGGTTTGGCTCCGCATGGCTGATTGTTTGGCGAAGATCGCGCACCTGTATTCGTCCGTTTTGGGATGTGACTGAGGCAACGAAAAATGGCGAGATACTTGAATCGTCGGGTTGACTGAGATCGTGACAATTCGCTTCGTACCGGGTGCGTGCTCGCTGTATGGATCGACGGAAAGCTCGCGTGAACGCGTTAGCGGTTATGTAGAAGGGCGGCACATGCTCTCCGTCCTTGCGGGATTGCAGTATCGCGGTCGCCACGCTGGATAGGGGCACGGTGCGGGGTGAATCTGTCTTCGTTACTGGCAGATGAGTCGTTCGCCGATTGAGATCGATGCTCTCCCATAGTAAAGACGCAATTTCGCTTCGACGCATGCCTGTACCGTACCGTTACTCACACGCTTCCACTTGGGACACATATCGAGCCGGATATCGCCTGGCTTACACGTAGTGTTGTCGTCAGCAACGCAATTGGGTTGGAGGCATCTGGCTACAAGAAACGTCCAAGGTCAGAACATGGCGGCGAGCGCGATGCGCAGTCCGATCAGCACAACGATAGGGGGATCAGAGATCACGGAAACTCCTGAACGAAGTGCGTCGATGCGGAAATGCATCGACGGAGCGGCCGTAGCTTGCCGTACTCAGGAAATTGGATGGCAAATTCAGTGCGTATTTCCACCCTCAATTCTGCCGAGTATTTTTTGAGATGCCGAGTGAGGTTATATTCGCGTCGATTGCCAAAAATTCAGCCAATAGTTGCTGCTCGCGAAAGACAATGCTTCGCTTAATAAATCGAGATAACTGGGATGGTGCGACAGTAGTAGTGTGATGTAATCCACTGCCCTGTCCGTCGCATCTCGGCAACGCTTGACACTTGTTGACGCTGTTCTATTAGATTCCGTGCGATGTTCGAGGCCCGTGAGAGCGGATCGGACGAATCGCGAGTAGACCAAGATCATGAATAAAAACCATTATCGGCTGGTATTCAGCCGCGTGCGCGGTATGTTGGTTGCGGTGGAAGAAACTGCCAGTGCATCAGGCAACGCAGGGCGGGGCGAAATCGGTTTCGCTGTTCGTTCGCCGCACGTATTCGCAAGCTTCACGCTTCGTCATGTGGCACTCGCCGTACTTGTTGCGGCCGGCGTGATGCCGATATGGGCCAATGCCCAGGTTGTTGCGGGCGGCGCGCACGCCCCGTCCGTGATTCAGACACAGAACGGACTTCAACAGGTGAACATCAACCGCCCCGGCTCGTCGGGTGTGTCGATGAACACGTACAACCAGTTCGACGTGCCCAAACCCGGGATCATTCTCAATAACTCGCCGATCAACGTCCAGACTCAACTGGGCGGCATTATCGGCGGCAACCCCAATTTTCAGGCCGGCGACGCGGCACGTCTGATCGTCAATCAGGTCAACAGCAACAACCCGAGCTTTATTCGCGGCAAAGTCGAGATCGGGGGCGCAGCCGCGCAACTCGTGATCGCGAATCAGGCCGGCTTGGTCGTCGATGGTGGCGGCTTCATCAATACGAGCAGAGCCACGCTGACAACCGGCAATCCGAACTTCGGGCCTGACGGGGCGCTCACCGGTTTCAGCGTTAACCAGGGCTTGATTTCGGTTGTCGGCGCGGGGCTCGACACGGCCAATGTCGATCAGGTGGATTTGTTGGCCCGCGCCGTACAGATCAACGCCAAGGCTTACGCGAAGAACCTGAACGTGGTCGCTGGATCGAACCAGGTCGACTACAACACGCTGAACGCCACGCCGATCGCAGGCAACGGCCCCGCGCCCACCATCGCGATCGATGTTAGCCAGCTCGGTGGTATGTACGCGAACAGGGTGTTTCTCGTTAGTTCCGAGAATGGAGTCGGTGTTGCGAACGCGGGCGACATTGCGGCACAGGCGGGTGATCTAACGCTGCAGGCAAACGGTCGTCTCGTGCTCTCGGGCCACACCAATGCGGCCGGCAACATGTCGCTGTCGGCCTCGGGTGGCATTCAGAACAGCGGCGTCACGTATGGCAAGCAATCGGTCACGGTCAACACTGGCGCTGCTGATCTGACCAACAGCGGCGCGCTGACCGCCCAACAAAACCTGAACGCTAACGTCGGCAGTCTTAACTCGACGGGCACGCTCGGCGCAGGCATCAACGTCGACAGCACGGTCGGCACGAGCGGCGATCTGAACGTCACGAGCAGCGGCCAGTTGACCGCGACGGGGACCAACAGCGCGGCTGGCAACGCGACCTTCACCGGTAGCGGCGTCGATCTGTCGAACAGCGCAACGGCCGCCAACGGCAACCTCGCGCTGACCGCGACGGCGGGCGATGTGAACCTGACTGGCTCGACCGCCAGCGCCAAGGGCGCCGTGAGCGCACAGGCGAGTGGCACGGTCGTCAATAACCGGGGCAGTCTGTCCAGCGGCGCGGGTATGACGCTTGGCGGCGGCAACCTATCGAATCAGGGTGGCCGCGCCAATTCGCAAGGTCCACTGTCGGTGCAGATGGCCGGCACCGTGTCGAACCAAAACGGCATGCTCAGTTCACAGAGCACGGCCGACGTTCGCGGGAGTGCGGTCCAAAACAATGCAGGGCTGATTCAAAGCGCGGGCAAGCAAACGATTGCTGGCGCATCGGTCGACAATTCGGCAGGCCGGCTGATTTCCCTGAACGCAGACGGCCTGTCGGTGACTGCAACCGGCGCACTCACGAACGCGGCCGGCGCGAACGTGAGCGGCGATCCGGGCGGCGTCATCGGCGGCAAGGGCGACGTGACCGTACAGGGGAACACGGTCACGAACAGCGGCTCGATGTCGGCCGACGCGAACATGCACGTGATCGGCCAGAGCGTCGACAACGGTAATGGCGCGCTGCACGCCGGACAGACCACCACCGTCGACGCCGGCAATCATTTTTCGAATGCCGGCGGCCGGGTTGAGGGTCAAAGCGCCGTGTTGAACGGCGCGACGCTGGACAACTCCCAAGGCACGGTCAATGCGGTGTCGGTCTCGCTGAACGGTTCGACGCTGCTGAACCATGGCGGTACGGTCACGCAGACCGGCACCGGCCCGATGACGGTCGCGATCACCGACACGCTGGACAACTCGAACAACGGTCTGATCCAGTCGCGCAGCACGGACTTGTCGATCACGCCTGAGGCGCTGATCAACGACAACGGCGGTACGATCACACACGTCGGCACGGGCACGCTGACGGTTGGTAGCGCTTCAGGCTCCGTCAGCAACAAAGCGGGATCCATCGCCAGCAACGGCCGAACCGTCCTGCAAGGCAAGACGATCGACAACTCTGCCGGTTCGGCGTCCGGCCAAACGGGCCTGAGCGTCAACGCCGCCGACTCGATTACGAATCTGGGCGGCAAGCTCACGTCGAACGCCAACGTCGACGTGACCGCAGGTGGCGCACTGGTCAACGACGGCGGTGAACTCGGCTCAAAGACGGCAGCGACGACGATTCAAAGCGCCTCGCTCTCGAATCTGAACGGCAAGATCGTCTCCCCCACGCTGACGGCCACTGTCGCCGGCTTGATCGACAATAGCCAGAACGGCGACATCGAAGCCAATCAGCTTGTGTTGACGGCCGCGAACCTGAAAAACCAGGGCGGTCGCATTTCGCAATGGCAGAGCGGTCCGACGACACTTGCTGTTTCTGGCACGCTGGACAATTCGAACGGCGGCGTCATCCAGACCAACAGCACGGACCTGACGCTCGCGCCGGCCACCCTGGACAACTCGAAGGGCACCATCACGCACGGCGGCACCGGCACGCTGACGCTCATGCCCGGCAACGGTGCGGGGGACTTGAGAAATATCGGCGGCACGATCGGCTCCAACGGACAGGCCATCGTGAAGGCCGGCAGTCTGGACAATGGTAGCGGCGTCATCGCTGCGAAACTGGGGCTCGCAGCCACGATCGCCGGGGCGATGAACAACGCTCAGGGGCTGATGCGCTCGAACGCGGCGCTGTCGATCGTCAGCAACGGGGCGCTGTCGAACCAGCAAGGGCACATCGAGGCGGGCACGGCAGGCGATATGAGCACGCTGTCGATTCAGGCCGCGTCGATCGACAACACCGATGGCGCGGTGCACGACTTCGGCACCGGCAAGATGAATGTTCAAGGCGGCAGCCAGATCGTGAACAGTCACGCGGGCGGTGTCGACGGCATGGGGCAGATGACCGGTCAGGGCGACGTGACAATCGGTGCGGCTTCGATCTCGAACACGCAGGGCGGCCAGTTGATGGGCGCGAACCTGCTGATTCAAGGCAATACGCTGGACAACTCCGGAGGACAGGTCGGCAACGTCGCGAACGCCACGGGCGACGTGAACGTCGCGATGTCGGGCGCGGTGACGAATACCAACGGGTCGATCACCTCAACGCGTGACCTGTCGGTAGCGGCTTCCACGCTGCTCGGCGGCGGCGCATACAGCGCGGCGCGCGATGCGACGATCAACCTGCAGGGCGACTTCACGACGACGCCGCAAACGCAGTTCAACATTGGTCGGGACCTGACGTTTACCTTGCCGGGCACGTTCGCCAACAGCGCGAACCTGCAATCGGTCCACAACCTGACGGTCAACGCCGGCAACATCGTCAACACGGGCGCGATGACGGCCGGCAGCCTGCTCAGTACGCATTCGGGCGACCTGACGAACTATGGCGCAATGGTCGGCGGCAGCGTCGCCATCCAGGCAAGCGGCACGGTGTCGAACCTCGGCCCTGTCGCGCTGATCGGCGCATCGGACACGTCGGGCCTGCTCGAAATTCTCGCGCACGACATCGAGAACCGCGACGACACGACGCTGGGCGATTCGATGCCGACCACGACGATCTTCGGGCTTGGCAAAGTGGCTTTGGCGGGCGGCAAGGACGCGAACGGCAACTACACGAACGCGGCGTTGATCAACAATTCGTCGGCAGCGATCCAATCGGGCGCTTCGATGGAACTGCACGCTGACAAGGTCACGAACACGCGGCGCGTGATGCAGACCTCGGGCAACACGAGTCAGGTCGATCTGGCACTACTGCAACAGCTCGGCATCAGCATGTCGGGGTGCGCTGCTTACTACATCGCGGCCTGTAGTGGTCAGGACGTGCACTGGATCAACCTATTCCACGATCCGAATTATCCGGATTACGATCCCGCGCCGATCATCGCCGCGCTCAAACTGCAACCGGGTGGCGTCTTCACGGTACCGCCGAACGGTGGCCAGTGGAACAGCGGGTATCAATACACGACCTACGACGGCAAGGCGACCGCCAATACCGTGACGAAGCTGAGCCCGGGCGCGCAGATCGCATCGGGCGGCGATCTCGACGCGTCGACGGTCAAGACGTTCCAGAACTACTGGAGCAGCGTGACGGCGGTCGGCAACATCAAGCAGCCCGTGAGTCTCGATATGGACGGCTGGGGCGCGACGGGCCAGCAAGCGCCGGGCGTGACGGTCGTGTATTCCGGCTACTACCACTACAACAACTACGACAACTCGGAACACAACTGGACCTTGCCGTTCGGCGACAAGCCGTTCGTCGGCGGGCCGGGTGGCTATACGCAAGCCGCGCCGGCCGATGTGAAGCAATACAGCTTGCCCGACTATCGCTCGACGTGGGGCGCAAACGGCACGATCTCGGGCAACGGCGTGAGCGTGAACAACACGGCGGCCAATGCGACCATTCCGTCGCTCGGCCTGCTGCCCGGCCAGGCCGTGCCGGGGCTGACGATCGGGACGGTGAGCGGTAACGCGAGCGGCACGCAATCGGGAGCCGCCGCGATCAAGGGCGGTACGCCTACATGGGTCGATCCGGTGATCGCGAGCGCGACGGCCGTGAACGTGCTGAATAACCTGACGATTCCGCAAGGCGGCCTGTACCGGCCGAACCCGGCACCGAACCCGACGTACCTGATCGAGACGAACCCCGCGTTCACGCGGATGAACAATTTCCTGTCGAGCGACTATTACCTGAACCAGATCGGCGTGAATCCGCTGACGACCGAAAAGCGCCTCGGCGACGGATTCTACGAGCAGCAGCTCGTGCGCAACCAGGTCACGCAACTGACGGGCAAGGCGGTACTGGGGCCGTATACGGACCTTCAGGGCATGTATCAGTCGCTGATGCTCGCGGGTGCCGAATTGTCGAAGTCGCTGAATCTGCCGCTCGGCATGAGCTTGTCGGCGCAGCAGGTTGCCGCGCTCACGAGCAACGTGATCATCATGCAGACCGAGACGGTCGGCGGCCAGCAGGTATTGGTACCGGTCGTGTATCTGGCGAAGGCGGATCAGCAGAACGCGAACGGCCCGCTGATCACGGCCGGCAATATCGATTTGAAGAACACGCAGGTCTTCACGAACAGCGGGACCGTGAAGGCGGACAAGACGCTCGCGCTTCAGGGCAAGCAGATCGACAACGCGTTCGGTGCGCTGCAAAGCGGCGGCTTGATGTCGCTCGACACGACAGGCAACGTGGATCTCACCTCGGCCAATGTAAAGGCCGGTAGCCTCGACCTGAACGCGGGCAACAAGCTGATTCTGGATACCGCGACGCAGACGACGCACCAGGTCAGCCGCGACGGCGCGACGAGCGACAAGACGACGCTCGGGCCGGCTGCGAACCTGAACGTGGCTGGCGACGCGTCGATCAAGACCGGCGGCGACTTCCAGCAGAACGCGGGCAACCTGAACGTCGGCGGGAACCTGAACGCCAACATCGGCGGGAACTGGAATCTTGGCGTGCAGCAGACCGGCGAGCACAAGGTCGTGCAGCGCGCGAACGGGGTGTCGGATACGGACCTCAACAGCGCGACCGGCAGCACCGTGAACGTCGGCGGCAAGTCGGCCATCGGTGTGGGCGGTGACTTGACGGCGCAAGGTGCGCAGCTCGACTTCGGCCTGGGCGGCACGGTCGCGGCCAAGGGTAACGTGACCTTCGGTGCGGCGAGCACCACGTCGACCATCAACGCTAACAGCTCGGGCGACCAAGGGAATCGCAGCTATGCGGAAACCCGGCATGGGTCGGACCAGACGCTGACGGGCACGACCGTCAAGGGCGGCGATACGCTGAATGTGGTGTCGGGCAAGGACATCAATGTCATCGGCAGCACGATCGACCTGAAGAAAGGCGATGCGAACCTGCTGGCGGCCGGCGATGTGAATGTCGGGGCCGCGACCGAAACGCACGTGTACAACTCACGCGAGACGCATAGCCGTAGCGGCGTCGTGAGCGGCACGAAAATCGCCAGCAGCCAGGACGCGACCAGCACCGTCGCGAACGGCAGCCTGATTTCGGCGGACGGCGTGTCGATCGGCAGCGGTAAGGACATCAACGTCCAGGGTAGTACGGTCGTCGGTACGCACGATGTGGCGCTGAACGCGGCGCACGACGTGAACATAACGACGTCGCAGGACACCAGCCAATCGTCGACCACCTATCAGGAACAGCACTCGGGCCTGATGTCGGGCGGTGGTCTGTCGTTCTCGGTCGGCAACAGCAAGCTCGCGCAACAGAATCAATCGTCCAGCGTGACGAACAACGCCAGCACGGTCGGCTCGGTCGACGGCAATCTGACCGTCAATGCGGGCAATACGCTGCACGTGAAAGGCAGCGATCTGGTCGCGGGCAAGGACGTGACCGGGACGGCCGCAAACATCGTGATCGATTCGGCCACCGATACCACGCATCAGGCACAACAACAGCAGACCAGCAAGAGCGGGCTGACTGTCGGCCTGTCGGGCTCGGTGGGTGACGCAATCAACAACGCGATCAGCGAGACGCAGGCCGCGCGCGAATCGGCGAAGGACAGCAACGGGCGCGCGTCGGCGTTGCATGGCATCGCGGCGGCCGGGAACGTGGCATTCGGCGGCATGGGTGCCGCAAAGCTGCTGGATGGCGCGAAGGGATCGCAGGCCCCAAGCATTGGTGTGCAGGTCAGCGTTGGTTCGAGCCATAGTTCCATGCAGTCGTCGGAAGACCAGACGATTCAGCGGGGCTCAAGCATCAACGCGGGCGGGAACGCCAAGCTGGTGGCGACGGGCAACGGCACGCCGAAGGACGGCAACATCACGATCGCAGGCTCGAACGTGAACGCGGCCAACGTGGCGCTGGTCGCGAACAATCAGGTCAATCTCGTCAACACGACCGATACCGACAAGACGCAAAGCTCGAACTCGTCGTCGGGGTCGAGCGTCGGTGTGTCGATCGGCACGAACGGCATCGGTGTGTCCGCGTCGATGCAGCGCGCGCACGGCGACGGCAATTCGGACGCGGCGATCCAGAACAACACGCACATCAACGCCAGCCAGACCGCGACCATCGTGAGCGGCGGCGACACGAACGTGATCGGCGCGAACGTGAACGCGAACAAGGTCCTGGCCGACGTGGGCGGCAACTTGAACGTCGCGAGCGTCCAGGATACGACCGTGAGCGCCGCGCATCAGTCGAGCGCGGGCGGCGGCGTCACGATCAGTCAGGCTGGCGGCGTCGGCGGGAGTTTCAGTGCGCAAAACGGCCACGCGGACGGTAACTATGCGGGCGTGAACGAACAGGCAGGTATCCAGGCCGGTTCGGGCGGGTTCGACGTGACCGTGAAGGGCAATACCGATCTGAAGGGCGCGTATATCGGCAGCACGGCCGATCCGTCGAAGAACAGTCTGACGACTGGCACGCTCACGACGAGCGACATCGAGAACCACTCGCACTACAGCGCGAACAGCGCGGGCTTTAGCGCGGGTGCATCGGTCGGGCCGAGCAACAAGGCAGTGGGTCCGTCGTCGGTGTCGGGCGCGGGCGGCGTCACGCCGATGGTGTTCCAGAACGACAGCGGCGATCAGAGCGCGACGACGAAGAGCGCGGTGAGCGCCGGCACGATCAACATCACGAAGCCGGGCGAGCAGACGCAGGACGTCGCGAACCTGAACCGCGATGCGACGAACCTGAACGGGACCGTTTCGAAGACGCCCGACGTTCAGAAAACGCTGTCGCAGCAAGCCGACACGATGAACGCCGCGCAGGCGGCCGGACAGACGATTTCGCAGGGGATCGGCCTGTACGCCGATGGCAAGCGAAAGGATGCGATCGATGCGGCCAAGGCCGCCTACGAGCGAGGCGACCTTGTTGCGATGCAGTCTTACATCGACCAGGCGAAGAGCTGGGATGAGGGCGGGGCGTCGCGCGCGGGCTTGCAAGCAACTGGCGGTGCGCTGATCGGCGGGCTCGGCGGCGGCAGCGCGCTCACGGCGATCGGCGGCGCAGCGGGAGCCGGCACGTCGTCACTGTTGGCGAACCAGGCCGAGAAGATCAGCAAATCGGTGGGCGACACGACCGGCTCGTCGCTGGTCGGCAATATTGCTGCGAACGTCGTGGCAACGGTCGGCGGCGCACTGGTCGGCGGCAGCGCAGGAGCCGCCGCCGCATCGAACGTCGATCTTTACAATGCCAAGGAAGACAAGAACCGAGGCGAGGATCAGAAGGAAATCGCTGATCTGCAGAAGCAACTGCAGAAAGAGAAAGCGATGGTCGGTCAAGTCAATCTGACCCAACGGCAAGAGGATGGGCTGACTGTTGTGCCGTTCACGTCTGTGGCGGGTGCATTGGCCGGCGGCAAGGCTACGGGAGGCGCGAAGGCTACAGCGCTACTGCCGGCTGCTAAGCCCGGCGTCGTAGTTGCAAATGCAATGAACCCCACCGAGATATCGCAAGCAAATGACATTGTTGCAATGCAGGGGGGTAAATTTGTCGGTGCGCCAACCAACAACTATCCAGGTATTGATGGCTGGATAGATGGAGTTCCTGCAAGTCTGAAGAGTGTGACCGGGAATGGAATGAATGCTGTTCAGAGAAATATCGTGACCGGAGCGAATCAAATGAGCAAGGCCGGGGAAGTTGGAAATATCTATGTGGACGCCACAAGAGCTGGCGTCAACGTTCAAGATGTAACCAAATGGGCTCAGCCAGGCACCCCAATTTCCAATGTCTTGAATGAAGGGGCGGTCAACAATATTGTTATCAAGACCCTTAACGGTTGGGTTAGTTTGACAAAATCTACGATCGCCACTCCGCCCGGAGGACGCAAATGAAGAGTTCTTTGATAGATATGAAAGAGCGTCTCACTGATGACCAATTGGTGAGGTGCGTCGAAGATTATTTTTGGGAGCTTGGGCGGTCACGCCCAATCATTACGCCGAGGAATTACGGAGACTCCAGCACAGCCCTATACGCACAGGGGCAGCGAGAAGGCGAATGGTGTTGGATCAACGTAATCGAATGGCCGCCGGGGCAACGAATGGTTAATGACTGTCCCTACGCATGCTCGATCGAGAGTCGAGGGGATGCATTGTTTTCGGCCATTGTTGTTTCTGCAATCGCGTTGGTGACAGGCGGGAAAATTTACGACGATGCGGGATATCTGTGTTCCGGGCATGAATTCTCTCCTGATGAATTCAAGGAAAAATTGCTGGCTGAAGTTGGTCGGAAATATTCCTGAACAGAAGTGACCAATCTTAAAAGGGGAATTGTGAGGAGGTTTGCGTTTTGGTCACTTTTCGTCGTCATTCCGTTCGCCGCACGGGCACAACAGGCCCCCACTCCGAACGACCAGGCCGCAGCCGGGCGTGCGCTTGGACGTGCCTCGCCCGGAAGCCTATCCGGTATTGGCGACCGAAACACCGTGCTTTCGAATTGATCATTTCGCACTCGACGTGCCCGACTCGTTACCGGCCGCGTCAAAGGCGCAAGGCGCGTCAGCCTTGCCGATGGATCGCTTCACCTTTGCGCGCGATTGGCTTGCGCACTACGCCGGCCAATGCGTCGGTAAGCAAGGCGTCGAACGCGAACAAGGTCGTGGCCGATGTGGGCGGTAACCTGAACGTCGCGAGCGCTCAGGAGGCGACCGTGAGCGCTGCGCATCAGTCGAGCGCGGGCGGCGGCTTCACGATCAGCCAGACCGGTGGCGGGGCCAGCTTCAGTGCGCAGAACGGCCACGCGGACGGCAACTATGCGGGCGTGAACGAGCAGGCCGGTATCCAGGCGGACGCAGGCGGGTTCGATGTGACCGTGAAGGGCAACACAGACCTGAAGGGCGCGTATATCGGCAGCACGGCCGATCCGTCGAAAAACACCCTGACGACCAGCACGTTGACGACGAGCGACATCGAAAACCACTCGCACTACAGCGCGAACAGCGCGGGTTTCAGTGCCGGTGCATCGGTCGGGGTGAGCACCAAGGCAGTCGGACCGTCGTCGGTGTCGGGCGCGGGCGGCGTCACGCCGATGGTGTTCCAGAACGACAGCGGCGATCAGAGCGCGACGACGAAGAGCGCGGTGAGCGCCGGCACGATCTACATCACGAAGCCGGGCGAGCAGACGCAGGACGTCGCGAACCTGAATCGCGATGCGACGAACCTGAACGGGACCGTTTCGAAGACGCCCGATGTGCAAAAGACGTTGTCGCAGCAGGCCGATACGATGAACGCGGCGCAGGCGGCCGGACAGACGATTTCGCAGGGGATCGGGTTGTACGCTGACGGCAAGCGCAAGGATGCGATCGACGCGGCCAAGGCCGCTTACGAGCGCGGCGACCTTGTTGCGATGCAGTCGTACATTGACCAGGCGAAGAGCTGGGACGAGGGCGGGGCGTCACGTGCGGAATTGCAGATGGGCGGCGGTGCACTGATCGGCGGGCTCGGCGGCGGCACTGCGCTCACGGCAATCGGCGGCGCAGCGGGTGCTGGCATGTCGTCGTTGTTGGCTGGACAGGCAGAGAAGATCGGCAAGTCGGTCGGCGATTCGACCGGTTCGTCGCTGGCCGGCAATATTGCTGCGAACGTCGCGGCGACAGTCGGTGGTGCACTGGTGGGTGGCAGTGCGGGCGCGGCGATGGCATCGAACGTCGAGCTTTACAACGCAGGCAACGACCCCCAAAAAACGGACGACCGAGCGACAATCGCGGGACTGCAGGGGCTGCTCAATCGGACTGCTGCGATGGCTTCGGATGCCAAGGCCGGTGTCTGGAACGGAATGGTCAACGTCGCGGGCGTGATCGTCAATATTCCGAACGGCGGGCCATTCGCGTCGCCTGGTGATCCGGGATACGTTTCCCTCGACGGGTTGAAGAAACCGTATAAGTCGGGAACGTCGATCGGCCCCGACACGGAGTTCTGGACACCTGTCTTGGCGACGCTGGGTCTCGCCGGCAAAGGCGGTACGGCTGGTGCAGTTGATGCGGCTGTCGGTGCGGCCGACGCTCAAACTGGAACTCGCGTTCTTGGTACTGCAGATAGACTACTGCCGGATGCTGACTTCGCCGGTCGTGGTACGGTCCGCTCTGACTTGGCCGATCACTTAGTTAATCCATTGCCGTCGGGCAAGCAACTCTCGGGCGGGCACGACGCAGTAAATTTTGAATCAGCTCTCCAAGATGCAGGTGGTGCGGTGATTTCTAAAAATCAGACTGGCCCGGGAATCTACGAGGTTCAGTATCAGCTTCCGGGTGCCAAAAAACCAGCTACGAAGACGATTTACGATCCCGCTGTATACCCGGATATGCCGAATATGGCTAGTGAGGCGGCAAATAAGGCTTTGGTACAGTATCAACTAACGGGAAGTACGAGCCAAAAAGTGGTTGTGAACGGGATTGAGTTCGCGGTGCCTATCAAAGTGACATCGGGTTCGCCTCCGTCGGTTCCTACCGCATATCCGATAGGAGGTGTGAAATGAAGTGGGGTCATGCGCATGAAGTTGAAGGACCCGAGCAACTACTATATTGGGTTCTTACATGGGTGGTCGCACAGTCAGTGCCACTGGATCGTTGGCTCACTCTGATATTGCAGCCTAATGGGGGATTGGGGGGCGATCCTGGATGGGAAATAGACCATATCCCAGACGCAGATCACCCTGGGGGGTACAAGGTGTGGGCTGATCCCGATGTGAGTGGAATTGAGCCATCTGAAAGTATCTTTGACGCCCATGCGTTTCGAAATGCATTGAAGGTGACATTGCTGGCCTTTGGGGATGAATTCTCTGAAAGAGAGGAAGAGGTTCGCGATGTTATTGCGAGATTTGATTTGTGAATTTAGATTTGTCGATTTAAATTCTGATCAAGTGAGGCGAAAATGGCGGGATCGATAGTTGTTTATAAAGAAGTGCGCGTCCCTGTGAGTACGAGTCAGTTCGATTATTTGGTCAGTCGAATCGGTGATCAATTTCACCCGTCCGACATGTGGATTAAGGATGAGGTTTACCTTCCTATGGAAGAGGGGGTGAGCTTTATCTCAGCGGAATCGTTGAACTCTAACGGGCTGTCAATTTTTCTGGAGACTGTGATGCGGGCTAGAGCTGCTTCTCAGGCTGAGGAATCATTTCCTCTATACGAGAATGTATGGAATCAATTGGTTGAGAAGTTGCGGCAGGATGCGCGGCTCGGAGTTTCGGGGGATTGATTTAAACCTCAGTCATGGTAAGGCGCTGATGCGGATTGATGATCAGTGTTGTATCGATAACGGGGATGTTTGTTGTCTATTCCCGTCAATTCAAAACATAATTAAATGAAAACGACCAGACGGCTGGCGGTTTTACCAATCACTACTCTGATCACGCTTGCTGCGCAAGCACAACAGGCGCCGTCTCCCAGTGACCAGGCCGCCGCTGCCCGCGCGAACGCCGAGCAGAATCAGCAAGCTCAGCAGCGCCGTGATGCGTTGCAGCGAGAAGCCACCGTGCAAGCGCCGGGCGTGCGCTCGGACGTGCCGCGCCCGGAAGCCTATCCGGTATTGCCGACCGAAACACCGTGCTTTCGAATCGATCATTTCGCGCTCGACGTGCCCGACTCGCTACCGGCCGCATCAAAGGCGCAAGGCGCGTCAGCCTTGCCGATGGACCGCTTCGCCTTTGCGCGCGACTGGCTTGCGCACTACGCCGGCCAATGCGTAGGTAAGCAAGGCGTCGACCTGATCGTAAAGGGACTATCGCAAGCCATCCTCGCACGCGGCTACATCACGACCCGCGTGCTCGTGCCAGAGCAGGATTTGTCCACCGGCACATTGAAGCTTGCCCTGATTCCGGGCGTGATTCGCCACGTGCGCTTCGAGGACGATAAGTTGCGCGGCACGTGGAAGACCGCCTTCCCGGCTCGCGACGGCGACGTGTTGAACCTGCGCGACATCGAACAAGGGCTTGAGCAGATGAAGCGCGTCTCAAGTCAGGATGTGTCGATGCGGATCGCACCGGGCGACATGCCTGGCGAGAGCGACGTCGTCCTCGACGTGAAGCGCGGCAAACCATGGACCGTTGTGGCATCCGTCGACAACTCCGGCACGCGCGCAACCGGCAAGCTGCAAGGCAATGTGTCGCTTGGCATAGACAACCCGCTGGGCCTGAACGACATCTTCAACGTCGGCTTCAACCAGGATCTGGAATTCGGCGACAAGCGTTTCGGTTCGCACGGCTGGAACGCGTTCTACTCGATTCCTTGGGGCTATTGGACCGGCACACTGTCGGCCTATACCAGCACGTACTTTCAACCGCTCGCGGCCGTGAACCAGACGTTCGTTGCCAGCGGCAACATGAAGACGGTCGACTTCAAGCTTAACCGCGTGTTGGCACGCAGCCGAAACGATGTGTTCGGTGCGCAGGTTCGCCTGACGCGCCGTTTCGGCGACAGCTACATCGAAGGTACGACGATTCCGTCATCGCACCAGAACGCAACCTTTCTCGAATTCGGGCTGAACGACCGGCACTATTTCGGCTCGTCGCAGTTCGACGGCTCGCTTGCCTATCGTCAGGGCTTGGGCTGGCTCGGCTCGACCGACAGCATGTTCGCGGCGGAGGGTGGACAGACTTACAGATTCAAGATGGTCGTGCTCGATGCGAATCTGTCGACACCGTTCGTCATCGGTACGCAGCCGTTCAAATATGTGACGACCTTTCATGGTCAGTACACCGGCAATACGGTTTCATACCTCGATAGCGTCACGATCGGCAGTCGTTATACCGTGCGGGGATTCGACGGTGAAACGCTGTTGGCGGGATCGCGCGGGTTCTACTGGCGCAACGAATTGCAGGTTCCCATCGCGCAGACCGGGCTATCGGCCTATGCTGGTCTCGACTACGGTCGGGTCTGGGGGCCAGAGCCGGTTGCCTTGGTTGGCACGCAGCTCGCCGGTGCAGTGATTGGCGTCAAGGGCAGTGTCACGACTCGGTTCGGCGGATACGGCTACGATCTCTTCGCGGGTACGCCCGTCTACAAGCCGTCGGGTTTTCCGACTGCTCGAGTAACGCTCGGTTTTCAGGTGACTGCTCAATTCTGAAGACAATGAGACAAGGTACTTCTCCGGCACGTACACGTCGCAAGCCAGATGTTGCATATGCCTGTCTGGTCGAGATTGCCGCCGAACGGGGGCTTACGCTTCCGACGCTCGATGGGCCAGCCTGCGGTCGCAGGACGTTATCCTGACGCCGTCGGGACTGATGCGGCTGTACGGCGAATCCGCGTTCATTCGGTCTGGCGGCGACGAATTTACCGCTGCCAAGGTTATGCGCTGGCTGCGAGATGCTGCCAGCGGTCCGGCCTTCATCGCACCGGGCAGTCCGTGGCAAAACGGGTTCGTCGAGAGACTCGCCGCCTGACCGGCTACGAAATTCCGCCGCAGGTCACTGCCGACGAAACCGAGATGTGTCTCCACGGATTCGACGCGGTAGCCGGGGTATCGGAATCGCGCCTACTCCAGCGCACGGGCAATCGCAGCCCGAGCGAGTGCAGCATCTTGCTCGGGCGTACCGCCGGACACGCCGAGTGCGCCGATCAGCTGGCCATCGCCATCCACGAGAGGCACTCCTCCCCCCATCAGCAACAGCCCGCCTGCATGGATGTGATCGAAGTGTGGAACTGGCTGGCCCGCTTGCCACGGAACATTGAGCGCTTCGCTCGGCGCCCGGAACATCACCGACGCCCGGGCCTTCGCTATCGACAGTTCATTCGACGCAAGCCATGCCCCGTCCATCCGCGAGAAAGTGACCAGGTGCGCACCCGCATCCAGAATTGCAAACACGGCATTGAGGCCCGCGTCCTGGGCTGCGGCACGCCCCTGGGCCACGATCCGATCCGCGCGCTCCAACGTGAGCTCAGGCATTTTGCGTCCACTCCGTCTCTTGCCACTGCTTCGCGGCGTCAATCGTCGCTAACGGGCGCATGGTTCGATACAAATGCGTATCGGCCGGAATGATCTCGACCATGGCGTCGATCATCTCCTTGGGATCCGCCTGGTTCATCAGGCTGTCGCCGAAATCCGGCATCGGCACAACGGCGGAATCGGCGTCGTACCACTGCACGTAGCTTTCGG
This sequence comes from Burkholderia reimsis, assembly GCF_003294055.1. Classification (NCBI taxonomy): domain Bacteria; kingdom Pseudomonadati; phylum Pseudomonadota; class Betaproteobacteria; order Burkholderiales; family Burkholderiaceae; genus Burkholderia; species Burkholderia reimsis. The sequence goes on from NZ_QMFZ01000003.1 coordinate 336,632, forward strand.
CGCCAGTGTCGTTGAATCCGGTACCGAAAACGCCTGGATTCACGGTCGCGACTTTGACGCCAAAGGGTTCGAGTTCCGCTTTCATCGACCCGGCGATGGCCTCGATCGCATGCTTGGTCGCGCAGTAGGCACCCACAAACGGGACAACCAGAATGCCCCCCATCGACGAGGTCCATACGACTTTTCCGGACCTGCGCGCCACCATCTTCGGCACGATCGCCTGTACCAGTTGAAGATGGCCGAAGACGTTGATTTCGAAGGACTCCCGAACGCGCTGCATCGGGATGTCGACGATCGATCCGCCTTCCATGACGCCGGCGTTCAGCACCAGGACATCGGGATCGAACGAGCCTGCGTGAGCGATGTCGATCGCGTCGAGCAGATTCAGCTTGATCACCTCGAGCACCACACCGGCCTCGGCTGCGTCCGCACGCAGGCTGCGAACCTGCGGCCACGTATCGGCCGTCGCCACGACATGGTGGCCAAGGCGCGCAAGTTCAATTGCCGCACCACGACCAAAACCTGAACTGGCACCCGTGATCAATATCTTTCGAGACATCTTGCGCTCCTTGACTGAAATGGTTGCACCCAGTGTAGGGAGCCCCTAGTATCAAAACAAGATCACCAATGCTTGATGACACGATGAGAGTTGCTCACCAATCAAGGAACGTCGATTTTTTCTCTTTCACCGTGTTCCTGGCCGTTGCAACACGACGAAGCTTTCGCGCAGCAGCGACCGAACTCGAGATCACGCCGTCAGCGGTCAGTCATTCGGTAAAAGCGCTCGAGCGCCGTCTGGGCGTCCGGCTCCTGAATCGAACGACTCGCAGCACCTCGCTCACCGAGGCCGGCGAGCGTCTGGCAGCCAAACTCCGGCCGGCGGTTTCGATCATTGACGAAGCGATGCGCGAAGTCGACGATCTACGCGTGGCTCCCAGCGGAACCGTGCGCATCAATGCAAGCGAAGGCGCAATCCGCCTCATCCTGCGTCCCATCCTGGCAAGCTTCCTGAAGTCGTATCCGGACGTGCATCTCGACGTCGTGAGCGACGGCCGCCTCGGTGACATCGTTGCAGCGGGATTCGACGCGGGCATCCGACTGGCCGAGGCCGTGCCGCAGGACATGGTGGCCGTTCCGCTCATGGGCAACGTTCGTTTCGCAGCAGTCGCGTCGCCCGCGTATTTCGCTGAACATGGACGTCCCATTACGCCGCACGATCTTTATCGACACGACTGTATTCGCTTTCGCTTCGAGAGCGGGGCGATCTACCAGTGGGAATTCGAGCGACGCGGCGTCAGCGAGACCATCGATGTTTCGGGTCCGCTTACTCTGACGGACCAACCGCTGATGGTCGACGCTGCCGTGGATGGCATCGGCATCGCCTTCGTTCCCGACCACCTCGTCATCGAAGCCTTGCGTGACCGGCGGCTCGAACGCGTTCTTGACGACTGGTGTCCGCCTTTTCCGGGGCTGTGTCTTTACTATCCGGGTCATCGCCATGTTTCGCAGGCTCTGCGCGCCCTGATTGCCTTTATAAAGGGCGAGCAGGTGCGCAGTTGAGTTTTTGCATGGCAAGGCCGGCTTCGTATTCTCGGCAGTCGCACGATACCGCCGGTCAACTGTGAAGCTTCAACAGGTTGTATCGATGGTTCATCCGGACTGAGTCCGGGAGACTGGAAGTCGCCAAACACAGTCACACGTTCGAGTCGTGTAGGGCGACCCAGTCTCGGCACTTGCAGACCTTCACCAGTCCGCCCGCGGTACCCACCTCCCGTCACTCCACCGTAACCGATTTCGCCAGATTCCTCGGCTTGTCGATATCCGCGCCGCGCAAACACGCCGCGTGATACGCGAGCAACTGCAGCGGCACGACGTGCAGGATCGGCGACAACAACCCGTAATAATCCGGCATCCGCAGCACCGACACGCCTTCGCTGTTGTCGATCCGCGTATCGGCGTCGGCGAACACGTAAAGCTGCCCGCCGCGCGCCCGCACTTCCTGCATGTTCGACTTCAGCTTCTCGAGCAGCGCATCGTTCGGCGCGATCGTCGCGACGGGCATCGTGTGCGTCACGAGCGCGAGCGGCCCGTGCTTGAGCTCGCCCGCGGGATACGCCTCCGCGTGGATGTACGAAATCTCCTTCAGCTTCAACGCACCTTCGAGCGCGATCGGGTAGTGCAGCCCGCGCCCGAGGAACAGCGCATTCTCGTGCTGCGAGAATTCCGCCGCCCAGCGCTCGATCTGCGGCTCGAGCCCAAGCACCTCCTCGAGCGCGCCGGGCAGCCGCCGCAATTGCATCGTGTAGCGCGCGAGCTGCGCATCGTCGACGTAGCCGCGCAGCCGCCCGAGCGTAACGGCGAGAATGAACAGCGCGACGAGCTGCGTCGTGAATGCCTTGGTCGACGCGACGCCGATTTCCGGGCCAGCCCGCGTCAGGAAGCGCAGTCCTGCCTGCCGCATCATCGCGCTGGTCGGCACGTTGCAGATCGCCAGCGTATCGATATGGCCGAGCGCCTGCGCATACTTCAGCGCGGCGAGCGTGTCGGCGGTCTCGCCGGATTGCGACACGCTCACCACCAGCGTATTCGGCATCGCGAGCGCGTCGCTGTAACGGTATTCACTCGCGATCTCGACCTGGGCCGGCAAGCGCGCGATCGTTTCGAGCCAGCGGCGCGCGGTCAGGCCGGAATAGTGGCTCGTGCCGCACGCGAGAATCAGCACGTTGTCGATCTGCTCGAACGCGCGCGCGGCGTCGGGGCCGAATACGGCCGGATCGAACAGCCCCGCATCCGGGATGGTCGCGGCCACGGCCTGCGGTTGCTCGAATATCTCCTTTTGCATGAAATGCCGGTACGGCCCGAGTTCGACCGCGGCCTGCGCGGACGAAATGGTCTGTACCGCGCGCTCGACCGGCGCGCCGCCGCGATCGAGTATGCGCACGCCGCCCGGCGTCAACTCGACGATGTCGCCTTCCTCGAGAAAGATGAAGCGGTCGGTGATGCCGGCGAGCGCGAGCGCATCGGACGCAAGAAAGCATTCGCCATCCGTCACGCCGACGACGAGCGGCGAGCCGACCCGTGCGCCGATCAGCCGCTGCGGCTCGTGCTTGCTGAACACCGCGATCGCGTACGCACCGTGAAGTTGCGACGTTGCCGCGCGCACGGCGGCGAGCAGGTCGCCGCGATACTTGCTGTGGATCAGGTGCGCGACGACCTCGGTGTCGGTCTGGCCGTCGAATTCGTAGTGCGCGTCGGAAAGTTGCTTGCGCAACGTTTCATGGTTCTCGATGATGCCGTTGTGCACGAGCGCGATTTCGTCGCGCGAGAAGATCGGATGCGCGTTGCAGGTGGCCGGCGCGCCGTGCGTCGCCCAGCGCGTGTGCGCGATGCCGGTGCTGCCGGTCAGGCCGGCGGTGCGCACGTGCGCGTCGAGATCGGCGACGCGCGACACGCTGCGCTCGCGGCGCGCCTGGCCGTCGACGACCGTCGCCACGCCGCATGAATCGTAGCCGCGATATTCGAGGCGACGCAGACCTTCAATCAGAATCGGGACGATGTCCCGTTGCGCGACTGCGCCGACGATGCCACACATGACACGTCTCCTTCCCGTTTAGCCATCATGGACCGCACGCGCCGTTGCGTCAGCGCGATGCGGTTGCCGTTGCCGTTGCCGCCGCCGTCGTGAGCCCGCATCGAGCGGGTATGACGGGATCGGCCATCCGGCTTTCGAATGCCAGATAAAGCGACTCCTCCAGTACGTTCCAGTGCGCGCCGTGCCGGTATGGCCCCGATCGCGCTTGCCAGCAGGCAACCGTGCTCCAATCGTTCATCTTGACCGCGACCAGCGCGATCAGGCTCCACGGGTAGTCGGTGTTGGCAAGTTGCGGCCAGCTCTTGCCGTACTTCCGAATCCACCGTGCATAGATCGCCTCGCCGGATTGTTCGGGAACCTGAATGCCGGACAGGAGCGGGAGGATCTGCGCGATCTTCGCCGGATAAAAACTCGCATCGCTGACCTGCTGCGTGCTGGCGCGAAAACCGGATGCCGTGCCGCGCCAGAACACTTTCAGGATCGCGGAGGCAAGCTGGTCGGCGCGCAGGCTCCACGGGCCCGCATGCGTGTAGTCGGCGCGCCGGACGTAGTACGCCTCGAGTGCCTGGAACGCGCTGTGTACCTCGACGTTGTCCATCAGCAGCGCGACGTGCAGCGAAGACGAGATCTGATACACGCCGGAGGGCTTGTCGAGCAGCGTCTCCAGATGCATGGCGGCGCGGTTCAGGCTGAGTTCCCACGCGGCGGGCAAGCCGCCGGGCGGCGCGAAGCGGGCAAGCAATTCGATCCAGGTCGCCATCATCGCGTCGTCGGTTTCCGCTTCGGCGCATGAGCGGTAGCGGCCTTCCTTCACGCAGTAGCGATCGAAGCCGCCATCCGGGCGCTGGCGCGGCAGCAACCATGCGATCCACGCGAGTGCGGCCTGACGGGCGTCGAGTTGCGCGTCGGACGCGGCGAGCAGCGCTTTTGCCGCGAAATACGGATCGATGCCGACGCCGTTCAGGCGCACGGTGATCGCACCGTCCGTGCGCTGGTACAGCCCTTCGAGCCGGAGTTCGGCGGCGCTCGCGTGCAGTGCGAAGCCGCACGCGGCGAGACAGCAGGCGACGTGCCACAGGCGACACAGCGCGACGGTGGCCGCGACGTGCGAGCGTGCGGTCGGGGAAAGCGCGGGCCGTTTCATGTCCTGGGCTCCTGCGCGGGGTCCTGTGCAATCGTCGCCGGGCGCGGCGTTGGCCGCGTCGCGCCTGGCAAGCGTGTCGACGTTGCGGCTCGGTTCACGGTGATGCGGGTGAACCCGAGGCTCGTACCGGGATGTGCGTCCACGAGGCAGTTCCCTGCATCGGAGCCTGAACCTGGCTCGCGGATCGCGCATTGCAACGGGACACGTCGGCACGTGCGGTGCGCGGGAGCGCTGGTCTTTCGCTCCCGGCGGACGCGCCGCGTTTCCTCCCGGCTTCGTTGCTTGGGCGTCCCCGTTCGTCCGCTGTCTGGCGCGTGCTTCGAGGTCCACCTGACTGTCATTAAGCAAGGCGTGAGCCATCTGCCGCGATGCCGCGCGCAGCAAGGGGCAGGGACGAAGGCCGGGGGCGTGGCGCGGACGGCGGCGGCGGATTTTGATTCATCGAAGAATCAGCCCGCGTGCAGGCCGATTGCCCGCGCGCGACCAGGATTGCAGCCCGCACATTCGATGCGTCCAGCGAATTGTCTGTCGAACGTGTGCCGCGCCGGCAGCGTGACTTTGCGCGGTGATGCACGTTGCGTCGTTCGTTGTGTGCGCATCGGCCGGGGTGCCCGTGCGATTCATGCAGCCGCATGCGCTGCATGGACCGCGTGTCGATGTATCCGCCCCGTTCCGGACCAGCGTTACACATTCGCAACATTTCGCATGCATCGATTCGTGCGACGTGAAGGACGTTGCATGCCGGGTAAATCCCTCGCGCGGGATCGCGGCCGAGCGGCCGATGGTGCCGTCCGCTGCACAGACAAAAGTGGCGGATCGAGTAAACGCAACGCGCTTCGACAGATCCGTGAGATCCGATACGAAATGAATGCGCGACACGCGTCCTCGATTCGTCGGACGACGCCGTTGAAGGGGTCATGAAACTGCCCGGATTTTTGCCTGTATCGCGCTTGACGGTCGATGCGACACACGTAGCAGTTGTGAAACATTTCATCGTGCATCGCGTGTGCGCGGTGCATGCGGTGCGAACCGGACGCGGCCGCGATACGACTGGTTTGAATATTGCTGTAGTGGAGGGGGACGTGACGAACGGACGTGACGCCTGGCCAAGCGAGGAACGACTCATGACGTGACTGATCAAGTGCAACGAGACGCCGGTAGTACGACGATTCGCGTGGCGCAGACCACGTGGACAGGGCGGCGCGCTCGCTCCGCGACACTGCAGTGTGTCGATCGCGTGCGAGTACGGAAGGTGCCGTCTGATTACATGCTTCGCGCCGCGAGCAGGGTCATTCAGCGCGATATGGGTCTACGAGGATAACGATGAAAAAGATTTTGCTTGTGTTCGGGACTCGGCCGGAGGCCATCAAGATGGCACCGCTGGTGCGTGCATTAAAAGCACAGGCGGGTGTCGACGCCAGGGTATGCGTGACCGCACAGCACCGCGAAATGCTCGATCAGGTGCTGACGCTGTTCGACATCAAGCCCGACTACGATCTCAACGTGATGCGGCAAAGCCAGACGCTGACCGACGTGACGACCGGCATTCTGCAGGCAATCGGCGTCGTCTTCGACGAGTTGCGCCCGGACGTCGTGCTGGTGCACGGCGATACGACGACCACGCTCGCGGTCAGTCTGGCGGCGTTCTACCGTTATTTGCCGGTCGGGCATGTGGAGGCCGGCTTGCGCAGCGGCGACATCTGGTCGCCGTGGCCGGAGGAGTTGAACCGCCGCGTGACCGACGCGGTATCGTCGTGGCATTTCGCGCCGACCGGGCAGGCACGCGACAACCTGCTCAGCGAGGGCGTGCCGGGCGGGGCGGTCGTGCTGACCGGCAATACCGTGATCGATGCGCTGCACGAGGTCAAGCGCATGCTGGACTGCACGACGGCGCTGACGGAGAAGGTCGCCGGACAGTTTCCGTTTCTCGAGCCGTCGCGGCGCGTGGTGCTGATCACGGGCCATCGACGTGAAAGTTTCGGCGAGCCGTTCCAGAATTTCTGCGATGCGCTGTGCACGCTCGCGAAGCGTTACCCCGACGCCCAGTTCGTCTATCCGCTGCACATGAATCCGAACGTGCGGGAGCCGGCGCGCGCCCGGCTCGGTAACATGCCGAACATCTATCTGATCGAGCCGCAGGAATATCTGTCGTTCGTATTCCTGATGTCGCGCGCGCATTTCATCATCACCGATTCGGGCGGCATTCAGGAAGAAGGGCCCGCGCTGGGCAAGCCGGTGCTCGTCACGCGCGAGACGACGGAGCGGCCCGAGGCGATCCAGGCCGGTACCGCGCGGCTCGTCGGTACCGATCAGGAGCGGATCGTGTGGGAAGCCTCGCGGCTGTTCGACAGCGAGAGCGCTTACGGGGAAATGGCGCGCGCGAGCAATCCGTACGGCGACGGTCATGCGAGCGAGCGGATCGTTCATGCGCTGATGCGTAATCCGGGGGTACCCTCGAAGGTGACGAGCTTTTCGATGGGGACGGCGGAAATGCCGTTCAACGCGCTCACGTTGGGGTTGCAGGCGTTGAGGTCGCGGTGAGCATCGCGTCGCGCTAGCGTCCGAACCGCTCGTTGCAATCGCGGGATGATCCGGTCCGGCCGGGCGGCCGGCCGGACGTTTGCGTTTGCGCGATCGATCATTTCCGGTTTCTCGGCCCGCTGATTGCACAGGGTGGGTCTGGTCGTCCGGCTTTGCTGCCGCCGTACCGAAGCGCCCGGCGAACGTGGGCAGTCGCCGTGCAAGAACGAGAGCGAACCGCCTGCGGCCGCGTATCGAAACATCGAAACCTGAATCACCCGCCCATCTCTCCGGCAAGCGTGACCGGTCGCGGCCCGCCATCTCCGGGCAAATTTCCCGCTCCGATTACCTGAAACGCCCGAATCCCCCTGATCCGACGGCAAATCCGAAATGGTTCGATAATGCGGATCGGCGATCCATGCGGACGAGCGAGCGGCCGGGAATTCGTTGCCATGTTGCGCAGGCAACCGGGCCGCCGCATCGTTTGCAGCATCCGCCGGGCCGTGCCTGCAGGCAACACGGCCCACGACACGGCGCCCTGCCTGGTTGTTCGGAATGTGCGCCGCGCCGTTCGAATCCCCACCCGATGCCTGCCCGAAGCGGGCATCGCAACCAGGAGGTGAACGATGATCACGCTGACCGTCAACGGTAGCGAGCAGCACTTCGACGGCAATCCCGACATGCCGTTGCTCTGGTATCTGCGCGATGTCCTCGGCCACACCGGCACCAAGTTCGGCTGCGGGATGGCACTGTGCGGCGCATGCACCGTGCACGTCGACGGCGTCGCGATCCGGTCGTGCATCACCCCGGTCGCGGCCGCTTCCGGCAAGCGCGTGACGACGATCGAGGGCCTGTCGACCGATCTGACCCATCCGCTGCAGCAGGCGTGGCAGGAACTGAACGTCGCGCAGTGCGGCTACTGCCAGTCCGGGCAGATCATGCAGGCCGCGTCGTTGCTGAAGACGAATCCCCATCCGACCGACGCCGACATCGACGATGCGATGTCCGGCAACATCTGTCGCTGCGGCACCTACACGCGCATACGCGCGGCGATCCGCCTGGCCGTGCGCCGCGGAGGTGCCGCATGAGCGCGCCCGAACTCTCCGTCCATAACGAAAGCCGTCGCGCGCTGCTGCTCGGCTTTGCGTCCGGCGGGTTGCTGCTCGCGTTCGGCGTGCCGTCGCTCGTGCGCGCGGCCGTGCCGAACCAGCCGCCCGTCAGTGCAGATCCGCGATACGGCGGCGCGGGAATGCCGCACGGGTTGCGCGACGATCCGCACCTGTTCGTCGCGATCGCACCCGACGGCACGGTCACCGTGACCTGCATCCGCTCCGAGATGGGGCAGGGTGTGCGCACGAGCGTCGCGCTCGTGGTGGCGGACGAGCTGGGCGCGGACTGGGCGCGCGTGAAGGTCGCACAGGCCGTCGGCGACGAGCCGCGCTACGGCAACCAGAACACCGACGGCTCGCGCAGCTTGCGCCAGAGCTTCGCCGCGTTGCGCCGCGCGGGCGCGGCGGCGCGCACGATGCTCGAACAGGCTGCCGCCGCGGCGTGGGGCGTCGATGCGCGGCAGGTCAAGGCAACCGTGCATGAGGTCGTCGACACGAAGAGCGGACGCAAGCTCGGCTTCGGCGAACTGGCGGCGAAAGCGGCCGCGTTGCCGGCACCCGATCCGGCGACGGTGCCGCTGAAAGCGCCAGCCGAATTCCGCTATATCGGCAAGGGCGAAACGGCGTTGATCGACGGACGCGACATCGTCGCCGGCCGCGCGCACTACGGGATCGACACGCGGCTCGACGGCATGCTGTACGCGGTCGTCGCGCGCCCGCCGGCCTACGGGGACACGATGGCGTCGTTCGACGCGTCGGCGGCGGAGAAGCTGCCGGGTGTCGTCAAGGTCGTGCCGCTCGCGTCGACGCCGCTGCCGTCCGGCTTCCAGCCGCTCGGCGGCGTGGCCGTCGTCGCGCGCGACACGTGGACGGCGATCCAGGCACGCGCGCAACTCAAGATCGACTGGAAGCACGGGCCCAATGCGAACTACGACTCGGCCGCGTATCGGAAGACGCTCGAAGCGGCTGCGGCCCAACCGGGCGACGTGATCCGCAACGACGGCGACGCGGCGGCGGCGCTGGCCGGCGCCGCGAAACGCGTGCGTGCGACCTACTACATCCCGCATCTCGCACACGCGACGATGGAGCCGCCCGCGGCCGTCGCGCGCGTGGCGGACGGCCGATGCGAAGTGTGGACCTGCACGCAGGCGCCGCAGACCACGCGCGACGAGGTCGCGAAGGCGCTCGGGTTGCCGGGCGAGCGCGTGACGGTCAACGTGACGCTGCTCGGCGGCGGTTTCGGCCGCAAGTCGAAGCCCGACTACGTGGTGGAGGCGGCGCTGCTGTCGAAGGCGGTCGGCGCGCCGGTCAAGCTGACGTTCACGCGCGAGGACGACCTCGCGCACGACTACTTCCATGCCGTGTCGCTCGAAGCGTTCGACGGCGGGATCGATGCGTCGGGGAAAGTGGTCGCGTGGCAGCATCGCACGGTTGCGCCGTCGATCCAGTCGACCTTCAGGGCCGGCGTCGTGCACGAGCAGGCGGGCGAGCTCGCGCAGGGGATCGCGGACCTGCCGTTCGCGATCCCGAACGTGCGGATCGAGAATCCGGCCGCGCAGGCGCACACGCGGATCGGCTGGTTCCGCTCGGTCTACAACATCCCGCATGCGTTCGGAATCCAGAGTTTCGTGTCGGAGCTGGCGCACGCGGCCGGCCGCGACCCGAAGGATTTCCTGCTCGAACTGATCGGGCCCGCACGGCGTTTCGAGCCGCACATCACGGTGAAGAACGTGAACTACGGCGAGGACCCGGCGCTGTATCCGGTCGACACCGGGCGGCTGCGGCGCGTGGTGGAGACGGTCGCGCGCGAGGCGGGCTGGGGGCGCAGGCTGCCGAAGGGGCGCGGGCTCGGGATCGCCGCGCACCGCAGCTTCGTGTCGTATACGGCGGCGGTGTGCGAGGTGCAGGTCGATGCCGACGGCAAGATCACGGTGCCGCGGGTCGACATCGCGATCGACTGCGGGCCGCAGGTCAATCCGGAGCGCGTACGCTCGCAGCTCGAGGGGGCGGTGGTGATGGGGCTGGGCATCGCGCTGCACGGCGAGATCACGTTCAAGGACGGCCATCCGGAGCAGAGCAACTTCAACGGTTTCCAGGTGCTGAGAATGAACGAGGCGCCGCGTGAAATCCGCGTGCATCTCGTCGCGCCCGACGATTTCGCGACACCGCTCGGCGGCGTGGGCGAGCCGGGCCTGCCGCCCGTCGCGCCCGCGCTGACCAATGCGATCTTCGCGGCGACCGGCACGCGCATCCGCAGCCTGCCGGTTGCCGATCAGCTCGCGAAGCCCCGCGCGGGGTGACGCAATCCCCGGGCCGGGCCGTATCGTGCGGCCCGGTACGCATCCATCCTTGAACAAGGAGTGTCGACGTGGCCTCATCCGATATCAGCGTGAAGCAGGCAGTTTCCCCGACCGAATGGGACGCGCGAGTCAACCTGGCGGCGGCTTACCGCCTCACCGCGCTGTTCGGCTGGGACGATCTCGTGTTCACCCATATTTCCGCGCGCATCCCCGGCCCGGAGCATCATTTCCTGATCAACCCGTACGGCATGATGTTCGACGAGATCACGGCATCGTCGCTGGTGAAGGTGGATCTCGAAGGACGCAAGGTGTCCGAATCGCCGTACGAGATCAACCCGGCCGGCTTCACCATCCACAGCGCGGTGCACGCGGCCCGCGACGACGCGCTGTGCGTGATGCATACGCATTCGGTCAACGGCGTCGCCGTGTCGGCACAGGAGGGCGGGTTGCTGCCGCTGTCGCAGCAGTCGCTCGGCGTGCTGGCGTCGCTCGGCTATCACGACTACGAGGGCATTGCGCTCAACGAAGGCGAAAAGGCGCGCCTCGTGCGCGACCTCGGCGCCCACACGAACCTGATGCTGCGCAACCACGGCCTGCTGACCGTCGGGGCGACGCCGGCAGACGCGTTCGTCGCGATGTACTTCTTCGAAGCGGCCTGCATGATCCAGGTGCGCGCGCAGGCCGGCGGCACCGCGCTGTTGCCGATCGCACAGCCGATTCTCGACGGCATCAAGCAGCAGATCGCCGCGGTGACGCGCGGCATGGGGGCCGGCGCGCTCGTCTGGCCCGGGCTGCTGCGCCGGCTCGATCGACGCAATCCGGGGTACGCCGACTAGCTCATCCGTCGTTGTTGTTTGCGAACGACCGTGCTAAATTCCTGCCAGCATTCGCAATCACGGAACCCTTCATTCGGCTGACGAAGCCGGCCCCCGGGAGGCAGCACGATGAGCTTGTTGATGTCGCGACGCGATCTCGCGTTCCTGTTGTACGACTGGCTCGACGCGGAGGCGCTCGTCGCGCTGCCGCGCTACGCGGAGCACAGTCGCGAGACGTTCGACGCGGTGCTCGATACCAGCGAGCGGATTGCCGAAGACCTGTTCGCGCCGCATGCGGCACGAGGCGATCGCGAGGAACCGCACTTCGACGGCGAGCGCGTGACGCTGATCCCGGACGTCGAGCCGGCCGTGCGCGCCTTCGCGGACGCCGGGCTGATCGCCGCGGGCCACGACGAAGCGCTCGGCGGCATGCGCTTGCCGAAGCTGGTCGAAGCCGCGTCGTTCCTGTTCTTCCAGGCCGCGAACATCGCGACCGCCGCCTATCCGTTCCTGACCGTCGCCAACGCGAACCTGCTCGTCGCGCATGGCACCCCCGCGCAGATCGACGCGTTCGCGCGCCCGGAGCTGGAAGGGCGCTACTTCGGCACCATGTGCCTGTCCGAGCCGCAAGCCGGGTCGTCGCTGTCCGACATCGCGACGCGCGCGGATTTCGAGTGCGACTCGCCGCTCGGCCCGCGCTACCGGCTGACCGGCAACAAGATGTGGATCTCGGGCGGCGAACACGAGTTGACGGAGAACATCGTCCACCTCGTGCTCGCGAAGATCCCCGACGAACACGGCCGGCTGCTGCCCGGCACGCGCGGCATCTCGCTGTTCATCGTGCCCAAGTACCTGCCCGGTACCGACGGCGCCGCGCAGGGCGAGCACAACGACGTGGCGCTCGCCGGGCTGAACCACAAGATGGGCTACCGCGGCACCACCAACTGCCTGCTGAACTTCGGCGAAGGCACGCGCTACCGGCCGGAAGGGCGGGCGGGTGCGATCGGTTATCTGGTCGGCCAGCCGAACCACGGCCTCGCGTACATGTTCCACATGATGAACGAGGCGCGCATCGGCGTCGGCGCGGGCGCGGTGGCGCTCGGCTACACGGGTTATCTGCATGCGCTCGACTACGCGCGGAACCGGCCTCAAGGGCGTCCGCTGGGGCCGGCGGGCAAGGATGCCGCCGCGCCGCAGGCGCCGATCGTCGAGCATCCGGACGTGCGGCGCATGCTGCTCGCGCAGAAGGCCTATGTCGAAGGCGGTCTCGCGCTGATCCTGTACTGCGCGAAGCTGGTCGACGAAGCACGCGCGCACGACGACGCGACCGTGCGCGCCCAGGCCGGGCGGCTGCTCGACATCCTGACGCCGATCGCGAAAAGCTGGCCGTCGCAATGGTGTCTCGCGGCGAACGACCTCGCGATCCAGGTGCACGGCGGCTACGGCTACACGCGCGATTACGCGGTCGAGCGGCTCTATCGCGACAATCGGCTCAACCCGATACACGAAGGCACGCACGGAATCCAGGCGCTCGACCTGCTGGGCCGCAAGGTCGCGCAGGACGATGGCGCGCTGCTGCGCGCACTCGACGGGAGAATCGGCGCGAGCGTCGAACGCGCGCGGGCGCTCGATGCCGGCCTGCCGGAGCAGGCCGATGCGCTGGCGCGGCGCTGGTCGCGGCTGGTCGACGTCACGCGACAGCTCGGCGCGATCGGCGATCAGCAGGCGCGGCTCGCGAACGCGAGTGTCTATCTGGAAGCGTTCGGCCATCTCGTCGTCGCGTGGCTGTGGCTCGACGTGACGCTCGCCGCGCACGGGCAAGCCGGCGATTTCCACGACGGCAAGCGTGCGGCCGCCCGTTACTTCTTCCGCTGGGAGTTGCCGAAAGTGGACGCACAGCTCGATCTGCTGTCGAGCGTCGACACGACGACGCTCGACATGCGCGACGCGTGGTTCTGAACATAGCCGCACCAACATTCCGGAATGCTGACGATGTCGCGAAGGCCGGTTCGGATGGCCATCGCACACGCGTCGTGAACCGGGCGCGCGGGAGTATCCCGCAAACCGCATCGATGCGCGGCCACGCCGCGCAAGGAGAGAGAAGCGCATGAAAGCCCTGTTGTGTACTGCATTTGGCCCGATCGACAGCCTGCGCATCGAAGACGTCGCGATTCCCGAACCGGCGGCCGGCCAGGTCCGGGTCAAGGTGAAGGCCGCGTCGCTCAACTTCCCCGACGCGCTGATCGTCCAGGGGTTGTATCAGGTGAAGCCGGCGCTGCCGTTTTCGCCGGGCGCCGAGTTTGCCGGCGTGATCGACGCGGTCGGCGAGGGGGTTACCGCATGGCGGCCCGGCGATTCGGTGGTCGCGTTCACGGGGCACGGTGGGTTCGCGCAGCAGTGTGTGGCCGATGCGCACCAGATCGCCCCGTTGCCGCCGGGGATGACGTTCGAGCAGGGCGCGGCGCTCGTGCTCGCATACGGCACGTCGCTGCATGCGTTGCAGCAGCGCGCGCGGCTGCAGGCGGGCGAGACGCTGCTCGTCCTGGGCGCGGCGGGCGGCGTCGGGCTCGCCGCGATCGAGATCGCGAAGGCGCTCGGCGCGCGCGTGATCGCGGCGGCGTCGAGCGCGGACAAGCTCGCGCTGTGCCGTGAAGCCGGCGCGGACGAGACGATCGACTACGCGACCGAAGACCTGCGCCGCCGCGTGGACGAACTGACCGGCGGGCGCGGCGCCGATGTCGTCTACGATCCGGTGGGCGGCGCATACACGGAGGCGGCGCTGCGCGCGACCGCGTGGCGCGGCCGGTTCCTCGTCGTCGGGTTCGCGGCCGGCGAGATTCCGAAGATCGCGCTGAACCTCGCGCTGCTCAAGGAGCGCGACATCCTCGGCGTGTTCTGGGGCGATGCGGTGCGCCGCGACCCGGCGCAGCATGTCGCGAACATGCGCTTGCTGGCCGAATGGTTCGCGGCCGGCAAGGTGCGGCCCGCGATCACCGAGCGCGTGCCGCTGGCCGGCGCGACCGACGCGATCGCGCGGATGGCGAACCGGCAGGTGAAGGGCAAGGTGGTGATTCTGCCGGACGCGTGACTACGGTATGGCGCGTCGCGGCGCAATGCGCGCCACGACGGCAGCGTGCGCCGGCGCGACCCCGGTGCAGCCGAGCCGCCGGCCGCCGCGCGAACCCGGCTCAGTCCTTCGGCAGGCGCAGCGTGTCGAGCGCATGCTGCGAAAACTCGACCCAGAACCGCTCGTTCGCAATGCCGGCCTGCAGCACCAGATGCTGCAGGCGCTTCGTGCGTGAATCGTCGGGCGTCGAAAAGTCGCGCGCCTCGATCTGCAGATAGAGATCGAGCTTTTCCTGGTGAAGCGCGATGCGCCGCCTGATTTCGTCCTCGAGGCCGGCCGGCCCGAGCACCGCTTCCGCGCGCAGGCGCACCATCAACGCTTCGCGCAGCGGCGTCGGATCTTCCGGTTCGGCGATCCAGCGCCGCAGCTCCTTTTTGCCGGCCGGCAGGATCCGGTACGCGCGCTTGCGGCCGCGCCCCGATTCGGCGGGCAGCGATTCGATCCAGCCTGTTTCCTCGAGGCGCCCCAGTTCGCGGTAGATCTGCTGGTGCGTGGCCTGCCAGAAATAGCCGATCGAGCGATCGAAGCGGTCGGCGAGCTCGGACCCCGAACCGGGACGTTCGGCGAGCGCGGTGAGGAGTGCGTGAGGCAGGGACATGTCGGATCGGCGGAGGCAGCGGAATGAACCGCATCTTGCCATATCGGGGCCACAGTACAAGCCATGGGCCACGTCTATGCAACTTGTTGCGTAAACGAAAGCGGTGAACTACCATCTGTGCAACTTGTTGCATAAAAATGGAGACACTCGATGGCATCCCGCTATCCGCATTTGACGACCCCGCTCGAACTGGGCTTCACGTCGCTCAGGAACCGCGTCCTGATGGGGTCGATGCACGTCGGTCTCGAGGAAGCGCCGCACGGATTCGAGCGAATGGCGGCGTTCTATGCCGCGCGCGCGCGAGGCGAGGCCGGCCTGATCGTCACGGGTGGTTTCGCGCCGAACGAGCGCGGCCGTCCGGCGCCGGGCGGCGCGATGCTGACGACCGAAGCGGAAGCCGAACGCCATCGCGTCGTGACGCGCGCGGTGCATGCGGAGGGCGGCAGGATCGCGCTGCAGATCCTCCACTTCGGGCGCTACGCATATCACCCGGCGCTCGCCGCGCCCAGTGCGCTGAAAGCGCCGATCAACCGGTTCACGCCGCATGCGCTGAGCAGCGACGAAGTCGACGAGACGATCGCCGATTTCGTCCGATGCGCGGCGCTTGCGCAGCATGCGGGCTACGACGGTGTCGAGATCATGGGGTCCGAGGGTTACCTGATCAACGAGTTCATTGCCGCGCGCACGAACCATCGCGACGACGCGTGGGGCGGTGCCTACGAGAATCGCATCCGTTTCGCGGTCGAGATCGTGCGGCGCGTGCGCGAGCGGGTGGGCAAGAACTTCATCGTCATCTACCGGCTGTCGATGCTCGATCTCGTCGAAGGCGGCTCGACGCTCGACGAGGTGATCCGGCTCGCGCAGGCGATCGAGGCGGCCGGCGCGACGATCATCAATACCGGCATCGGCTGGCACGAGGCGCGCATACCGACCATCGCGACCAAGGTGCCGCGCGCCGCATACGCATGGGTCACGCGGCAATTGATGGGCAAGGTCGGCATCCCGCTCGTGGCGACCAACCGGATCAACACGCCGGAAGTCGCCGAACAGCTGCTCGCCGACGGCTATTGCGACATGGTGTCGATGGCGCGGCCATTCCTCGCCGACGCCGAATTCGTGCGCAAGGCGCGGGAAGGGCGCGCGGACGAAATCAACACGTGCATCGGCTGCAACCAGGCGTGCCTCGACCATACGTTCAGCGGCAGGATCACGTCCTGCCTCGTGAATCCGCGCGCCTGCCACGAAACCGAGCTCGTGATCCGCCCCGCACGGCAGCGCAAGCGCATCGCGGTGGTCGGTGCCGGGCCGGCGGGCCTCGGTTTCGCGGTCACGGCGGCCGAGCGCGGCCACGCGGTGACGCTGTACGAAGCGGGTGCCGAGATCGGCGGCCAGTTCAACATCGCGAAGAAGGTGCCCGGCAAGGAAGAGTTCAACGAAACGCTTCGTTACTTCCGCCGGCAGATCGAGCTGCGCGGCATCACGCTGCACGTCAATACGCGCGCGAGCGCCGAGATGCTGCTGCAGGGCGAATTCGACGAGGTGGTGATCGCGACGGGCATCGTGCCGCGCACGCCGCCGATCGACGGCGTCGGGCATCCGAAGACGCTCGGTTATCTCGACGTGCTGCGCGACGACAAGGCCGTGGGCCGCAGCGTCGCGATCGTCGGCGCCGGCGGCATCGGTTTCGACGTCGCGGAATATCTGGTTCATCGCGATGGCGGCGAACAGGTGGACGCCGACCGGTTCTTCAACGAATGGGGCGTCGATCGATCGTATGCGAGTGCCGGCGGGCTGGGCCGTGCGCAACCCGAGCCGGCCGCGCGGCAGGTGCATCTGCTGCAGCGCAAGGCATCGAAGATCGGCGACGGGCTCGGCAAGACCACCGGGTGGATCCACCGCACGGCGCTGAAGGCGCGCGGCGTCGGCATGTCGTCGGCGGTGACGTACCGTCGCATCGACGACGAAGGATTGCACGTGACGATCGACGGCGTCGAACAGACGCTGCCGGTGGACAACGTGGTGATCTGCGCGGGGCAGGAGCCGTCGCGCGAACTGGCTGAGCAACTGCAGGCCGCCGGATGCCGCGTGCATCTGATCGGCGGCGCACACGAGGCCGCCGAACTCGATGCGAAGCGCGCGATTCACCAGGGCACGACGCTGGCCGCGACGCTTTGACGCCGATTCGTTTCTTTTCCGTCCGATGAGTCAGGAGACTTCGATGACACACGCACCGCTGCAAGTCCATCCCGCCGTCGCGAAATCGCTCGACGCGTGGCATGCGATGATCGACAACAAGGATTTCAGTGCACTCGAATCGATCGTTCACCCGGATGCGGTGTTCCGTTCGCCGATGGCGTTCAAGCCGTACGGGCCGGCACCCGCGCTGTTGATGGCGCTACGCACGGTGATCACGATCCTCGAGAATTTCGTCTATTACCGCCAGTTCGTCACCGACGACGGCCTGAGCGTGGTGCTGGAATTCAGCGCGAGCGTCGGCGACAAGGCGCTGAAGGGGATCGACATGATCCGCTTCGACGAAGAAGGGCGGATCGTGGAATTCGAAGTGATGATCCGGCCGTTCAATGCGCTGCAGGCGCTCGGTACGGAAATGGGCGCGCGGCTCGGGCAGCAGTTGCCGGCGTTCAAGGTTGGCAGTTGAAGTGGGTCATGATCACGCAACTGCGCGCGTATCCCGTTTCGGCCGGCCGTCGTGAGCGGATGGCGAAGTACGCCTTCACGCACGTGGAAATCGACGGCGTCGCGGCAAGCGGCGACGCGACGTCGTCATGCCTGATGCGCCGCGCGGTGTCGACCGTCGGCACGGCCGGCACCGCATGCGTGTTCACACCACTGCCGCCCGCGCCAGCCGCTCGGCGAACCAGTCGCAGACGAGCGCGGTGCGCTCGGACGCGTGGTTGTAGATCGTGTGCTCGCCGTCCGGCCAGACCTTGAGCGTCGCATCGCCGGACGTCACGGCATCGAGAAACGGCTGTTGATCGTCGATCCGGATCAGCGGATCTTCACCGCCGTGCAGCACCAGCAGCGGACACGCGATACGGTCGCGTTCGGACGAGAAACTCACCCGCGCGAAGTTCGCCGCCACGGCATCGGGATCGTCGTTGCCGAGCATCGCCGCGGCCTGCTCGACGAACGTGCGGAACGGCAGCAGCGTCGGCGCCGCGAGCGCGCCGTTCACGCAGCAGGCCGCGATCCGTCGGTCGCTCGCGGCAGTCGACGCCGCCCACAACCCGCCGATGCTGTTCCCCCAGATACCGATCGGCCCGGGCACATGATCGTCGACGTGATCGACGAAGCGCCGATAGGCGGCGCTCATGTCGACGTCGACGAAGATCCGCTGTTCGAGCCGCGTCTCGCCCTGGCCCGGCCCCTCGGCGAGCAGCGTGGCGAGGCCGCGTGCCGCGAGTGCGCGCGCGATCGGCCAGTACGCGAAGCCCCAGCCGCTCTGGCCGCCGAACACGATCACGGTGCCGCGTACGCGCTCCGCCGGCGGCCGCACCAGCCAGCCGATCAGGCGCGCATCGCCGAACGGCACTTCGACGCGTTCGATGCGCTTGTCGGACCAGCGCGCGAGGCCGTGCGACGCGTCGACGAGCCGCGCATAGAGCGCGCGCTTGCGCGGCACGTCGTGGTTGAACGCCATCTGCGCGAACAGCAGGTTCGCGATGGCCATCGCCTGCGCGTCGGCGGCCGTGACCCGGTGGCCGGCATCCGCCGCCTGCGCGGCGCGCGCGAGCTGCGCGTCGGCCAGCGCTTCGGCCGCGACGTCCCACGGTTCGCCGGTGGACGTGCGGGCGTGCAGCGCGGTTGCGTCCGCGTAGTCCATCCCGCAATCGAGCAGGCGCGTGACGGGCATCGCGCGCTGCAGCGACAGCGCGAACGGTGACAGTTCGGTCGTCATGCGTCGGTCTCCTTCACGATGCGTGGGTGACGGCTGCCGAAGCCGCCGAAGTCGCCGAAGCCGCGGCAGGCTCGCTCGAAACGGCGGACCAGTGCAGCGTGGCGCGCAGCGCGTCGACGAGCGCGCCGAGATCGCGCAGGTCGGTCACCGAACCGAACACGATGAAATCGGGCCGCTTGATATACGCGGCGATGCCATGTGCGTGCATGAACGCGTGCTGGTCGCCGTCGAGATCGACCACGGCATCCGGCGCGCACACGTCGTCGGCCAGCACGGCCACGTGACAGCCGAGCTGCGCGAGGAATGCGCGCTGCGCGTCGTCGAGATGGCGGGCGGGGTGCGCGCGCGTGACGAGCTGGAAACCCTGGCCGACCACGTCGTCGAAACGGCCCTCGGCCGCGCCGCGCCTCGCGCGGCCTTGCGGGGCCGGTGCGCCCGTCGACGGCAGCAGCGTGCCGTCGGCTTGCGCGTGCACGATGCCGTGGCCGAGCTTCGGGAACGGCGGCATCGGCGGCATGTTGCCGGAGCGGAACGCCGCGTCCCGTTCGGCGACCTTGCGCGGATCGTCCTCGTTGACGACCTGCCCGAGAAACAGCGACATCTGCGTGATCGCCGTCACGTGCGGGCGGCGCTCGGTTTCGTAGGTGTCGAGCAGGTCGGCGGACGCGCGCCCGGTCAGCACCAGGTCGAGCTTCCACGCGAGGTTGATGCCGTCGCGCATGCCGGAGCACGCGCCTTGTCCCATGTACGGCATCATCGTGTGCGCCGCATCGCCCGCGAGCAGCACGCGGCCCGCGCGCCAGCGTTCGGCCATGCGCGTCTCGAACGTGTAGACGACGTGCCGCAGCAGCTTCAGGTCGTCCGGGCCGTAGCCGTAGTGGTCGTTGAGCCACTTCCAGCCGGCTTCTTCCGTTTCCCATTCGGCCGTCGATTCGTTCGGCAGCACGCGCAGCTCGAAACGCGTGCGCTTCGTGCCGATCGGCATGTGCATGTACGCGCGCGCCGGATCGCAGTAGATCGTCGTGCGCGCGCAGCCGTCGCCGAGATCGCGCTTGTTTTCCGAATCGAGATTGAGCCAGCGTTCGTTGTAGCCGAAATCGGAGCGTTCGATGCCGAGCGTGCGGCGCACGAGGCTGTTCGCGCCGTCGGCGCCGATCACGTAGCGCGCGCGAAAAACGCGCGGCCTGTCGGTCCATTGCGCGTCCTGGCCGCAGCGGGACGGATGCGCGGTCAGCGTCACGCCGTCGTCGTCCTGCTGCAGCGTATCGACTTCCCAGCCGCGCAGGATCGTCACGTTCCTGAAGGCGCTGGCGCGTGCATCGATCGCGTCCTCGATGTCGGGCTGGTAGATCGAGATGTGCGCGGGATAACCGCATGCGCGGCCGGTCCAGTTCAGTTCGAGCAGCAGGTCGCCGTTCGCGTCGCAGTAGTGATAGGTGTCGACTGCCTTCGCGTTGCGCAGCGCGTGATCGACGTCGGCACTGGCCTGCACGATGCGGGCGGTTTCGCCGTCGATGTGCGTGAGGCGCGGCAGGCCGTAGGGCGTCGGCCAGCGTTCGAGGACGATCACGCGATGGCCGGCGCGGCCCAGCATCGATGCGGCGACGAGGCCGGTCGGGCCGTAGCCGACGATCGCGACGTCGCAGTGTTCGGCGGTGCTGTCGCCGTGCGCACTCGATTCGGTATTCATGTGGGGTGTCTCCATGACTGTGGCGTTTGTTGGTTTGTCGTGTGTTCGATTCAGCGCGCGGTCGTGCCGGGCAGGTTGCCGTCGAACGCGTCCTGCAGCAGCGCGCGCAGGCCATCGCGTTCGATCGGGCGAGGGTTCCAGTACGGATTGGCGGCCGCGAGATCGGCCGCGCGATCGAGATCGGCTTCCTGCATGCCGATCGCCTTCAACGAGACGGGCGCGCCGTTGTCGAGCGCCAGTGCATAGAGGCCGCGCGCCGCGTCGTTCGTGCCGATCGCGCGGGCGATGCGCTGCATCGCGTCCGGCGCGTGCGCCGCGTTGTACGCGAGCGCATGTGGCAGCACGACCGTATGGGTCGGCGCGTGCGGCAGGTTGAAGCTGCCGCCGAGCGTATGACAGAGCTTGTGGTGCAGCGCCATGCCGACGTTGCCGAGCACCATCCCGCACAGCCATGCGCCGTAAAGCGCGTCGCCGCGTGCGCCGAGATCGGCGGTGTCGCGACGCACGCCGGGCAGGCCGCGCGCCAGCGCGCGAATCCCTTCCTCGGCGACGAGGCTCATCACCGGGTTCGCGTTGTTCGCGTAGAGGCCTTCCGCTGCGTGCGCGATCGCATTGAGCCCGCTCGTCACGGACAGCTCGACGGGCAGCGTGACGGTGAGCGCGGGATCGTAGATCACCGTCTTCGGCAGGACGCGCGCATCGGAGCCCGTGCGCTTGATGCCGCCTTCCGTCAGGCCGTAGATCGGGGTCATCTCGCTCCCCGCATACGTCGTCGGGATGGCAAGGATAGGCAGGCTGCTTTCGAGCGCGATCGCCTTGCCGAGGCCGATCGTCGAGCCGCCGCCGATCGCGATCGCGCAATCCGCACTGCACGACCGGGCGAACGCCTGCGCATCGCGGGCGATTTCGATCGGCACATGCATCGTCGCGCGATCGTACAACCCGGCCGCGCGCGCGCCGAGCCGCTCGACGATGTATTGCGCGAGGTCGCGCTGCTCCGGCGTGCAGAGCACGAGCGCACGCTGCGCGCCCAGTTCCAGCACTTCGCGTTCGAGATGGTCGAGGCTGCCTGCGCCGAAGATCACGCGTGCGGGGCGTGCCTGGTAAATGAAATTCATGTCGTCGTCACTCCATGGCGTAGTCGACCTGGTGGCGCGCGATGCGCAGGCCGGCCAGTGAGTCGCGTACGCGTGCGTGTTCAGGATGCGTCGTGTATCCGTCGAGCGCCTCGCGCGACTCGAATTCGGCGACGAGTATCAGGTCGCACGCGTAATCGACCGAGCTGAAATCCGCGCCGACCTCGAGGTGCGTCATGCCCGGAATCCGGCCACGCAGGCTTTCGAATGCACGCTTCACGCTGGCGCGTGCCGCCGCGCGTTCGCTGTCGGTTTCGCCTGCGACGTTCCACATCACGACGTGCCGGATCATGCGCCGCGCCCGGCGGGATTGAGCACGAAGTCGTAATCGAGCGTGTAGAACGGCGTGTCCATCCGCGAACCGTCCGGCGCGATGCCGGGCGCGTGCCGCACCCAGTCGGCGACGAGCGTCGACCGTACGCCGAATACCGCGTCGGAGTCGAGATAACGATCGCCGTCGCGAAACACGTGCGTGATCAGCGTTTCGTAACCGCGCGCCGCGATCATGAAGTGCAGGTGCGCGGGGCGCCACGGATGACGGCCGAGCGCGTCGAGCATGGCGCCGACGGGGCCGTCGTGCGGAATCGGATACGGTTCGGCGAGGATCGAGCGGAACGCGTAACGGCCGTCGGCGCCGGTGCGCAGCCGGCCGCGCGCGCGATGCGTGACCGAACCGTCGTCGGTCGGAAGCTGGACGTCGTAGTGCCCGTCCTCGTCGGCTTGCCAGACTTCCAGCGACGCGTGCGCGACCGGCACGCCGTCGATGCCGCGCACGTGGCCGGATACGAAACAGGGCTCGCCGCATGCGCCGTTCGCGATGTCGTCGAACATCGCGAACTCGGGGCTGCCGTCGACATAGAACGGGCCGAATACGGTCGCCTCCGTGCAGCCGGCCGGCTTCGCATGGTTCTGCGCGGTGACGAGGGTCGACAGCCCGAGCACGTCGGAAAGCAGGATGAACTCCTGGCGCTTGTCGTCGGTGATGTGCCCGACCGCGGTCAGGAAGCCGATCGCGGCCTGCCATTCGGCCTCGGTGAGCCGGGTCTCCCGCGCAAACGAATGCAGGTGCTGGACGAGACTGGTCATGACCGTGCGCAACCGCTCGTCGCGACAGCCGGAGAGCGATGCGATCACGGCCTGCGTGATGGTGTCTTCGTTGAGATTGCGCATGGGGTTGTCTCCTGATGTCGTTGGATGGCGCGTTGACGTAACATTAATTCCTCCCCGGATCGTAAAAAAGATGGTTTGGAGGAGTTTTGTTCTCCGCCAAGTGGAAGAATCCAACGCATGGACAAGTGGACGCAGATCGAATTTTTCGTGCAGGTCGCCGAGCTGGGGAGCCTGTCGAAAGCCGCCGAGCGGCTCGGCATGTCGAGCGCGGCGGCGAGCCGCTGCCTGAATGCGCTGGAGGAGCGGCTGGGGGCGCGGCTCGTCGAGCGGACCACGCGCCGCCTGTGGCTGACCGACGCGGGGCACGAATACCACCGGCGCTGTGTCGCAATCCTGACGGAGCTGTCGGAGGCCGATGCGGCCGTCAACGAAACGAGCGTCAATCCGGCCGGCACGCTGCGCGTGACCGCTTCCGTATCGTTCGCGTCGATCTATATCGCGCCGGCGTTGCCGGAGTTTCACCGGCGCTACCCGAACCTGAACGTGCAGATCATCGCGGCGAACCGCTACCCGGATTTCATCGAGGCGGGCATCGACGTGGCGATCCGCACGCGCGAGCATGAAGCGGATTCGGGCATCACCGTGCGCAAGCTCGCCGAGACACGGCGCGTGCTGGCCGCGTCGCCCGGGTATCTGGCGAAGCACGGCGCGCCGGCGACACCCGATGCGCTGTGCGACCACCGGTTGCTGGTCTACAACCTCGCGAACGATCCGTACGCGCTGCATTTCCGCCGCGGCGCGAAGAAGCAGTCGGTCACGATCAAGAGCGTGCTCGATGCGAACGAAGGGCAGGTGATCCGCGCGGCGGCGCTTGCCGGGCTCGGCATCCTGATCCAGCCGCTCTACATCATCCACGAGGATATCGTCGCGGGAAAGCTGGTGCCGGTGCTCACCGACTGGCAACTGCCGGCACTCACCGTCAACATCGCGTACCAGAGCCGTCGTCACCAGCCGGCGAAGATCCGTGTCTTCACCGAATTCCTGATCGAGCGTTTCGAACGCCTCGGGCTCGCGCGCAAATGGAAGGAAGTCGGCCGCTGATCGCGGGTCGTCGCCGCGCCGCCGCGCATTTCTCCGTTTAACGAAGAACTGTTCTCCTGAACGTCGTCTTTTTCGCCGATGTCGTGCGCTTTACATTGCGTCTCCCCGGGCCTGCGATGCCCGGCCCGCGATGACACGATAACAATCCGGTCTGGAGACGACATGAAATTCACCTTGCGACGGGTACCATTGGCATTCCTGATCGTCGGCGCCATGCAGGTTCCGGCGTCGGCCACGGAGAACGGGCAGATCAGCTATCCGTTCGGCGTCAACACCGTGCTGAACGGGCTGCTTCCGCCGCCCGGCAACACGCAGTACTTCAACTACGCGCTGTACTCGGTATCGAACCGGTTTGCCGGGCCGGACGGCGGCGGCGCGGTGCCGGGGTTCCACCTGAGCGTCGTCGCGGAAACGCCGCGCGTGGTCCACACCTGGGGCGCGACGTTCGGGCCGTTCTCGCTGTCGAGCAGCGCGATCGTGCCGATCGTGCACCTGCATTTGTCGACGCCGGGCGGTACGGGAAACCGCACGTCGCTCGGTGACGTGATCCTCGAGCCGTTGATGATCAACTACGCGAACGCATCGAAGACCTTCTTCGCGTTCTTCTCTCCGTCGTTCGCGGTGCCGAGCGGCGCGTATGCGGCGAACCGGATCGCGAACACGGGGTTGAACACGTATGCGTTCCTGCCGTACGTCAGCACGACCTGGTTTCCGGGCCGCGACTGGGAGATCTCGACGACCACGCTGCTGGAGCTGAATTCGCCGAACCATGCGACGCGGTACCACTCGGGTGCGGTGGCCGTGCTCGATTACCTGGTCGGCTATTCGATCGACCGGCGCGTGCAGGTCGGCGTGCAGGGCACGTTCCTGAAGCAGTTCACCGACGATACGCAGGACGGCATCAAGGTCGCGTCGGACGGTTTTCGCGGGCAGTCGGTCGCGATCGGCCCGCAGCTGCGTTACATGTGGGGGCCGGCGTCGGGCGTGGTCGTGAAATACCAGCACGAGTTCGCGGTGCGCAACCGGCCGCAGGGCGACAAGCTGTGGGTGCAGTTCAGTTTTCCGATCTAGGCGGCGAAGTTGCGCCGGCCGGTCGCGGCGCGCGTCATGAGCGCGAGTGGCCGGTCGACGAGGGCCGGCGCGCTGTTGCGATTGCGTTTGCATCGCGGCGTCGAAAGCGGCATGCCTCGGGCAACTGCCTTCCCGGCGGCCGACGCGGTCGTGTCGTCGACACGTGAGCCGGAGTACCGGCCGATTTATCCAGGGATGCTGCCGCTGCGACCCGTCGCGGGTCCCAGCCGCGAGCCGGGCGTACTGATCCACGAATCCTGACAAAACCCTGACGGGATAAATTGATATAACGTATCATCCGACGTTTGGATCGACGGCCGTCCGAGGCTGTCGGGCAAGCCACGTGCGACGAAACCACACGAAGACCGATACGAAGTGACGAAGACGAAACACAGGCGGGCGCGCGACGCGCGGCTGCACGCCGGCTCGCGCCGGTACGACGGGGGATGGCGCTCGCGTGCCGCGTATGGTTGCGCAACCTGGGTGGGGTGTGCGATGGCGACGTCCGCAGCGCTTGCCGCGGAAGCGGCCGCACCTGCACCCGACGACCGCCATGCGCTGCCGGCGATCAACGTCAGCGCGCGATCCACACCGGCCGACCCGCTGACGCAACCGCTCGAAACGGGCTCGCGGCTCGGGCTGGCAAGTCTCGATACGCCGGCAAGCGTCGAGTCGGTCACGGCCGGCACGATCGAGGCACGCGGCGATCGCACGGTGCTCGACGCGGTGACGCGCACCGCGGGGTTCGCGAGCGCGATGGCGCCCGGTACCGGCGGCACCGCCTTGAGCGTGCGCGGTTTCAGCGGGCAGGAATCCGTGATGACGCTGCTCGACGGCGTGCGGCTGATGCCGGCGGCCGGCACGATCACCTTTCCGTTCGACACGTGGTCGGTCGAGCGCATCGAGGTGCTGCGCGGCCCGGCGTCGGTGCTGTATGGCGAAGGAGCGATCGGCGGCGTCGTCAACGTGGTGCCGAAGCGGCCACAGCGCACGCGCGAGACGACGCTGCAGGCCGGCGTCGGTGCCGACGGCGCGAAGCGCTTTGCGTTCGATACGACGGGCGCGCTCGGCCCGCGGCTGTCGTATCGCTTCTACGCGAGCGATGCACGCGCGAACGGCCTCGCCGAGCGGGCCGATACGCATACGACGGCCGTCGGCGGCGCGCTGAAATTCGACGTGAGCCCGAAGCTCACGTTGACGCTCGACTTCGACTACGGCCGCCAGATGCCGGCGACCTACCATGGCGTGCCGGCACCGAACGGCGTGCTCGATCCGTCGCTGCGCAAGCTCAACTACAACGTCGGCGATGCGACGATTGCCTACTACGACCAGTGGACGCGCCTGTCGGCCCGCTACCGGCCGACGGCCGGCGTGACGATCGACAACCAGCTCTACTACCTGACGTCGAACCGTCACTGGCGCAATGCCGAATCGTATGCGCTCGACACCACGACGGGTCTCGTCACGCGCAGCGACTATCTCGACATCGGCCATCACCAGCGGCAGATCGGCGATCGGCTGAGCGCACGCTTCGACGGCACGCTGTTCGGCCGCGCGAACCGATTCGTCGTCGGCACCGAATTCAGCCAGGTCACGTTCAGTGGTACCAACAATTCGCCGTATGGCGGCGAATCGACGGTGCCCGCGCACGGCTTCGATCCCGGCGTGTTCACGAGCCCCGATTCGACGGTGCCGCAGTTCAGCACGCGGGCACGGCAGGCGGCGGTGTTCGCCGAGAACCGGCTCGACGTGCTGCCGCGGCTCGCGTGGGTGAGCGGCCTGCGCTACGACCACATCGCGTTCAGTCGCGAGCAGGCGGCGACCGGCGCCGGCTTCGACAAGCGCTTCGCGAACGTCGGCTGGCGCACGGGCTTCGTGTTCGAAGTCGCGCCGACGCTCAGCGCGTATGCGCAGTACACGACGGGCGCGGAAGGGCTCGGCTCGCTGTTGACGCTGTCCGCGTCGCAGGCGAACTACCGGCTCGCCACCGGCGAGCAGTGGGAGGCCGGCGTCAAGCAGACGCTGCTCGACGGCCGCGCCTACTGGACCTTCGCCGTGTACGACATCACGAAGCGCAACCTGCTCAGCACCGATCCGTTCAATCCCGCGCTGCGCCAGCAGGTCGGCCGGCAATCGTCGCGCGGCATCGAGCTGACGGGCGGCGCGCGGCTGCCTCACGGCTGGACGGTCGACGCGAACGTCGCGCTGCTGCGCGCGCGTTATGACGAGTTCAGCCAGAAGGTCGGCAGCGCGACGGTGTCGCGCGCCGGCAATGCGCCGGCCAACGTGCCGCAGCATACGGCGAACCTGTGGTTTGGCTGGGCGTTTGCCGAGCGCTGGCAGGCGAATGCGGGCATGCGTTACGTCGGCGCGACCTACGGCGACGACGCGAACCGCATACGGGTGCCGTCGTACACGGTGTTCGATGCGTCGCTGCGCTGGCAGCCGACGGCGCGCACCGGGCTTGCGCTGTACCTGCGCAATCTCGCGA
Organism: Burkholderia reimsis; assembly: GCF_003294055.1. Classification (NCBI taxonomy): domain Bacteria; kingdom Pseudomonadati; phylum Pseudomonadota; class Betaproteobacteria; order Burkholderiales; family Burkholderiaceae; genus Burkholderia; species Burkholderia reimsis. The sequence continues at coordinate 364,355 of NZ_QMFZ01000003.1, forward strand.
ACCGCACGTACGCGGTGACGACGTCGAACGGCGGCGAGCAATGGCTGCTCGGCCCGTCGCGCTCGGCGGAGCTCGTCGCGACGATGCGCTTCTAGTGCGGCGCGGCGAGCCTCCCGTGGCGCACATGCTCGACATCGAACGCGTGAGCTGGTCTCCCGGCGGCGCGATCGCCGTGCTCGATTCGGTGACGCTGAGCGTGGCCGACGGCGAGTTCGTCGGGCTGGTCGGCCCGAACGGCAGCGGCAAGACGAGCCTGCTGCGCTGCGTGTTCCGTTACGCACGGCCCGATGCGGGCCGTGTCGCGCTCGACGCGCAGGACGTGTGGCGCATGCGGCCGCGCGCGGTCGCGCAGCGCATCGCGGTGCTGCAGCAGGAGACGCCCGACGATTTCGGGCTGACGGTCGACGAACTGGTCGGCATGGGGCGCACGCCGCACAAGCGACCGTTCGACGCGGAGACGGCGGACGATCGCCGGATCGTCGAATCCGCACTGCACGACGTCGGCCTCGTCGAGCGCCGCGCGCAACGCTTCGCGTCGCTGTCGGGCGGCGAGAAGCAGCGCGCGCTGCTGGCTCGTGCGCTCGCGCAGCAGCCCGAACTGCTGCTGCTCGACGAACCGACCAACCATCTCGACCTGCGCCATCAGCTCGAACTGCTCGCGCGCGTGCGGCGCCTCGGCATCGCGACGCTCGCCACGATTCACGATCTCAATCTCGCGGCCGCGTATTGCGACCGGCTCCACGTGCTCGCGCACGGCAGGGTCGTCGCATCGGGCGCGCCGGCCGACGTGCTGACCGAAGCGCTGCTGCGCGACGTGTTCGGCGTCGTCGCGCTCGTCGATCGCCATCCGGTCACGGGCCGGCCGCGCATCACGCCGCTTCATCCGGAATGACCGCCATGCCGTTTCCTGTCCTGCCCTCCGCGTTGCAGTCTGCGTCGTCGTCCGCATTCCGCCGGCTGGTTGCCGCGACCCTGCTCGGCTGCGCGGCCGCGCATGCGGGTGCCTATCCCGTCACCGTGCGCAGTTGCGATCGCGACGTGACGTTCGACCGCGCCGACGCGCGCGGTGAGCAACGACGTGAACCTGACCGAGATGATGCTCGTGCTCGGCCTGAAGGACCGGCTCGTCGGCTACACCGGCATCGGCGGCTGGAAGACGGGCACGGCGCGCGTGCGCGACGCGCTGCGCGGCGTGCCCGAACTCGCGAGCCAGTATCCGTCGCTCGAGGTGCTGGCGGCCGCGCGTGCCGACTTCTATCTCGCGGGCTGGAACTACGGGATGCATGTCGGCGGTGCGGTGACGCCGGCGACCCTCGCGCCGTTCGGCATCCGGACGTACGAGCTGACCGAATCGTGCTCGCACGTGATGAAGCAGACGGCCGCGTCGTTCGACGACGTGTTCCGCGACCTGAGCAATCTCGGCCGGATCTTCGGTGTCGACGCGCGCGCCGCGCAGGTCGTGGCCGCGATGCGCGCGCGTCTCGCGGCGGTGTCGCGCGCGATCGGGCGTCCGGCGCCGCTGCGCGTGTTCGTCTACGACAGCGGCACCGACAAGCCGATGACGGCCGGCGCGCTCGCGATGCCGACCGCGCTGCTGACGGCGGCCGGGGCGCGCAACGTGATGGCCGACCTGCCGCGCAGCTGGACGCAGGTGAGCTGGGAAAGCGTGGTGGCGCGCGATCCGCAGGTGATCGTGATCGTCGATTATTCGGCCGTGACGGCCGCGCAGAAGCAGCAGTTCCTGCTGAGCCAGCCGTCGCTCGCGCGCGTGGCCGCCATTCGCGACCGGCGCTTCATCGTGATTCCCTACGATGCGGCGACGCCGGGCCCCGAGAACGTCGCGGCCGTCGAGACGCTGGCGCGCGCGCTGTATCCGGCCGCGTTCGCCGGGCCGGCGCGATGAGCAGGCACGTGCGTGCTTCGCGGCCCGGCATGCGCACGGTGCTGCCGGCGCTCGCGCTGCTGCTGGTCGTGTCGATCGTCGTATCGGCCGCGTTCGGCCCGGCGCCGATCGCGATGCCGGCCGCGGTGCGGATCGTTGCCGCGCACATCGTGCCGGCGTTCGGCGAGGCCGGCGCGTTCGCGGCGGCGGCGGGCGACGACAGCATCGTCTGGCTGATCCGGATGCCGCGCGCGCTGCTCGCCGCGATCGTCGGCGCGACGCTGGCAGCGGTGGGCGTCGCGTTGCAGGCGGCGACCGCGAACCGCCTGGCCGATCCGCACCTGCTCGGCGTGAGCGCGGGCGCGATGCTCGGCGCCGTCGCGGTCACCGTGCTGGCCGGCGCGGCATTCGGCCCGTTCACGCTGTCGGCTGCCGCCTTCGCCGGCGCGCTCGCGGCGACGGCCTGCGTCATCGCGCTCGCTTACCGGCGCGGCCGGCTCGAATCGGACCGGCTGCTGCTCGCGGGCGTATCGGTATCGTTCATGATGGCCGCGTTCGGCAACCTGCTGCTGTATCTCGGCGATCAGCGCGCCGCGTCGTCGGTGCTGTTCTGGATGCTCGGCGGCGTCGGGCTCGCGCGCTGGGATCTGCTGCCGGTGCCGGCCGTGTGCGCGACGCTTGCCGGCGGCGCGCTGTACGCGCGCCGGCGCGAACTGAATGCGCTGATGTCGGGCGACGTGGCCGCGGCCGCGCTCGGGGTGCCGAGCGCGCGGATGCGGCGCGAGGTGTTCGTCGTCGCGTCGTTCGCGACCGGTGCGATGGTGGCGGTGAGCGGGGCGATCGGCTTCGTCGGCCTCGTGACGCCGCATCTGTGCCGCCGCGTCGTCGGTGCCGAACACGGCAGGCTGCTGCCGGTTGCCGCGCTGACCGGCGCGATCCTGCTCGTGTGGGCCGATGTGGCGGCCCGCACGCTCGCGGCGCCGGAGGATCTGCCGATCGGGATCGTGACCGCGATGTTCGGCAGCCTGTTCTTCGTCGCGCTGTTGCGCCGCCGCTGAGCGACGCGTGTGCACCGGCGGCGGGCGCTCGGGCGAGGGCGCCTGCGGCGCGCGTCATTGCCGCGGGACGGCCATGCTCGTGCCGCGGCCGGATGCGTCGCCCTGCGCGACGGTATCCGGCACGTCGAACAGGTTGTCCGGCAGCGTCCGCACGGGCAGTGTGATCACGAAGCGTGCGCCGCCGAGCGGTGAATCCTCGAGCCGCACGTCGCCGCCGTGCACCAGCGCAACGCGTCTCACGATCGCGAGCCCGAGCCCGAAGCCGCCGGTCTGCCGGTCGCGGCTGGAGTCGAGCCGCTGGAACGGTTCGAATACGCGGGCGCGTTCGGCGGCCGGAATGCCGGGGCCGTCGTCGTCGACGCTCAGCACGAGCGCGCCGGACGCGTCGCGTGCAGCGGCGAGCAGCACGGTGCGGGATGCATAGCGTGCGCCGTTGCGGATCAGGTTCAGCAACGCGCGGGCAACCAGCTTCGGGTCGCACACGTGGGTCGCGGGGGCACCGAGCGTCGATACGTCGAGCGAGATGCCGCGGTCGGCGATATCGTTCGAGACGTTGCCGGCGACGCTGTCGATCAACGCGTCGACGACGACTTCCATCGGCGCGAGCTGGCTCGCGCCCTGTTCGAGCCGGCCGATCGTCAGCAGCTCGGTGACGAGCTCGTCGAGTTCGCGCACGTCGCGGCGCAGCGCGTCGCGGCGTTCGCGCATCCGGCCCGTTTCATCCGGCTCGGCGAGCAGCGCGAGGCCGAACTCGAGCCGCGCGAGCGGCGTCTTCAGTTCGTGCGAGATGCCGTGCATCATTTCGCGCTGCTGCTTGATCGACGCCTCGATGCGCTCGGCCATGTCGTTGAACTGTTGCGACAGTTCGTCGATGTTCGACTTGCCCGACAGCTTCACGCGCGTCGACAGCGTGCCGGAGCCGAATGCGCGTGCGGCGTCCTGCAGCTTGCGCAGGTCGCGCCAGTGATAGTGAACCCACAGCACCACCGCGAGCAGTGCGCTGAGCGCGAGCAGCATGTATGCATAGATCTTGATGTCGAGGCTGAATGCTTCGATCGGCCGCGCATGCAGTACCGAACCATCCGCGAGCGGCATGTAGTAATCCTTGCGGTCGTAGCTGATCGAGATTCGGCCGGCGTCGAGATCGCGCAGCGGCTCGCCGCTCAATTGCGCGCGGGCGGTGGCCATCGGCATGAAGTCGAACCTTTCGTTGCCGTGTTTCGCGAGCTCGCGCAGCGCGAACTTGCGCTGCTCGCCCGGGTGGCGTTCGAGGTAATCGTTGAGCACGAACGCATAGGTCGTCAACGACTCCCGCTCCGCCTGCGCGGTGCGATCGTAGAAGATCCGGTCGAACGACAGCTGGACGAAGATGATCGACGCGGCGACGAACAGGATCACGACGAGGTACAGCCTGATCAACGGACGCAGCATTTATTCGTCCCACGCGGAAGGGCTGAACAGGTAGCCGCGGCCCCAGATCGTCTTGATCTTGTGCGGCTCCGACGACGCATCCTCGAAGCGGCGGCGCAGCTTCGAGATGCCGGAATCGACCGAGCGGTCGAGTCCGTCGAACTCGATCCCGCGCAGCTGCTTCAGGATGTCGTCGCGGCTCAGCACGGTGCCGGCCGCGCGCGCGAGGATCAGCAGCAGGTTGAATTCGGCAGTCTTGAGGTCGACCGGCTCGCCGCGCCAGGTCACGGTGCGGTTCGGCGGCGAGATCGCCAGCTCGCCGAACACGAGCGCTTCGGGGGCGGCCACGGGCGTGTCGGCAGCGGCCGGCTGCGCACGGCGCAGCAGCGCGCGGGCGCGCGCGACCAGCACGCGCGGCTCGATCGGCTTCGTCACGTAGTCGTCGGCGCCCGTCTCGAGGCCCGCGACCTGGTCGTAGACGTCCAGGCGCGCGGTCAGGATCAGCACGGGGACGTTGGTGAACGCGCGGATGCGCCGGCAGACTTCCATGCCGTCGAGGTTCGGCAGCATCAGGTCGAGTATCACGAGGGCCGGCTGGTGCTCGCGCACCGCTGCGACGGCGAGGTCGCCGCGCCGCACGACCGTCACCGCGAATTCATAGCCGTCGAGGTATTCGCGGACGAGCTGCGCCAGGCGGTCGTCGTCTTCGATCAGCAGTACGCGGTATTTGAGTGGATCTTCGTTCATGGTCTCCTCTTGACGCACGCGTCAACTCACGCCCCGGCAAGCCGGTGCGTGGCGCGGCACGCGAATTCTATCCGGCGCGCCGAAGGCCGGGGAAGCGGGGCGACAATCTCGAACAATCGAACACAATTGAGCACAGATTTTCCGAAGATTCAGGACAGTCTCGGCGCGGGGCGGCACCTAGACTGCGGGCTCCGTCACTTCTATCTCAATATTGTGCGCCCAATACTTCGCCGCTACCGCTATTGCATGCCGCTCGCCGGCCTGACCCTCGCCGCCGCCGCCCACGCGGAAAACCAGTATTCGCTGTCGCTCGGCGGTGGTTTCGCACCGCGCTATCCGGGCAGCAACCAGTATCGCGGTGTCGTTGCGCCGGGGCTTTCCGCGAAGTTCGGTAACGGCTTCTTCATCGACAGCACCGAGGGTGCCGGCTACCGGCTCGACCTGCCGCACGGCGTGTTCCTGTCGGCGGCCGTGAGTTACGACGCGGGCCGTGCGGACGAGAACCGCTTCGACCTGCCGGGCTCCGACTACCTGAAGGGCATGGGCCGGATTCCGGGCTCGGTGCTCGTGGGCGTGCGCGCGGGCGTGACGCTCTTCAACGCGGCGGAGCTGAGCGTCACGATCGACACACCGGTGACGCACACGTCGCGCGGCGTGTCGGGGCACATGGATCTCGCGGTGCCCGTGTTCAAGACCTCGCAGCACGAGATCGTCGTGACGGGAACCGTGCACGCGGGCTCGGGGCGCTACACGCAGACGTTCTACGGCGTGACCGACGCACAGTCGATGACGAGCCGGTTCCGGCCGTATTCGACGAGCGGCGGGATCGACAGCGCATCGATGGCGATCGCGTGGAACTGGACGCTGTCGCAGCACTGGTCGGTGCTCGCGACGGGTGGCGTGACGCGCTTGCTCGGTCGCTACGGTGACAGTCCGATCGTCCAGTCACGCAGCAACTATTACGGCATCGCGGGCGTGACCTACAAGTTCTGAGTGAGTTGCGGGCGCGCGCATGCCGCACGCGCGGGCGTCGGTGTCGGCGCCGGTGTTGCAGCCGTCGCGGCGAATCGCGTGCGGTAACATGCAGGCGGGTCCGGCGCCGTGCCGGACTTGCGACCCGGTTCGCCGATACCGCCGGACCGTATTGCGTCACCGCCGGCATTCGCCGGCCGGCCTTCGTCGGGGAACGGTCGGCGGCGCGCGGCACCGATCATTCATGCGGCGCCGGGCCGTGCACGAAGGCCGTACACGTCACACCGGGGCGCGACAGGGAGAAACCGATGAAGAACACAATCGCGATACTCGTTGCACTCGTTGCGAGCGCAACCTTTGCAGGATGTGCGGACATGGACACGAAGCACCCCAACGCCACCGCCGGCGGCGCGGTGATGAACCCCGCGCCGTCGGGTGCCGCGAGCGCGTGCAAGGCGGACGCCGCGCCGGACGACGCGCTGGTCGGAAAAACCGAGGCCGATGCGGCCGCGCTGCTCGACGGCTGCCTGTGGCGCGTGCTCGAGCGCGACGGCAAATCGCTGCCGGGCACGATGGACTATCGCCAGGAGCGACGCGACCTCGGCATTCGCGACGGCAAGGTGATCTGGGTGCGGCGCGGGTGAGGGATTCGGCCGCTGTGTCCGGTTATGCGGTGGCCGTCCCGGATTGCCGCGCGAAAGCGGCAGTGTCGGCCGTCGTCGCGGGGGTGACGAGCATCACGCCGCGTGCGAGCGGATCGCTGACCGATGCCGCGAATACCGCTTGTCGCTCCTCCGTCGCGCGATCGGCGGCGACCGCAAGCGCCGCCAGCGCGAGCGCCGCGCCGCTTGCGCCGTTGGCGAGCCCGAGGTGGCGGCTGCGTTCAGCGGCCTCGGCGCCCCAGGTCTGTTCGCCGACCGTCACGACTTCGGTGCGACGACTGCCGCGCTGATCGGCGTCGGTGACGAATCCGGGTGCCGTCAGGTCGGGGTGCAGCATCGACAAGCGTGTACTCGCCGCAGTGAGCAGTTGCCCGAGCGTCGTCGAATCAGCCTTGCCGTGATCGGCGGAACCCGCGCGGCGCGCGGAAGCGAGGCGATGGAGCGACGGCACGGGCGTCGCATGCGGGGCGTCGGGATGAGCGAGCAACAGCGCGCATGCGCCTTCGCCGGGCGTTACGCCGTCCGGCCGATCCCGGCCGTAGAGCCGGCCCGCGCGATCCAGCGCGTCGACGGCGTCCTGGCTTGCGGTGGAGTCGAATGCGAGCACGACGTGCAGATCGGCGGACGGTTGCAGGTGCAACGCCTGGATCAGTTCGTCGATGACCGCCCACGCTTGTACGGGATCGGCGACCGTGCGCAGTTGCGCGCGAACGATGCCCGGCGCGACGGCTTCGCGTGCCGTGTGCGCATCGAGCCATGCGGCGAGCGTTGCGGCGACCGGTTGCCAGCGGTCCGGCATCAGCAGGTGGAGCCTGAGCGGCGACGCGTTCGCGCCGGACAGCACGGCATGCCGCTCGCGCAATTCGTCGAGTGCATCGGCGGCCAGCAGCAGCCCGCGCCAGTGCTCGTCCTGAAGTGTTTCCTGCGCGCCCGGCGCGAGGAGGCTCGCATCGAACCGGTCGGGCGACACCGAATCGACCGTGCTGGCGAATACACCGGTTCCGTCCGGGCGTTGCAGTTCGGGATGAAGCGCGACGGGGTGCTCTTCCCGGGCCGCCGCATCGATTTCCGCGGTCGTCGCACCCGTCGGTAGCCGGACGCTGCTGTCGAGCAGAAGGGCCGACCACGTGTGCGACTCGGCATCCTGTGTGGCCGCCGCGTCCTTCGACGCGGACGACGTCGCCGGTGCGGCCGCCGCGGGTGCCGGGCGCTGGCCGAGCCCCCGGCGCAACCATGCCACGCAAACGGCGAGCGCCGCCGGCAGCACGAGCCCGCACAGCAGGAGGTCTCCGGTGGTCGGTGCATGCCGGGTCGTCTTCCACCAGACGAGCACGGCGACCCACACCGCAACGAATAGCGCGGCGACGAATGCCGTTTTGCGCAACCCCGTGATCATTTCCTTCTATTCCCCCGTGACTTGCCGACGCGTGTGTCAGCCGCCGTCACTGCCTGCCGTTCTGCTTGCGACCAGCACGGCGCCGCACGCCGTCTTGTAGCCGTCGCGTGCGACGCCTTCGCCTTGCACGATCATCGTGTCGTCGCCGTCGACGATGTGATTCGGGCCGTGTACCGGACACGTCACCGTGTCGTTGCGGCGAGCGATGCCGCGACCGTCGACCGACGACAGCGTCGATGCACTGGTCACGGTGCCGCCATGGCTGTGCTTGTCACCAAGGACGATGAAGGGTTGGGTCATCCGGATAGGCCTCCTTGCTGGATCGTCGTCGATGCATCCGGATTTCCCGATCCCGGATGTCATCGGCGACGCTTTTCGAATCCATTTCGACTGAATCAGGTATTTATTACCTTTCGGAAATAATTGCCTGATTCGGCTGGATAGTCAGGTAGCTGTCGAACTGAAAGCAGCCATTATCGCGTGTGAAGCCCGCGCGTCAAGGTTTCGCGTTTTTTTGTCAGGTGTTTTCCTGTAGCGGAGTCTGACTGTGTAATTTAAAATAGCAAGCTTCAAAAAAAGGGTGCATCCATTCAGCCGGCCAGTTGGCTGCGCTCCGCCTGATGGCGGGGCAGGTGCCCGTAGCGGGCAGTGCTGCAGGGGAATTCCGTGTGTTTCCTGCCGGTTCGGCGTGGCGATTGCGGTGCCGGCAATCGTGCATCGTCCCGTGTTCGTCGCAGCCTATGCACTTAAAAACGTCGAAATCCTGAGAGAGCGGGAATCGCATGAGCGTCATCAAGGAATTTGCGTCTCTATTCGGCGCATTCAATCGCCTGTATTCGCTGGACGGATCCGGCGCGCTTGCCGCATTTCAAATCGAGCGCTGGACCGGTCGTGAATCGCTCTCCGATCTCTTTCAATGGAACGTCGATGCGCTGTCGACGGATCCCGCGCTGGATCTCGACGCGATGCTCGGGCAGCGTGTCGCGATCCGCACTACGCTCGCGAACGGTACGACGACGCTGCGAAGCGGACTCGTCGCCGAGGCCGAGTGCATCGGTTACGACGCCGGCCTCGCTCGCTACCATCTCCAGATCGTGCCGTGGCTCGCGGCGCTCACGCATGCGCGTGACGAACGAACCTTCGTGAATCAGACACTCGCCGACGTGCTCGACACGGTGTTCGCGCCGTACGCCGGGATCGCGCGGTGGCGCCTCACGCCGGATGCGGGCCGGCGTCTCGACGCGCTGGCTCCGGTTGCGTATCGCGTGCAGTACCGCACTCATACGCACTATGAATTCGTGCAGCATCTGCTGGCCGAGGCCGGCCTCGGGTTCTGCTTCGTCGAGGACGAGGACGCGCCCGCCGGGCATGCGATGCTGGTCTTCGACGACAGCGCGCAACTGGCCGAGGACGAGACGTCGGCGCGACGCGGCGGGGTGCCGCGCCGCTCGAGCGGGACAGCGACCGACGCCGACGACGTGATCCTCGGGATCGGGCAGTCGCTGTCGCTGACGGCCGATCGTGTCACGCTGATCAGCAGCGACTACCGCGCGAACCGCGCGACCACCGCGAGCACGGATCTCGGCCGGCCGAACGGCCCGCGCGAGCTCTACGACGACGTCGGGCCGGAAGCGTTCGATACCCTGCGCGACGCGGAAGACACGGCCCGGCGCCAGGCCGACGCGATCGTGTCTCGCGCATGTTTCTGGACCGGCTACGGCACGCTGCGCACGGCGCGCGCCGGGCGTGCGCTGAAGCTCGTCGATGCCGGCTGGCAAGCCGTGCGCGGTGCCGCGGCGCCCGAGGATTTTCTGCTGACGCACGTCGAGCACGTCGGGATCAACAATCTCCCGCCGACCGTCATGGAAGCCATCGAGCGGCAACTCGGGCCGCTGCCGGCGGCGAAGGTCGATCCGCGCGTGCTCCGGCAAGCGCAGGCGGGCGGTTACGCGAACCGGTTCGATGCGGTGCCGCGTACGCAAGTCTGGCGGCCCACGCTGGCGGACGGGACCGGGCAGCGGCTCAATCCGGTTGCGACGGCGCTGGGCGCGCAGACGGCGATCGTCGTCGGTCCGACCGGCAGCGCGCAGCCCGGTTCGACGGGGCCGGTGCATGCCGACGCGCAGGGGCGCTTGCGCATCCGGTTCCACTGGCAGGCGGAAGACGATACGGGCACCTATCCGACGCGAGCGATTCAACGGCTCGCGAGCGACGGGCACGGGCTTCAGCAGGTGCCGCGCATCGGCCATGAAGTTCTCGTGCAGTTTCACCACGGGCTGATTCACCGGCCGATCGTGCTCGGCGGCCTGTTCAACGGCCGCGGTGAAGGCGGTGAGTCGCCTTCGCCGGGCGGCGCGGCCGGGAAACCGCTCGACGCATCGATCTACGCGCAGGCGGGCGACCATGCGCCGAGCGCGCAGGGCAATCTCGCGAACGGGCTGAGCCCCGCGTGGCACGGCGCCGGCGGCGGCGCGGATCGCCACAATCACGCCGGGGCGCTGTCGGGCTTCAAGAGCCAGGGGTTCGACGGGCAAGGCCACAACCAACTGGTCGCGGACGATTCGGACGGCATGGGGCGCCTGCAGATGGCGACCACGCACGCGGCGACACAACTGAACCTCGGCCATCTGCGTCATCAGTCCGACAACTATCTCGGCAGTTTTCGCGGCCAGGGCGTCGAATTGCGCTCGGACGCGTACGGTGCGATGCGTGCGACGCGCGGCTTGCTGGTGTCGAGTTATGCGCCCTCCGGCGCCGCCCAGCCGGCGGGCGATGCCTCCGCGCTGCAGGCGCTGCTCGCGCGGCACGCCGCGCTGGTCGGCCGGTTCGACAAGACTGCCGATACGCACGGGACGCTGCCGTTCGCCGCGCAGCGCGGCGTGGAGCAGGCGGGCCAGTCGTCGCTGAACGGCAAGGCCGCGCCGCTCGACGCGCTCGCGCAGAGCTTCGCAACGACGGTCGGCGCGAACGGCTACGCACAGGCATCGGCCGATGCCGCGCAGCGATCGACGGGCAACGCATTGCCGCATACGGGCGACGCGGTGCTCGGGATCGAGGCACGGGGCGGACAGGGGTTGATCGCCGGGCAGGCGCTGCAATGGGCGGCCGGCGAAACGCTGTCGCTCGGCAGCGGTGCCGACTTCAATCTCGCCGCCGCGCAGCAGCTGCGCATTCACAGCGGGCAGGGCATCGGCTGGCTGGGCGGCGCAAGCCATGCGGACGGCGTCGGCATGAGCCTGATCTCCGGCAGGGACGGGCTGACGCTGCAGGCGCAGCGCGACGTGCTGGGCCTGCGTGCGCGCGACGGCCTGAAGGTCGCGTCCGCGAGCGCGGATGTCGAGATCGCCGCGAAGAAGACGGTGCATCTCGCGGTGAGCGGCGGCGCGCATGTGACGATCGAAGGCGGCGACGTCACGTTCGGCTGCCCGGGCAAATTCGTCGTGTATGCCGCGCAGCATGCTTTCGTGGGCCCTGATCAAATGAGTACGCCGTTGCCGCAGTTTCCCGAGAAGGTGTGCGTCGAATGCCTGCTGCACGCGATGCAGTCGGGCAGCGCGCTTGCGGGCAAGGCAATCTGAGCATGAAGATCGAACCGACCGACTGGATCGACCGCTATCCCGACGACACGCCGGATCGGCTGAACGCGCTGTTCGAGCACGCGCCGGCCGGCGGCCGCTGGCATCTGCTGCTCGACATGGGTTTCGCACCGGCGCTGCGTGACCGGATGCCCGCGGTCGACCGCAACGATGCCGTCGTCGTGCTGTACGAAGGCGTGTACGACGGCGACGACCTGGCGGCGATCTCGCCGTGCCTCGCGCCGTTGCCTGTCGACGCGGCAGCGCGCGCGGCGATGCTCGAGACCGTGCTGCGCGAGACGTCCGGATGTCCGATGGTGAGCCTGTTGCGCGGTGCGCGCGATACGGGCGCGCTTGCCGCGCATCTGCGCGGGCAGATGGAGGCAAGCGCGGCGGCCGACGGCGAAGCGTTCCTGGTGCGTTTCGCCGATACGCGTTGCCTGCCGGCCTGGCTCGAGGCGCTCACGCCCGCGCAGCGTCGCCGCTTCACGGACGGCATCGACGCGTGGCATGTGTTCGATCGCACCGGAGCGCTCGTGGCGCTCGATGTCGACACCGCACGCGAAGCGGTGGCCGGCGAAGCGGGTGCCGGGCGCAGCGGCGAGCCCTACGTGCTCGACGGGGACCAGGTCGAACGACTGCGGCAAGCCGCGAAGATCGACACGCTGCTTTTTCATGTCCGCCAGCGTCCGGAGAGTTTCGGCCGGCTGCTCGCAACGCCGTCGCAAGCCCATGCGTGCGTGAGCGCGGCGTGGGCGCGGCACGACGGGCCGCCTGCGGCAGCGTCGCGGGTCGCGCTCGATGCGCTCGTGGCGGCCGGGTATCTGGCGACGGAGCGGGCGCCTGCCGCGTCGTCCGCATAGAACAATGCGGGTTCGCGCGCATGCGAACGGCGACACGGACGTGTCTGCGCGGCATGCGACGGAGCACACTGTTGATAGCGATCCGCGCCGGACGGCGTCGGACAAGAGGATCAAGAAATGAGTCTGAATGCCGGTTCCACGACGTTTGCCGCTCGGCTGCTGATGTTCATGGCCATCCTGCTGGGGACGGCAGGATGCTCGCGTGCCACCGATGTGTCGTTTGCGGCGTCGGGTGCGGCGGGGGGGGCGAGCGCGCCGGCCGAGCCCGACACGATGGGCTTGAAGCTGAATGCCCTCAACTACACCGACGTTCCGATCGGCGCGTTCTACGTCGACGGCACCTGGGGCGGGGCGGTCCCGGCTCGCGTCGGCAGCGGCGGCGGCGCGATCATCTGCTGCGTCGCGTTACCGAAGCAATGGCATCCGGGGTTGACCGTCAACCTGCAGTGGCGGGACGACAACCTGTACAGGAAGGATCCGAAGGCGCTCGCGAGCCGCGTCGTGCCGGTCGAGCGCTACGACGCGTTCTCGGACGGCTTCCTGTGGGTCCTGTTCTTTCCGCACGATCGAATCAAGGTCTATGCGTCGCAGTGGATGCCCGGCTACCGCGGTTTTCCCGAAAATCTTCAGGCGCCCGCCGAAGCGTGTCCGGGGCACTTCACGTTGCGCAATGGCGATCCGCAGTGCCCGAATCCCGACAAGAGGATCACGCGATGAGTTTCCGCTTCGCGAGCGCTGACCGGCCCGACGTTGCGATCGTCACCCCGGAGGAGCAGGACGCGATCATGCGCCGCCTGCACGACGACGACGGGATGAGTTGCTGCAAGACGCTGCACGTCGGCATCTTCTTCGACGGCACGCGCAACAACGCCGATCGCGATCGCGCCGGCGGCAAGCACAGCAACGTCGCACGCCTGTTCGACGTGTTTCCCCGCGACAAGTATCACAGCGCCATCTACGTGGCGGGCGTCGGTACGCCCTTCGTCGACGAGGTCGGCGACCAGGGTGTCGGGCTGCAGGCCGCGGCGGGCGCCGCGACGGGGTGGGCCGGCGAGGGGCGCATCAACTGGGCGCTGCTGCAGATCCACAACGTCGTGCATGCGCACGCGTTCGGCAATTCGCTGTCCGCGGCGCTCGGCAAGAGCGACAAGGCGCTCGCGAAGGCCGTCAGCGTCGACCTGAATTTCAAGGGCATCGATCTCGGCGGCACGCCGCCGAAGCCGGGCAGTCTCGGCGACATCAACGCGCGAGGCAGTTCGAGCGCCGGCGCCCTCAAGCTGATGGCGGCCGAGCAGAACGGGATCGAACTCACCTGGGATCGCGACACGATCTGGGCACAGCTCAAGGGCGAAGTCGATACGGCGAACTGGACCGCGACCATGCGCGCATGGGACGACAAACGGCGCGCCGCGTTGCGGGCCCGTTGCGCGCAGTTGAAGGAGCGCGTCGGCGATCTGCTGGTCAAGGGCAAGCCGAAACTGCAGCGCATCCGCCTGTATGTGTTCGGCTTTTCGCGCGGCGCGGCTGAAGCGCGCACGTTCTCGAATTGGCTGAACGATGCACTCGACGCCGATTTCAGCCTGTGCGGCGTGCCGGTGTCGTACGACTTTCTCGGCCTGTTCGATACGGTCGCGTCGGTCGGCATCGCGCAAAGCACGGCCGCGACGTTGTTCGACGGGCACGGCGGCTGGGGACGCAAGGAACTGATGAGGGTGCCGTATTCCGTCCGCCGCTGCGTCCACATGGTCGCAGCACACGAGCCGCGCGGATCGTTCCCGCTCGACCTGATCGATGCGTCGATCGACGGGCGCGAGGAGATCGTCTATCCGGGCGTCCATTCGGACGTCGGCGGCGGTTATGGACCGGGCGAGCAAGGGCGTGGCACGGGCGATGCGGACAAGCTGTCGCAGATACCGCTGCTCGACATGTATCGCGAAGCGCGCAAGGCCGGTGTTCCGCTCGACATCAACGGGCCCGGTGTCGCCGCCGAAGCGGCTGCGGCGTTCGCGATCTCGCCCGCGCTCAAGCGCGCGTTTTCCGCCTACGTGAGAACGAGCGCGGACTACTACTACGCCAGGGAGCACGGCACGCCGGGCCTGATGCGCGCGCACTACGGGCTGTACCTGCGCTGGCGCAAGATGCGCCTCGACAACTTGCGTACGCAACCATCGTTCCTGGCCGCCAAGGCCGCGTATCCGCAGGATGCCGTCGACCTCGACAGCGCGAACGAGGAACTGCGGCTCGAATGGCACGACCTGCTCGAGTGCGAGAAGCAGGGCGGCCCGACCGTGGGACGCTACGCGGGCAACGCGGTCAGCAAGAAGCTCACGCAGAACCCGAAGGCGGCAGCCGTCATTTCCCCGGCCGTGCTGCCGATCGTCCAGGGCCTGCAGTCCGCGCTTCCGCTCGTCGGTCCGGTGGTACGCGCGAGTGCGAAGCGCGCCGAGGATTTTTTCCAGTTGCAGCTCGACGAGAAGTGGCAACAGTGGCTCGAGGTGCGGGGCGACTGGAACATGGGGCCGCCGGAGGCGCCGATCAGCGCGCTGTACGACAACTTCATGCACGACTCGCGCGCGTGGTTCAAGCCGCTTGGCGACGACGACGACGTCTGGAACTACAACCAGATCAAGGCGCTGAAAACCCGTCAGGCGGAATTCGAGCGCGAGCACGCGGCGTGGCGGAAGCGTCGGCAGCTTGGCCAGCCGGGGCCGTCGCAGATCATGCAGGTGATGGGCGCGAGTGCGCTCGGGCTCGGGCCCGGGGTCAGCGCGGTGCAGGAGCCCGAACCGCGTTCGCCGCTGAGCGCACGGCAGGCCGATATCCTGAAGCGCTACGACGCCGCGCAGCAGGCCGCGCAGAAGGCACGCGCGGCCAAGGACGCGAATGCGCCGACCGACAGCGCCGTGCTGACCGATCCTAATGTCACGGGCGGTCTCGCGTTGCAGGATTCGGGGCGCGAGTTTTCGTTCGTCTGGGGTTACCTGCGCTGGCGCACCGTTTACGTGAACGGCGTGCGCTGGGATGCACCCCACGTACCGAGCGTGCAGGAAGAAATGGAGGCGCAGCGCAAGATGCTGCAGTACAAGGTCAACATGAACGGGATCTTCCCGCAATGATGCGGCGTACTGTCTCCCGCGTGCGGCGGCCGCTCGCCGTTGCACCGCAGAACCGATTCGATACGAACCAGCCGACGCGAAACGCATTCGCGCGCGATTGCCGAGAAACGACATGGATCTTGTTGCCGCATTAACGGGGTACGGGCAAGCGACCCGCCATATCCAGATCGATACCGCGATGCCGGGGGCATTCGTGGTCGAGCGCTTTCACGGTCGTGAAGGGATCAGCGAATCGTTCCGGTTCGAGATCGACGTGCTGTCGAGCGAGCCGTTTCTCGATCTGGCGCCGCTGATCGGCAGCGCCGTGCGGCTGCGCCTTGCGACGGCGGTGGGCGAGCGCTGCTGGAACGGCTACGTCACGCATGCCGCGTATGCGGAGAGCGACGGCGAGTTCACGCGCTACCGGCTCACGATGGAATCGTGGCTCGCGCTGCTGCAGCTGCGCCGCAATTGCCTGTATTTCGTCGATCTCGACGTCGAGGGCATCTGCGAGCAAGTGTTCGGCGATTACCCGGAAGCGCATCGGCGCTACGAGCGAGTCGAGCCACTGCGTGCGTTCCGCCTGCGCGGCCAGTACCGGGAAACCGATCTCGATTTCGTGTTGAGGCAGCTGTCGGAAGCCGGGTTGTCGTTTCGCATCGAGCACGGGCAGGACACGGGGAACGCACCGTCGGGCGATCATACGGTCGTCGTGTTCGACCGCCACGCACGGCTGCCCGACGGCAGCGCGATCGCATTCAATGCGCAGGACGTCGGCGATCCGGACGGCGTGATGACGCAATTCTCCGATCGGCGTCAGCTCGTGCCGGATCGCGTGGTGACGACGAGCTGGAAAGCCAGCGAGCTCGTTGCGCTGGCCGGCCAGGCGCAGCAGCCGGCCGACGCCGACGCGCCGCTGCTGCCGGTGCGGGAAGTCTACGACGGCCAGCGTGCCGGCCGCTTCGACACGAGCGGCGACGCGCAGCGTTACGCCGAGCAGCGTCTCGACGCGCTGCAGCTCGCCAAACGGGTTTACCGTGGCGGCGGATCGTCGCGCACGCTCGAGGTCGGCAGGGTGCACACGCTGAACGATTATCTGAGCGGCCCCGTGCGGTTCGTGCCGCTGTCGATCGAGCATGAGGCCGTCAACAATCTCGGCGCGCAGATCGGGCAGCTGTTCGGACGCGGCGAGCTCGAGAAGGGCCTGTATCGCAACCGCTTCATCGCGGTGCCGGAAGGCACGCCGATCGTGCCGCCGCATCGCGACCGGCCGACGGTGCATGGCGTGCAGACCGCGATCGTGGTCGGCGAGCCGGGCGGCCGCGTCAGCAGCACGCGCGATCACCAGGTCCGCATCCAGTTTCCGTGGATGCGCGGTGTCGCGCCGCTGCCTGGCGGGCTGACCGATACGGCGAGCCGCTCCAATCCGGCCGGCCATGCGCCGGGCGACCATCGGTCGGGCATCCTGGTCCGCGTCGCCGAACAGGCCGCCGGGCCGAATTTCGGCCATGCGTTCGCGCCGCGCGTGGGGGCGGAGGTGGTGGTCGGCTTCGAGTCCGGCAACATCGACGCGCCCGTCGTCCTCGGCCAGGTGTACGGCGGCCGGGTGCGACCGCCGTTCTCGGCCGGCGAAGGCAGCGACGCGAATCATTCAGGATCGCTGACGGGCCTGCAGACGCAAACGCTCGACGGGCAACCGGGCAGCCGCTGGGTGATGGACGATGCGGCCGGGCAATTGCGCCACGAGCTGAACAATTCGACTGCCGGCACGCGCCTCGCGCAGGGTTATCTGATCGACCAGCAGGGCACGATGCGCGGCGCCTATCGCGGTGAAGGTTTCGAACTGGCGACGCAGGGCTGGGGCGTCGTGCGGGCCGGCGCGGGCGTGCTGGTATCGAGTACCGCGCGTCAGTTCGGTGCGTCGACGCAGATGGACGTCGCCGAACGCGTGGAGCAGTTGAAGGACGCCGAGAAAACCGCGCAGGAACTCGACCGGGCGGCCACCGGCGCGCTGGCAGTCGGCCTGAGCGCGAACGCGGCGCTGACGGATTTCCTGAAGGCGATCGATCCCGCGCAGGACGGCAAGTATGCGGGGAGCGTGGGCGGCCAGAGCGCGACCAAGCCGAGCGGCACGCAGCGCGACGGAGGCGATCCCGTCGAGCGATTCGCGACACCCGCGGTGCTGATGGAGTCGCCGGAGAACATCGTGGTGACGACGCTGGACAGCGCGGTGTCGTATGCGGCGCAGCATGTTCATGTGACGTCGCAAGGTGATGCGCACGTGGGCGCCGGTGCGACCGTGGCCGCGGCGACGGGCGATGCAGCAAGCCTGTACAGCGTGGCGGGCGGGCTCAAGGCGATCGCGGGCGAAGGGCCGGTGAGCGTCGAGGCGCACGCGTCGACGATGGAGATTCTCGCGGACCAGACCGTGCGCGTGACGTCGACCGACGAGCGCGTCGACGTGCTCGCGCAGGATGCGATCGTGCTGCAGCAGGGGCCGAACCGGATCACGCTGAAGGGCGGCGACATCATCGTCGAGACACCAGGGCAGTTCGCGGTGAAGTCGGGCGGGCATCCGTTCCCGGGGCCGCGCGCCGCGAGCGTGAAGCTTCCGGCGCTGCCGGTGTTGCCGCAGGGCGATCCGTGCGACTTCCTCGTACAGGCGCTGGCGGCGAGCCCGGCGGGGAGAGGGGCGGTGGCGGCGGGGGGCAG
>NZ_QMFZ01000040.1:0-78081 GCF_003294055.1 Burkholderia reimsis
GGGGTGGGAAATCCCTATTTTGTCCGTCCTTGACGCCACTATATCGGCTTCCTACTATCCACCATAACATCACTGGTCTTACCAGTATGAACAGACGAAACTGCAACCGTTGGATCGGGAGAGCGCCGTGTCGAAATTCCTTAATTCGCTGTTTGGCCGGGTAGTCGTCGCACTTATCCTGGGGATCGCGCTGGGCGCGTTCTTCCCGCATTTCGCCGAGTCGTTGCGACCGCTCGGCGACGGCTTCCTGAAGCTCATCAAGATGGTGATCGGGCCGATCGTGTTCTGCGTCGTGGTCAGCGGGATGGCGAACGCGGGCGACCTGAAGAAGGTCGGCCGGGTCGGCCTGAAGGCCGTCATCTACTTCGAGGTGATGACGACGCTCGCGCTCGGCATCGGCCTCGTGCTCGCGTGGGTCACGCGCCCGGGCGTCGGGATGAACATCGACCTGCGCTCGCTCGACGCGTCGTCGCTCGCGTCGTACGCGAAGAACGCCGAGAGCCTGAAGGACACGGCCGGCTACCTGATGAAGATCATCCCCGAGACCGCGATCGACGCGTTCGCGAAGGGCGACATCCTGCAGATCCTCGTGTTCGCGGTGCTGTTCGGTTCCGCGCTGTCGCTGCTCGGCGACAAGGCGCAACGCGTCAACTCGCTGATCGAGGAACTGTCGCACGTGTTCTTCCGGATCATCGGCTTCATCATCAAGCTCGCGCCGCTCGGCGTGCTCGGCGCGATCGCGTTCACGACCGGCAAGTACGGCGTCGCGTCGCTCAAGCAGCTCGGCTACCTGGTCGCGGTGTTCTACCTGAGCTGCTTCGTGTTCGTCACGGTCGTGCTCGGCGTGGTGATGCGGCTCGCGGGTTTCTCGGTGTTCAAGCTGATCCGCTACCTGCGCGAGGAACTGTCGATCGTGCTCGGCACGGCGTCGTCGGACGCGGTGCTGCCGCAGGTGATGCGCAAGCTCGAATACATGGGCGTGAAGGATTCGACGGTCGGCCTCGTGATCCCGACCGGCTATTCGTTCAACCTCGACGGCTTCTCGATCTACCTGACGCTCGCCGTGCTGTTCATCGCACAGGCCACCAACACGCCGCTGTCGACGCACGACCTGATCGTCGTGCTGCTCGTGTCGCTCGTCACGTCGAAGGGCGCGCACGGGATCCCGGGCTCGGCGATCGTGATCCTCGCGGCGACGCTGTCGGCGATCCCCGCGATTCCCGTGCTCGGCCTCGTGCTGATCCTGCCGGTCGACTGGTTCGTCGGCATCGCCCGTGCGCTGACCAACCTGATCGGCAACTGCGTCGCGACGGTGGTCGTCGCGGTGTGGGAGAACGACATCGACCGGGCCCGCGCGAAGCGCGTGCTGAACCGCGAGCTGCGCTACGTGCCGGCCGAAGAGGAAGACCGCGCGGCACCGGTTGCCGGCGACCAGGCTCACGCGCTCTGAGCGCGACCCCGCGCGGGCGGCTTTGCCCCAGGCCGCCCCGCGCACTTGGCATTCATGTGGCCGGCGCCTCGATGCGCCGGCCCTTCATCAAACTACAGGAGACGACATGGCAGCCCCCATCCTCGATCCGGATGCGCCGGTGTTTACGCGGCGCTACATGAACCTCGCCGACCCGCGCCTCGGGGCGCAGGCGCTCTTTGCCAGCGACGAGTTCTTCGCGCCGAAGGAGCGCATGCTGAATCCCGAGCCGGCCGTGTTCATCCCCGGCAAGTACGACGACCACGGCAAGTGGATGGACGGCTGGGAAACGCGCCGCAAGCGCACGACCGGCCACGACTTCTGCGTGGTGCGGCTCGCGCGGCCGGGCGTGATCCACGGCGTCGACCTCGACACGAGCCATTTCACCGGCAACTTTCCGCCGGCCGCGTCGATCGACGCGTGCGTCGCCGAAGGCGACACGCCGTCCGACAACGCCGAGTGGCGCACGATCGTCCCGGCGACGACGCTGCAGGGCAATTCGCATCACTACGTGAGCGTCGACGATGCGCAACCGTATACGCACCTGCGCGTGAACCTGTACCCGGACGGCGGCCTCGCGCGGTTGCGCGTGTACGGCCAGCCGCAGCGCGACTGGCGCCAGGTGCCGGCCGGCGAGCTCGTCGACCTCGCGGCGATCGAGAACGGCGGTTACCTGGTGGCCGCAAACAACCAGCACTTCGGCCCGGCATCGCAGATGCTGATGCCGGGGCGCGGCGCGAACATGGGCGACGGCTGGGAAACGCGGCGCCGCCGCGAGCCCGGCAACGACTGGGCGATCGTCGCGCTCGCGCGGCCGGGCATCATCCGGCGCGTCGAGGTCGATACCGCGTTCTTCAAGGGCAATTTCCCCGACCGCTGCTCGCTGCAGGCCGCGAGGGTGGCGGGCGGCACCGACGACTCGCTCGTCACGCAGGCGATGTTCTGGGCCGAACTGCTCGGCGAGCAGAAGCTGTCGATGGACCACGTCCACACGTTCGACCAGCTTGCGGCGCTCGGCCCCGTCACGCACGTGCGTTTCAACATCTTCCCGGACGGCGGCGTGTCGCGCCTGCGTCTGTGGGGCGAGCCGGCTTGAAGGAGGGCAACGGCATGAGCGGATCCCGTATCCTGCGCGTCGAGCGCCTGACCCGCGAAGCGTTCGCGCCGTTCGGCGACGTGATCGCGCTCGAAGGCGCGCGCCATTTCCCGATCAACGGCGGCACGACCGAGCGCTTCCACGATCTCGCGACGATCGACGTGTGCGCGGACGGCGGCCGCCCGCTCGTCAGCGTATTCCGCGCGCAGCCGCGTGCGCTGCCGGTTGCGGTCACGCTGATGGAGCGCCATCCGCATGGCAGCCAGGCGTTCATCCCGCTCGCGGCGGTGTCGCGTTACGCGATCGTCGTCGCGCCGGCCGGCGAGTTCCGGCCCGACGCGATGCGCGCGTTCCTCGCGGAAGGCTGGCAGGGCGTGAACTATGCGAAGGGCGTCTGGCACCATCCGCTGCTCGCGCTGGATGCGGTCAGCGATTTCGTGATCGTCGATCGCGGCGGCCCGCAGCCGAACTGCGATGAAATCCCGCTCGAGCACGCATGGGCGCTCGAGTTCGAGCCGGCCTGCGCGGGCGCGGCATGACGAAGGCGGGCAGGCGGGCCCCTCCGGCGGCCTGATGTCACCCGGGGCCGGCCGGGCAGGCAGCGCGAAGGGTGTGCGAAAGCCTGGGCGGGCCCGCCCTTGGAGCGTCGGCGCACCGCCGGTTTCCCCGGGGCGCCTCTTGCGTATCCCGAAAAGAAGACGGCCCGGAAGGCGAATCGCCGTCCGGGCCGTGTTGCATGCGCCGCGTGCGCGGTGGATCTCAGTGCTTGCGGTGCGGGCAGTTCTCGGTCGTGCAGGAACCGTACATCGCCAGCGAGTGCTCCTGGAGCCGGAAGCCGCGCTCCTTCGCGATCGCCTGCTGGCGGCTTTCGATCTCGGCGTCGAAGAATTCCTCGACCCGGCCGCAATCGAGGCACACGAGGTGGTCGTGGTGCGAGCCTTCGTTCAGTTCGAACACGGCCTTGCCGGATTCGAAGTTGCTGCGCGACAGCAGGCCGGCCTGCTCGAACTGCGTCAGCACGCGGTAGACGGTGGCAAGCCCGATGTCGAGCTGCTCGTTGAGCAGGTTCCGGTAGACGTCTTCTGCGGTCAGGTGGCGCACCGGGCTTTGCTGGAAGATCTCGAGAATCTTGAGGCGCGGTAGGGTGGCCTTTAGCCCGATATTCTTGAGATCCGTCGGATTGGTCATGGCTAGGCATCCCTAGAGTACAATGCAGGGCTTCAATGTTACCGGCTTTTCGCCGTTCCAGAAACACGCGCGGCCTGCGACGCGGGCCTGCACGGTGAGGGAAATGATTCCAGAATCTCTTTCGCACTTTCAGAGGAGCCGCATGCGGAGTGTCATCATCGCTGCCGCCGCCGTTGCCGCGCTGGCTGGTTGTTCGTCGTACGACAGCGTGACGCAGCGCATCGCGCAGAGCATCACCCCCTACCGGATCACCGTCGTGCAAGGCAACTTCGTGTCGCAGGAGAAAGCCTCGCAGCTGCAGGTCGGCATGTCGCGCGAGCAGGTACGCGCGCTGCTCGGCACCCCGCTGCTGGCGGACATGTTCCACGCCGACCGCTGGGATTACCTCTTCTACTTCAAGCGCGGCTCGACGGCGGTCGTCCAGCAGCGCGATCTCGTCGTGACGTTCTCGGGCGATCGCGTCGCGGGCTGGACGGGGGCGGACAACCTGCCTTCGGAACTCGACCTGCTGGCCGACATCGACGGCGACCGTGGCGGCAAGAAGGCGAAGGCGGCCGCAGCGGCGAAGAAGGCCGCCGAGGCTGCCGCCGCCGCGAGCGCCGCGCAGGCGGCGAGCGCGCCGGCGCCGGAGACGGTCGCGAGCCCGTCCACCGTGCCGGCGTCCGGTGCGGTGGTCGACCAGGATGCGAACGCGCAGGCCGCCCGCGCGGCGAACCGCGCGACCAACCAGGTGTCGGGCCAGGGCTCGGCCGCGCGGCGGTTCACGCCGTCCACGCAGGCTTCCGGCGGTGCGCCGGTGCCGGGCGGCCAGCCGCCGGGCGCGGTTCCGGCGATCCAGCCGCAGTTCCAGTTCCATCGTCCGCCGCCGCCGAACGCGTCGAACGAGGCGTCGCCGCCGGTCGGCCCGCAAGGTTCCGACACGCTGCAGAACCAGCCGCTCACCGCGCCGGCGCAATAAGCCCGCGCGCGGAAACAGGGCGGCATGCGCCGCCCGCCTTTAGACCTGTCGTGTAGAAAGCCATGAAGATTGCGATTGCCGGCGCATCGGGCCGTATGGGCCGGATGCTGATCGAAGCCGTTCTCAACGATTCCGACGCGCAGCTCGTCGGCGCGCTCGACCGCGCCGATTCGCCGTTCCTCGGCCAGGACGCCGGCGCGTTCCTCGGCAAGGAAACCGGGGTCAGGCTGACCGCCGATCTCGACGCCGTGTTCGCGCAGGCCGACTACCTGATCGACTTCACGCGTCCGGAAGGCACGATGGCCCATATCGAGGCCGCGCTGCGCCACGACGTGAAGCTCGTGATCGGCACGACCGGCTTCACCGCCGAGCAGAAGGCCGGGCTGCAGGCCGCGGCGGGCAAGATCGGCATCGTGTTCGCGGCGAACATGAGCGTCGGCGTGAACGTCACGCTGAAGCTGCTCGAATTCGCGGCGAAGCACTTCTCGCACGGCTACGACATCGAGATCATCGAGGCGCATCACCGCCACAAGGTCGACGCGCCGTCGGGCACCGCGCTGATGATGGGCGAAGCGGTCGCCGGCGCGCTCGGGCGCTCGCTCGACGATTGCGCGGTGTACGGCCGCCACGGCGTGACGGGCGAACGCGATCCGTCGTCGATCGGCTTCGCGGCGGTGCGCGGCGGCGACATCGTCGGCGATCACACCGTGCTGTTCGCCGGGATCGGCGAGCGCATCGAGATCACGCACAAGTCGTCGAGCCGCGTGTCGTATGCGCAGGGCGCGCTGCGCGCGGTCCGCTTCCTGTCGGCGCGCGGCGCCGGCCTGTTCGACATGCAGGACGTGCTCGGCCTGCGCTGACCCCACGGGGAAACTCCGATGGCGATACCCACCGGCGTTGTCCACTACCTCGAAAGCGGCGATGCGATCACGCATGCCGTCGCCTATGTACTGCTGGCGATGTCCGTCGCCAGCTGGTGCTTCCTCCTCATGAAAGCCTGGCTGCTGGTCCGCGCGAAGCGGCAGGGGCCGCGCGCGCTCGCCGCGTTCTGGCGCGCGCCGTCGCTCGACGCGGGCATCACCGCGCTCGCCGGCGCCGATCGCGAGCGCGTGTTCGTGCCGCTCGCCGAAGCCGCGCGCGATGCGGCCGACGACCACGACCCGGCCGCGCTGGCCGCGCGCGTCGAGCGCGGCGAACGCGTGCTGCGTGCGTTGCGGCACGCGATGCTGCGCTCGCAGCGGCGCCTCGAGTTCGGCCAGGTGCTGCTCGCGTCGATCGGCAGCACCGCGCCGTTCGTCGGGCTGCTCGGCACCGTGTGGGGTATCTATCACGCGCTCGGCAGCATCGCCGCGAGCGGGCAGGCGCAGATCGAGAACGTCGCGGGGCCGGTCGGCGAGGCGCTGATCATGACCGCGTTCGGGCTCGTGGTCGCGATTCCCGCGGTACTGGCCTACAACATCCTCGGGCGGCTCGTGCGGCAGCTCGCCGAGGAACTCGACGGTTTCGCGCGCGACCTGCACGTGTTCGTGTGCGCGCAGGAAGCCTGACGCGTCCATTCCGGAGGAGCGACCATGGCATTCGGCGGACTCGAGCACCACAAGACGTCCGCGCCGATGGCGGAGATCAACATGACGCCGCTGATCGACGTGATGCTGGTGCTGCTCGTCATTTTCATCATCACCGCGCCGCTGATGACGCATGCGATCCGGCTCGACCTGCCGAAGGTCGCGGCCAGCGTCGCGCGCGACACGCCGCAATCCGTCACCTTGTCGATCGACGACGCGGGCAAGCTGTACTGGGACGACGCGCCGGTGGCGCTCGACGCGCTGCCCGCGCGCTTCCGGGCCGCCGCCGCGGGCGGTGCGCCGCCCGAGCTGCGGCTGCGCGCGTCGCGCGCGACCCGCTACGACGTGATTGCGCAGGTGATGGGCGCCGCGCAGGCCGCCGGCCTCACGCGGATCGGCTTCGTGACCGACGTGCCGCCGCAGGCGGGCGGTGCCGCGGCAGCGCCTGCCGTGCCGGCCAACCGCTGAGCGGAGCGGCGGGCCCGTCCCTGGCACGGGATCGGGCCGCACGCAGCAAGACCGGTCGAATGGGCCGGCGCGGGCGGTATAATCAACGTTTTTCCCGGTTGGCAGGCTCTTTTCAGGTAACCCGGAATTTTCCAGGCTACCCGGGCATGCCGCGGGTTGCCCGGAAAATTCCCGGAAACCGTGAACAGGTCCGGCAACAGCGAACCTGCAGGTCCGCCGGGCAAGCACGATTTTCGATCCACTCCTGCGCGCGCCGTCGCGCCGCTTAAAGCCTAGTCCGAACCACACCATGCACGAGAGATACGTACCCGCCGACGTCGAAGCCGCCGCCCAGGGCGACTGGCGCGCAGCCGATGCCTACAAGACGCAGGAAGATTCGCAGAAGCCGAAGTTCTACTGCGTGTCGATGCTGCCGTACCCGTCCGGCAAGCTGCACATGGGTCACGTGCGCAACTACACGATCAACGACGTGATGTATCGCTATCTGCGGATGAACGGCTACAACACGCTGATGCCGATGGGCTGGGACGCGTTCGGGATGCCGGCCGAGAACGCCGCGATGGCGAACGGCGTGCCGCCCGCGAAGTGGACCTACGACAACATCGACTACATGAAGGGCCAGATGCAGTCGATGGGCCTCGCGATCGACTGGTCGCGCGAGATCGCGACGTGCAAGCCGGACTACTACAAGTGGAACCAGTGGCTGTTCCTGAAGATGCTCGAGAAGGGCATCGCGTACAAGAAGACGGGCACCGTGAACTGGGACCCGGTCGACCAGACCGTGCTCGCGAACGAGCAGGTGATCGACGGCCGCGGCTGGCGCTCGGGCGCGCTCGTCGAGAAGCGCGAGATCCCGATGTACTACCTGCGCATCACGCAGTACGCGGATGAGCTGCTGAACGACCTCGACGGCCTCGGCTGGCCCGAGCGCGTGAAGATCATGCAGCAGAACTGGATCGGCAAGAGCTTCGGCGTGAACTTCGGCTTCCCGTACGAACTCGACGGCGAGAAGAAGCTGCTGCGCGTGTTCACGACCCGCGCCGATACCATCATGGGCGTCACGTTCTGCGCGATCGCGGCCGAGCATCCGCTGGCCACGCGCCTCGCGCAGGACAAGCCCGAGCTGCTCGCGTTCATCGACGAATGCAAGCGCGGCGGGGTCGCCGAGGCCGACGTCGCGACGATGGAGAAGAAGGGCGTCGCGACGGGCTTCTCGGTCAAGCACCCGCTGACCGGCGAGCCGGTCGAGGTGTGGATCGGCAACTACGTGCTGATGAGCTATGGCGAAGGCGCGGTGATGGGCGTGCCGGGCCACGACGAGCGCGATTTCGCGTTCGCGAAGAAATACGACCTGCCGATCCGGCAGGTGATCTCGGCCGAAGGCCAGCAGTACTCGCTCGACGCATGGCAGGAGTGGTACGGCGACAAGGAAACCGCGGTCTGCGTGAACAGCGGCAAGTACGACGGCCTGCGCTACACGGAAGCCGTCGACGCGGTCGCGGCCGACCTGAACGCCGGCGGTTTCGGCGACAAGCAGGTCACGTGGCGCCTGCGCGACTGGGGCGTGTCGCGCCAGCGCTACTGGGGCACGCCGATCCCGATCATCCACTGCCCGTCGTGCGGCGACGTGCCGGTGCCCGAGCAGGATCTGCCCGTCGTGCTGCCGGAAGACCTCGTGCCGGACGGCTCGGGCAACCCGCTCGCGAAGTCGGAAGCGTTCCTGAACTGTTCGTGCCCGAAGTGCGGCGCGGCCGCGAAGCGCGAAACCGACACGATGGACACCTTCGTCGATTCGTCGTGGTACTTCTCGCGCTACACGGCGCCGGACGCCGATACGATGGTCGACGCGCGCACCGACTACTGGATGCCGATGGATCAGTACATCGGCGGCATCGAGCACGCGATCCTGCACCTGCTGTATTCGCGCTTCTGGACCAAGGTGATGCGCGACCTCGGCCTCGTGAAGTTCGGCGAGCCGGCGAAGAACCTGCTCACGCAGGGGATGGTGCTGAACGAGACGTTCTACCGTGAAGACGCTTCCGGCAAGAAGACGTGGTACAACCCGGCCGACGTGACGGTCACGCACGACGACAAGGGCCGCCCGGTCGGCGCGACGCTGAACACGGACGGCCAGCCGGTCGTGCTCGGCGGCATCGAGAAGATGTCGAAGTCGAAGAACAACGGTGTCGATCCGCAGGTGCTGATCGACCAGTACGGCGCCGACACCGCGCGCCTGTTCACGATGTTCGCCGCGCCGCCCGAGCAGCAGCTCGAGTGGTCGGGTGCGGGCGTCGAGGGCGCGAGCCGCTTCCTGCGTCGCGTGTGGAGCTTCGGTGCGACGAACCGTGAAGCGCTCGCCGCGCGCGCGGGCTTCGATGCGGCCGCGCTCGGCGAAGCCGACAAGGCGCTGCGCCGCGAAATCTACAGCGTGCTGAAGCAGGCCGATTTCGATTACCAGCGCCTGCAGTACAACACGGTCGTGTCGGCCGCGATGAAGATGCTGAACGCGATCGACGGCGCGAAGGGCGCGACGCCCGGCGTGCTGCGCGAAACGTACGGCGTGCTGCTGCGCGTGCTGTACCCGGTCGTGCCGCACGTCACGTTCGAGCTGTGGAAGGCGCTCGGCTATGCGGACGAATTCGGCCCGCTGCTCGACGCACCGTGGCCGAAGGTCGACGAGGCCGCGCTCGAGCAGGCCGAGATCGAACTCGTGCTGCAAGTGAACGGCAAGGTGCGCGGCGCGCTGAAGGTCGCGAAGGACGCGAGCCGCGAGGCGATCGAAGCTGCGGCGGTGGCCGACGAAGCGTTCGCGAAGTTCAGCGACGGCAAGCCGGCGAAGAAGATCGTCGTCGTGCCGGGCCGCCTCGTGAACATCGTCGTCTGACGGCCGCCGGCCGTCGGGCGCACACAGAAGGAGCGAAGGTGATCCGCAGATCGTTTTTGATGCTCGCCGTCGGCAGCGCGGTCGCGCTGTCGGCATGCGGCTTCCAGTTGCGCGGCCAGCAGGACTACGCGTTCAAGCACCTGCTGATCGTCGGCGCGCCGGCGCCGGTCGAGGCGCGCTTCGTGCGCCTCGTCGAGGCCGGCAGCGACACGAAGATCGTCAAGTCGGCGGACGACGCCGACGCCGTGCTGCGCATGTCGGAGTCGCGCGGGCAGAATACGCTGACGCTCAACAAGTACGGCTCGGCGCAGGAATACGCACTGTTCTATACGCTGACCTACACGCTCACGAGCAAGGACGGCACCGTGCTGATCCCGCCGAGCGCGATCGCGCTGAATCGCGCGATGACGTACAGCGACCAGTACACGAACGCGAAGGCGCAGGAAGCCGACATCCTGTACGGCGACATGCAGAACGACGCGGTCGACCAGCTGATGCGGCGTCTCGCGATCGTCCACTCGCTGACACCGGCGCCGGAAGACGTGGTGCCGGGCGTCGCGCCGCGCGCGCCGTTGCCGCCGCCGCCGCTCTGATCGACGGCATACGCACCGATGCAATTGCGACTTGATGCACTGGAGCCGCACCTCGCGAAGGGGTTGGCCGGGCTCTATACCGTGTACGGCGACGAGCCGCTGCTCGCGCAGGAGGCGTGCGACCGCATTCGTGCGGCCGCACGCGCGGCCGGCTTCACCGAGCGTTCGGTGCATACGGTCGAGCGCGGTTTCGACTGGAGCGTGCTGCTCGGCGCGACCCAGGCGATGTCGCTGTTCGGCGAGCGCCAGCTGATCGAGCTGCGCATTCCGTCGGGCAAGCCCGGCAAGGAAGGCGCCGACGCACTGAAGACGCTCGCGGCCACGCCCAACCCCGACGCGCTGATGCTCGTCACGTTGCCGCGCCTCGACGCGGCCACGCAGAAATCCGCCTGGTTTACCGCGCTGCAGAACGGCGGCGTCGCGCTGAAGATCGATCCGGTCGACCGCGCGCAACTGCCGAACTGGATCGGCCAGCGTCTCGCGATGCAGGGCCAGCGCGCCGCGCCCGGCGAGGACGGGCGGCGCGCGCTGCAGTTCATCGCCGAGCGCGTCGAAGGCAACCTGCTCGCCGCGCACCAGGAAATCCAGAAGCTCGGGCTGCTGTATCCGCAGGGCGCGCTGTCGTTCGAACAGGTGCACGACGCGGTGCTGAACGTCGCGCGTTACGACGTCTTCAAGCTGAACGAAGCGATGCTCGCCGGCGACGCCGCGCGGCTCGCGCGGATGATCGACGGGCTGAAGGGCGAGGGCGAGGCGATCGTGCTGGTGATGTGGGCCGTCGTCGAGGAACTGCGCACGCTGCTGCGGATCAAGCGCGGCACGACGGCCGGCAAGCCGCTGGCAACGTTGCTGCGCGAGAACCGCGTATGGGGGCCGCGCGAGCGGCTGATCGGCCCCGCGCTGAACCGCGTGTCGGAAGCCGTGCTCGAGAAGGCACTCGCGTTTGCCGCGAAGCTCGACCGGCAGGTCAAGGGGCTCACGGCCGTCGTGCCGGGCCGCCGCACGCAGGACGAACCGCCGCCCGATCCGTGGGACGGGCTGTTCCAGCTCGCGATGACGGTGGCCGGTGCCCGCGGCGAGCGACCGCTGACCGCGGGTCGCGTGCGACGCTAAGTCCCGTCCGGGCCTTCAGCGCGCGCTGCGCAACCCGCATACAATGTTTCGATCACGGGCGCGGCTCTCCGGCCGCCGTCCACGCTTCCCCACGAATTCATGCCGCCCAGCGCGGCGCGCTTCTCGAGTCACACGATGGATATCGATCAGTACATGACCGACCTGGGCCGTCGCGCCCGGCACGCTTCCCGCGCGATGGCGCGCGCCAGCACGGCCGCGAAGAACGCGGCACTCGACGCCGTGGCGCGCGCGATCGAACGCGACGCGCAGGCACTGAAGGACGCAAATGCCCGCGATGTCGCCCGTGCCCGTGAAAAGGGGCTCGATGCAGCGTTCGTCGATCGCCTGACGCTGTCGGACAAGGCGCTGAAGACGATGGTCGAGGGCTTGCGCCAGGTGGCGTCGCTGGCCGATCCGATCGGCGAGATCGGCAACCTCAAGTACCGCCCGAGCGGAATCCAGGTGGGCCAAATGCGGGTGCCGCTTGGCGTGATCGGCATCATCTACGAGTCGCGCCCGAACGTGACGATCGACGCAGCCGCGCTTTGCCTGAAGTCGGGCAACGCGACGATCCTGCGCGGCGGCTCCGAAGCGCTCGAATCGAACGCGGCGCTCGCGAAGCTGATCGGCGAAGGGCTCGAAGCCGCCGGCCTGCCGCAGGACGCGGTGCAGGTCGTCGCGACGGCCGATCGCGCGGCGGTCGGCAAGCTGATCACGATGACCGAATACGTCGACGTGATCGTGCCGCGCGGCGGCAAGAGCCTGATCGAGCGCCTGATCAACGAGGCGCGCGTGCCGATGATCAAGCACCTCGACGGCATTTGCCACGTGTACGTCGACGATCGCGCCGACCTCGGCAAGGCGCTGACCGTCTGCGACAACGCGAAGACGCACCGCTACGGCACCTGCAACACGATGGAGACGCTGCTCGTCGCGAGCGGTGTCGCGGCGAAGCTGCTGCCGCCGCTCGGCAAGCTGTATCGCGACAAGCAGGTCGAGCTGCGCGTCGATGCGGCCGCGCGCGCGGTGCTCGCCGATGCGGGCGTCGGCCCGCTCGTCGATGCCACCGAGGAAGACTGGCACACCGAGTATCTCGCGCCGGTGCTCGCGATCAAGGTCGTCGACGGCCTCGATGCCGCGATCGAGCACATCAACCATTACGGCTCGCATCACACGGATGCGATCGTCACCGAGGATCACGACCGCGCGATGCGGTTCCTGCGCGAAGTCGATTCGGCGAGCGTGATGGTCAACGCGTCGACGCGTTTCGCGGACGGTTTCGAATTCGGCCTCGGCGCGGAAATCGGCATCTCGAACGACAAGCTGCACGCACGCGGCCCCGTCGGCCTGGAAGGGCTGACGTCGCTGAAGTACGTCGTGCTCGGGCACGGCGAAGGCCGCCAATAACAAGCGAGGCACACAACCGATGGCGATGCTCTGGGTCAAGACGTTCCATATCGTACTGATCGCCGCGTGGTTCGCGGGGCTCTTCTACCTGCCGCGCATCTACGTGAACCTGGCGATGGAAACCGATCCGGCCGCCGTGCGGCGCCTGTTGCTGATGGCGCGCAAGCTGTTCCGCTTCATGACGATGATCGCGGTGCCGGCGCTGGCCTGCGGGCTGTGGCTGTGGCTTTCGATCGGCATCGGGCAGGGGCAGGGCTGGATCCACGCGAAGGTGACGGTCGTGCTGCTGCTCATCGTCTATCACGCCTATTGCGGGCACCTGCTGCGGGTGTTCGAGCGTGGCGAGAACCGTCGCACCGACAAGTGGTATCGCGTGTTCAACGAGCTGCCGGTGCTCGGCATGCTCGCGGCGGTCGCGCTGGTCGTGATCAAGCCGTTTTGAGCGGCGCGGCCGGCGCGGTTGCCGGTGCGGAACCCTGCGCAACGGCGCCCCTCGGGGCGCCGTTCGTCGTTTACGTGCGCTCTGCCTGCCGCCTGCTCAATCCTTCGTGCCGTCGTCGATCCGGCGGCGCGTGATCGCCTCCTTCGCGCGGCCGACCCGTTCCATGAGCGCGGGGCCGCGCGACAGCGCGACGCCGACCGCGAGGATGTCGCCGATCGCGAGATGCGACATCCGCGACGTCATCGGCGAGAACACGTCCGTTTCCTCCGCGACGTTCGACGCGAGGCTCACCGTCGCGAGCTTCGCGAGCGGCGAATGGCTCTGCGTGATCGCGACGACTTTCGCGCCGCACGCGAGTGCGGAGCGCGCGGCGTCGACGATGTCGCGCGTGCGGCCGGTGTTCGAGATCGCGACGACGACGTCGTGGGGCCCGAGCAGCGCCGACGACATCGAGAACGTGTGCGGGTCCGAATACGCGACGCTCGGCACGCCGAGCCGGAAGAACTTGTGCTGGATGTCCTGCGCGGCGATGCCGGAGCCGCCGGCGCCGTAGAACTCGATCCGCGATGCGTTCGACAGCAGCGCGATCGCTTCGGCGACGCTGCCGGCCGACAGGCTGTTGCGCACCTCGATCAGCGCGCCGATCGTGCGGTCGAACACCTTGCCGATGATGCCGGGCGCCGGTTCGTCGGGCTCGACGTCGCGATAGACCGACGACACGCCCGGCGCGACGCTCTGCGCGAGCCGGATCTTGAATTCGCGGAAACCGCTGCAGCCGAGCGCCTGGCAGAACCGCGCGATCGTCGGCTGGCTGACGCCCGCGCGCGTCGACAGCTCGGTCATCGCGAGGTCGAGCACCTCGCGCGGCGCGGCGAGGATGTAGTCGGCGAGCTTGCGCTCGGACGGGCGCAACTCGGCGCGGATCGCTTCAATGCGGGGCAGCATGGGACGGGCGGGCAGAAATCGGGTTCGGATGAGCGAGTGTATCGCAATCGAATTGTAGAAAATCTACATGAAATTGCTAGCTGATTCGTCGGTGTTTCACCGCGTACGGGATACCCGAGATTAGGGTTTTCACTAGATAAAGCCTTGCTGGTGGCGGGAATAAGGGTTGCGTGCATGCGGATCGACGTTGCGTGCTTGTAGTTTTTCTACTAGACTGGCTTCGTTCGTTCGATGCACTCGATCGTCCCCACGATTCCAACCGCCGGTGTCGGCCGGCATACAGGAGCGCCCAGCATGACATCGCTGCACCCCACTCTGGCGAAGGTCACCGAACGCGTGATCGCCCGCAGCCAATCGACCCGTTCCGCCTATCTGCAGCGCATCGACGGCGCGCAGGGCAAGTTCCCGGCACGCGGCGCGCTGTCGTGCGCGAACCTCGCGCACGGCTTCGCGGGCCTCGAGGGCAACGACAAGTTCTCGATCAAGGCGATCCGCGAGCCGAACATCGGTATCGTGTCCTCGTACAACGAGATGCTGTCCGCGCACGCGCCGTACAAGGATTTCCCCGAGATCATCAAGGCGGCCGCGCGCGAGAACGGCGGCGTCGCGCAGTTCGCGGGCGGCGTGCCGGCGATGTGCGACGGCGTCACGCAGGGCAACCCGGGGATGGAGCTGTCGCTGTTCTCGCGCGAGGCAATCGCGATGGGCACGGCGATCGCGCTTACGCACAACATGTTCGACGCGGCGCTCTGCCTCGGCATCTGCGACAAGATCGTGCCGGGCCTGCTGATCGGCGCGCTGCAGTTCGGCCACCTGCCGACGATCTTCGTGCCGGCCGGCCCGATGACGAGCGGCCTGTCGAACGACGACAAGGCGAAGATCCGCCAGCAGTTCGCGACCGGCCAGGTCGGCCGCGACGCACTGCTCGAAGCCGAATCGGCCGCGTATCACGGCCACGGCACCTGCACGTTCTACGGCACCGCGAACAGCAACCAGATGCTGATGGAGCTGATGGGGCTGCACCTGCCGGGCTCGGCATTCGTTCATCCGCACACGCCGCTGCGCACCGCGCTGACGGCCGAGGCCGCGCGCCGCGTGCTCGACCTGACCGTCGGACGCGGCCACTACACGCCGATCGGCCATGTGATCGACGAGAAGGCGATCGTCAACGGGATCGTCGCGCTGCTCGCGACGGGCGGCTCGACCAACCACACGCTGCACCTCGTCGCGATCGCGCGCGCGGCCGGCATCCTGATCGACTGGAACGACTTCGACGAACTGTCGGCCGTCGTGCCGCTGCTCGCGAAGATCTACCCGAACGGCAAGGCCGACGTGAACCACTTCCACGCGGCGGGCGGCGTGGCCTTCCTGGTGCGCAACCTGCTCGAAGGCGGGCTGCTGCATGAAGACGTGACGACCGTCGCGGGCAAGGGCCTGTCGCACTACACGAAGGAGCCGAAGCTGATCGACGGCAAGCTGACGTGGGTCGACGGCGCGGCCGAGAGCCACGACACGAAGGTGCTGCGCGGCATCCGCGACCCGTTCCAGCCGGACGGCGGCCTGCGCCTGATGCAGGGCCGGCTCGGCCGCGGCGTGATCAAGATTTCGGCGGTCGCGCCCGAGCACCGCAAGGTGACGGCGCCCGCGATCGTGTTCGATTCGCAGGAAGCCGTGCAGGAGGCCTTCGATCGCGGCGAGCTGAAACGCGATTTCGTCGCGGTCGTGCGCTTCCAGGGCGCGCGCGCGAACGGGATGCCCGAGCTGCACCGTTTGACGCCGCTGCTCGGCGTGCTGCAGGATCAGGGCTTCCACGTCGCGCTCGTCACCGACGGCCGCATGTCGGGCGCGTCGGGCAAGGTGCCGGCCGTGATCCACGTGTCGCCGGAAGCGCTGCTGGCCGGCCCGCTCGGCAAGGTGAAGACGGGCGATACGCTCGTGATCGACGCCGAAGCCGGCGTGCTGGACATCGAGGTCGACGCCGCCGAGTGGCAGGCGCGCCCGGTCGCGCAGCCGCTGCACCAGGCCGAGAACGAGGTCGGTTTCGGGCGTGAACTGTTCGGCGTGTTCCGCGCGGCCGCCGCGCCGGCCGAGCAGGGCGCATCGGTTTTCGGCGCGCTGGTCGGCGAATCGGCCGCCCACGTCGCCGCATGAATTTCAAGGAGCCAATTCAATGAAGACGATTGCTGAAATCGTGAAGCTGGGCCCGGTCATCCCGGTGCTCGCATTCGACTCGGTCGAGCAGGGTGAACACGTGTCGCGCGCGTTGCACGCGGGCGGCGTGAAGGTACTCGAGATCACGCTGCGCACGCCGGCTGGCCTGGAAGCGATCCAGCGCGCGAGCCAGCTCGCGGACGACATCGTCGTCGGCGTCGGCACGATCACGAAGCCCGAACATTGCGAGCAGGCGAAGCGTGCGGGCGCGAAGTTCGGCGTGTCGCCGGGCCTGACGAAAGAGCTGCACCTCGCGTCGCTCGACGCGGGCCTGCCGCTGCTGCCGGGCGTGATGACGCCGAGCGACATCATCCAGGCACTCGAATTCGGCTACGAGATCGTGAAGTTCTTCCCCGCTCAACAAGCGGGCGGCGTGCCGATGCTGCAGGCGTTCCACGGCCCGTTCCCGGCACTGAAGTTCTGCCCGACCGGCGGCATCACGGTCGAAACCGCGCCGAATTTCCTGAAGCTGCCGAACGTGGTGTGCGTCGGCGGCTCGTGGCTCACGCCGAAGGCCGCGCTCGCCGCGCAGGACTGGGCCGAAGTCACGCGCCTCGCGCAAGCCGCGAGCCAGCTTCCCCGTTAAGACTTGTACGAGATGACGGTTTGACCCTCGGAAGACAAGCGCTTAGTGCTTGTTTTACCGAGGGTTTTTGCTGATGGAACCGGTTCTATCCGCGGACCGTAAAGATAAGTAAAATTCAGCGTCCTGACGGGGTGGGTACCCCCCGTGTTCCGGAGACCTGCATAGCCGGGCATACTCGCAACAACGCGCCCGGTTCGAACAATTCTAGGAGGAGTCCACATGGGGGCTGTCCAAGGCAGCATGCTGCTCGTATTCACGCTGATCGCGATTGCCGCGCTGATCCTGATGATCGCGCGCTACAAGATCTACCCGTTCCTGGTGCTGATCATCGTCTCGCTCGGCCTCGGCCTCGTCGTCGGCATGCCGATGGACAAGATCGTCAAGTCGTTCGAAACGGGTACCGGCGGCACGCTCGGCCACATCGCGATCGTCGTCGGCCTCGGCACGATGCTCGGCAAGATGATGGCCGAATCGGGCGGCGCCGAACGGATCGCGACCACGCTGATCGACTGGTTCGGTGAAAAGAACATCCACTGGGCGATGATGTTCGTCGCGATCATCGTCGGCTTGCCGGTGTTCTTCGAAGTCGGCTTCGTGCTGCTGATCCCGATCGCGTTCAACGTCGCGAAGCGCACCGGCAAGTCGCTGCTCGTCGTCGGCCTGCCGATGGTGGCCGGCCTGTCCGTCGTGCACGGCCTGATCCCGCCGCACCCGGCCGCGCTGCTGGCCGTCCAGCAATACGGCGCCGATATCGGCAAGACGATCGCGTTCGGCCTGATCGTCGGCGTGCCGACCGCGATCATCGCGGGCCCGCTGTTCGCGCTGACGATCTCGAAGTTCGTGAAGCTGCCGGAAAACAACCCGCTCGCGTCGCAGTTCGTCGACTCGCATGCGGACGGCCGCAAGCGCGAACTGCCGAGCTTCGGCATCACGCTGTTCACGATCCTGCTGCCCGTCGTGCTGATGCTCGTCGGCAGCTGGGCCGACCTGCTGTTCACGCCGAAATCGCTGCCGAACAACCTGCTGCGCTTTGCCGGCAACTCGGACGTCGCGCTGCTGATCGCCGTGCTCGTGAGCTTCTTCACGTTCGGCAAGCTGCAGGGCTTCAACCGCGACCAGATCCAGAAGTTCTGCGGCGAGTGTCTCGCACCGATCGCCGGGATCACGCTGATCGTCGGCGCGGGCGGCGGCTTCGGCGGCGTCCTGCGCGACAGCGGGATCTCGCAGCAGATCGTCGAGACCGCGAAGCATGCGCACCTGTCGCCGCTGCTGCTCGGCTGGTTCGTCGCGGCGCTGATGCGTCTCGCGACGGGGTCGGCGACGGTCGCGATGACGACGGCCTGCGGCATCGTCGCGCCGATCGCGGCGGCAGCCGGCACGACGGTCAGCCCGGAGCTGCTGGTGCTCGCCACGGGCTCGGGCTCGCTGATCTTCTCGCACGTGAACGACGGCGGCTTCTGGCTGATCAAGGAATACTTCGGGATGACGGTCGGTCAGACGTTCAAGACCTGGTCGTTGCTCGAAACGATCATCTCGGTGCTCGGCCTCGGCTTTACACTGCTGCTGAGCATGGTTCTGTAACAAGGGGTAGTCAATGATTCTGATCGCAATGGGCGTGTCGGGCGCGGGCAAGTCGCGAATCGGCGAAATGCTGGCGGAACGCCTGTCGTGCAGCTATACCGACGGCGACGCGTTTCACAGCGCGGCGAACAAGGAAAAGATGCATCACGGCATTCCGCTGACCGACGACGACCGCTGGCCGTGGCTGCGCACGATTCGCGCGGCCATCGAGGAAAAGCAGCGCGCGGGCGAGACGGCCGTGTTCACGTGCTCGTCGCTGAAGCGGTCGTACCGCGACGTGCTGCGCGGCACCGACACCGACGTGCGGTTCGTGTATCTGAAGGGTTCGTTCGAGGTGTTGCACGAGCGCCTGAAGAGCCGCACCGGCCATTTCTTCGATCCGTCGCTGCTGAAGAGCCAGCTCGACACGCTCGAGGAACCGGGCCCGGACGAAGCGATCCAGGTCAGCATCGAGCTGACGCCCGAACAGATCGTCGACCAGGTCATGCTGAAGATCGGCATCGCGCAGCAGCACTGAGCGCGGTTCGCGGCAATCATCACGCAAAAGGCGCCCCTCGGGGCGCCTTTTGCGTTGGTGGCCGGCGGCCCGGTCAGGTGGCGGGCGCCTGTTTCGCGATGCCGTCGAGCAGCACGTCGAGCATCGTGTCGTGCACGGCTGCCGGATCGAGCTGCGCATAGAGCGGGGCGGCCGCCTTGACGAGCGGATGCGCGGCGTCCGACAGCGCCGCCATTTCCGCGAGCTCGACGTCGTTCGCGGCGCGCGTGAGGCCGCCGGCTTCGGCCGCGGCAAGCCCGATCACGCTCGCATACCAGCCGACGCAAACCGATGGCAGCGCCGCGCGCGGGATGCCGGCGTCGGCCAGCGCGCGATGCACGGCCTCGATGTGCGCGAGATCGGCCGGCCCGGTACTCATGTGCCGCTGCAGCAGTGCGAACGCGGCCGGGTAGCGCAGCGCGAGCGCGCGGTACTGGCGCGCGAGGTCTCGCAGCCGTTCGCGCCACGGCAGCGTGGCGTCGACCGGCACGAGCGAGCGCGACAGCGCGTTCGCGATCGCGCGACTCAGGCCTTCCTTCGACTTGAAGTGGTACAGCACGCTCATCGGGTCGCAGCCGACCGATTGCGCGAGCTTGCGCACGCTGAACGCGGCTTCGCCGACGTCTTCGAGCAGCGCGAGCGCGGCCGCGACGATCGCATCCTTGTCGAGGCCGCGCGGGCCCTGGGTGGGTTTGTCTTTCATCGATACGGGCCGGTGTGCCGGTGCGGCACCGGCTGTAAACTTGACGAAAGCTGATTCTACACTGTAGAATTATTTCTGCGGTGTA
The DNA here is from genome assembly GCF_003294055.1 of Burkholderia reimsis. Taxonomy (NCBI): domain Bacteria; kingdom Pseudomonadati; phylum Pseudomonadota; class Betaproteobacteria; order Burkholderiales; family Burkholderiaceae; genus Burkholderia; species Burkholderia reimsis. Next base: position 19,829 of record NZ_QMFZ01000040.1, read on the forward strand.
GAAATTGGGTGTCCCGGCACCTTTCAATACGTGCTTTCGCACAGTCCGGGATCCAGGCGGCACGAGCGTGCCCGCCGTCAACACGGGCTATCGCGCCCCTTTTCTCGTTGACACCCATGTGGAACCGGCTGCCCCACCCGCGAAGCCAGAAGGCTCTTCGACAGGCGGCCCTACCATGTAAGTGCAATCATGACTTTCAATAACCAACCCCTGATCCAGGGCGAATCGCGTTTCGAGCAAACGCAACTGAACATCGAAAAAGACAACTGGAACTGGTGCGATCCGGCCCGCTACGACGGCGAGCGCCCGGCGAACTGGTACGAGGCGTCGTTGTCGCGCCATGAAAACACCGTGCCGCTCGCGCACGACGCGGTATGCGACGTGCTCGTGATCGGCGCGGGTCTGCTCGGCGCATCGGCCGCATTGCATCTCGCCGAAGCGGGTGTCGACACGATCCTCGTCGACAAGCACCACGTCGGCTCGGCTGCATCGGGTCGAAACGGTGGGCAACTGACGCCCGGCCTCGCGCGCTGGGAAGCGGCCGACATGATCGACCACCTGTCGCACGACGACGCGAAGCGGCTGTGGCGCTTCGCGTCGGCCGAATCGATGGACCTGATCCATACGATCGGTGCGCGTTACGCACTCGAACTCGACCGCAAACGCGGGCACATCACGGCCGCTGTCCACCCCGGCCACATGAGTGCGCTGCTGGACGGTGCGGATGCGCGCCGTCATCTCGGCGACGCGGGCGTGACGCTCGTCGGCCGCCATCAGCTGCACGACGAATACGTGCGTTCAGGGCTGTACCACGGCGCGGCGATCGATGCGATCGGCGGCCAGATCCATCCGCTCGCACTGGTGCGCGGGCTCGTTCATGGTTTCCGGCTTAACGGCGGCACGCTGTACGAAGGCACCGAGGTAGTCGAGCTCGACGAGACGCCCGCGGGCGTCGTCGCGACGACGCCGGGCGGCACGATCACCGCCCGCAAGGGCGTCGTGCTCGCGCTGCACAACACGACGTTCCGGCTGCTCGACGACGGCGCCGCGACGACCGTGCCGTTCTTTACCTATGTAAGCGTGACGGCACCGCTCGACGTCGACGTCGCGACGCTGATGCCGGCCGGCATGCCCGTGTACGACACGCAGTTCCAGATCGACTACTACCGGCCGGTACGCGGCAACCGCCTGCTGTTCGGCGGGCAGGGCACCGGCACGTGCTGGGCGCAGCCCGACGTCAACGCGTATCTGCTGACGCGGCTGAACACGGTGTTCCCGCAGGTCGACGGCCAGTTTGCGCTCGATTACTGCTGGAGCGGCGTCAGCGACTTCACGCTGAACGGCGCGACCGACAGCCGCAAGACCGACGGCCGCGTGCCGATGTACATGGTACAGGGCTGGAGCGGCCACGGCGTCGCGCAGACGGTGCGGATCGGCAAGGCGATCTGCGACGATTTCGTCGGACGCAACGACGATTTCTCGATGCTGACCGGCATCGACCATCGCGCGATTCCGCTCGGCCGCCAGTTGTCGCCGATCGCGATTCCGGCGGCGAAGGCGGCGATGAGCGTGATGAGCGCGCTCAATCCGGGGCGGATGATTTCGTTCTGAGCGGACGCGGCACGCAATGAAAAAGCCCGATGCGATTGCTCGCATCGGGCTTTTTTACGTACGGAGACGGGCGCTTACGCGATCCGCTTCGCGAGTTCGACGGCCTTGCCGATGTACGACGCAGGCGTCATCGCGAGCAGGCGATCCTTCGCATCCTGCGGGATCGCGAGCGTGCCGACGAATTCCTGCAGCGCTTCGCGCGTGATGCCCTTGCCGCGCGTCAGTTCCTTCAGCTGCTCGTACGGGTTCTCGATGCCATAGCGGCGCATCACCGTCTGCACCGGCTCGGCGAGCACTTCCCAGCAGTTGTCGAGATCTTCGTTCAGGCGCTGCGGGTTCACTTCGAGTTTGTCGAGTCCGCGGATCAGCGAGTCGTATGCGAGCAGCGAATAGCCGAGCGCGACGCCCATGTTGCGCAGCACCGTCGAGTCGGTCAGGTCGCGCTGCCAGCGCGACACCGGCAGCTTGTCGGCGAGGTGGCGCAGCGTCGCGTTCGCGAGGCCGAGGTTGCCTTCCGAGTTCTCGAAGTCGATCGGGTTGACCTTGTGCGGCATCGTCGACGAGCCGATCTCGCCGGCCTTCGTCTTCTGCTTGAAGTAGCCGACCGAGATGTAGCCCCACACGTCGCGGTCGAGGTCGAGCAGGATCGTGTTCGCGCGTGCGACCGCGTCGAACAGCTCGGCCATGTAGTCGTGCGGCTCGATCTGGATCGTGTACGGGTTGAACGTGAGCTTCAGGCGGTTCTCGATCACGTCGCGCGAGAACGCTTCCCAGTCGAATTCCGGATACGCGGACAGGTGCGCGTTGAAGTTGCCGACCGCGCCGTTCATCTTCCCGAGGATCTCGACCTTCTCGATGCGCGCGATCGCGCGGTCGAGACGGGCCGCGACGTTCGCGAGCTCCTTGCCGAGCGTCGTCGGGCTGGCCGGCTGGCCGTGCGTGCGCGACAGCATCGGCTGGTCGGCCAGCGCGTGCGCGAGCGCGACGAGGCGCTGGTGGACCGTGCGCAGCGCCGGCACGATCACGTGCGTGCGCGCACCGGCGAGCATCATCCCGTGCGACGTGTTGTTGATGTCCTCGGACGTGCACGCGAAGTGGATGAATTCGCTGGCCTTCTCGAGTTCTTCCTGGCCCTTCACCGATTCCTTCAGCCAGTATTCGACGGCCTTCACGTCGTGGTTCGTCACGCGCTCGATTTCCTTGATGCGCGCGGCGTCGTGGGCGGTGAAGCGCTCGGCGAGCTGCAGCAGGAACTGCTCGGAAGCTTCCGAGAAGCGCGGGACTTCCGCGAAGCCGGCGCGCGACAGCGCGATCAGCCAGTGCACCTCGACGGTGACACGGTGGCGCATGAAGGCGGCTTCGGAGAGCCAGTCGCGCAGCGCTTCGGTCTTGCTGGCGTAGCGGCCGTCGATGGGCGAGAGCGCGGTGAGGGCGAAAAGCGTATCGGGACGAGTGTCGGACATGATCGGGCGGGCTTTGAGGGCCGGGTCGAGCGAGGAGGGAGAATCCGGCATTTTACCATCGGCGCGGGACGATTCCGGCCGCGCCCGGCGAGCCGCCGCCGCCGCGCGCCGACGCCATGCCGGCGCCCGCATCCGGCCGCGCGCCGGGCCGCTTGCGTAGCCGCCGGCCGGCCCCGCCCGCCGGTAGAATGCAGGCTTCTTCCCGACCGCCGCCCGCCGCGCCCGCCTGCATGGAACTGAAATGGCTCGAAGACTTCGTTTCGCTCGCGGAAACGCGCAGCTTTAGCCGGTCCGCCGAGCTGCGGCACGTGTCGCAGCCGGCGTTTTCGCGGCGCATCCAGGCGCTCGAGGCATGGCTCGCGACCGAACTGATCGATCGTTCGGTCTATCCGACGCGGCTGACGCAGGCCGGGCAGATCTTCTACGAGCAGGCGCTGACGATGCTGTCGCAGGCGCACGAGGCGCGCACGCTGCTGCGCGGTCACGTCGGCGCACCGGTGCCGACGATCGAGTTCGCGGTGCCGCACACGCTGTCGCTCACGTATTTCCCGCGCTGGCTGCAGCGGATCGAGGCGAAGATGGGCCAGGTCCACACGCGGCTGCGCGCGCTGAACGTGCACGACGCGGTGCTGTCGCTCGTCGAGGGCGGCTGCGATCTCGTGATGGGCTACCACCACCCGAGCCACCCCGTCGCGCTCGACCCGGCGCGCTACGACATGCTGATCCTCGGCAGCGAGCCGATCAGCCCGTTCTCGGCGCCGGGCCGCGCGGGGCGGCCGCGCTATACGCTGCCCGGCACGGCCGATGCGCGCGTGCCGTACCTGTCATATACGCCGAACGCGTATCTCGGCCGGATGACGGAGGTCATCGTCGCGAATGCGTCGACGCCGCTGTTCCTCGATCGAGTCTATGAAACCGACATGGCCGAAGGGTTGAAGGCGATGGCGCTCGCGGGCCACGGCATCGCGTTCCTGCCGCACAGCGCGGTCGAGGATGCGGTGGCGGGCGGCCGCCTGATCCGGCTCGACCGGTCGGTGCGCGGCGGCGCGCATCCGTTCACGCTGACGATGGAGATCCGGCTGTACTGCGACAAGCTCGCGCTGCAGGGCGACGATCCGCGACAGAAGCTCGTGCGTGCGCTGTGGGACGTCGTGCGCGACGAACTGCGCGAATCCGAGGGTTAACCGTGGGCGGTTAACCGTCGATCGTCCGGCCCGGCCGGCTGACGTCGGGCCTGCGGTGCCCGTCGGGCACCTTGCCCGGCCGCCGGCCCGCGCCCGCGCAACACGATTTTTCAAGCACGCGATGCACGGCCGATCGCGGGCGTTCTTGCGCAAATCGACCGCGGATTTGCGAAAAATCGCGATCATGCAAGAAACGCATAATCGAATAAGCAAACGGCATTGGATAAAAAAAACGGGTTTTTCGACAATGTGCGCACTTCGTTGAACGTTGGAGCATCCATGTCTTCGCAACAGCAGTCCATCCCGTCCTACCTGCACGCCGACGATCTCGGCCCGTGGGGCAACTACCTTCAGCAGGTCGATCGCGTCGCGCCGTACCTCGGCTCGCTGTCGCGCTGGCTCGAAACGCTGAAGCGTCCGAAGCGTATCCTGATCGTCGACTGCCCCATCGAGCTCGACAACGGTACCGTCGCGCACTTCGAAGGCTATCGCGTGCAGCACAACGTGTCGCGCGGCCCGGGCAAGGGCGGCGTGCGCTACCACCAGGACGTGACGCTGTCGGAAGTGATGGCGCTGTCGGCATGGATGTCCGTGAAGAACGCAGCAGTGAACGTGCCGTACGGCGGCGCGAAGGGCGGCATCCGCGTCGACCCGCGCAAGCTGTCGCGTGGTGAGCTCGAGCGCGTCACGCGCCGCTACACCAGCGAAATCGGCATCATCATCGGCCCGAACACCGACATTCCGGCACCGGACGTCAACACCAACGAACAGGTGATGGCGTGGATGATGGACACGTACTCGATGAACCAGGGCCAGACGTCGACCGGCGTCGTGACCGGCAAGCCGATCGCGCTCGGCGGTTCGCTCGGCCGCAAGGAAGCAACGGGCCGCGGCGTGTTCGTCGTCGGCTCCGAAGCGGCGAAGAAGAAGGGCCTGGAAATCGAAGGCGCGCGCATCGCGGTGCAGGGCTTCGGCAACGTCGGCGGCATCGCGGCGAAGCTGTTCCAGGAAGCGGGTTCGAAGGTGATCGCGGTGCAGGATCACACGGGCACGATCTACCAGCCGGCCGGCCTCGATTCGAACAAGCTGCTCGACCACGTTGCCCGCACGGGCGGCGTCGCGGGCTTCGAAGGCGCGGAGCCGATGCCGAACGACGAGTTCTGGACGGTCGAAACCGACATCCTGATCCCGGCGGCACTGGAAAACCAGATCACCGAGAAGAACGCAGCGAAGATCCGCACGAAGATCATCGTCGAAGGCGCGAACGGCCCGACGACGACGGCGGCGGACGACATCCTGACCGCGAACGGCGTGCTCGTGATCCCGGACGTGATCGCGAACGCGGGCGGCGTGACCGTTTCGTACTTCGAGTGGGTGCAGGATTTCTCGAGCTTCTTCTGGACGGAAGACGAGATCAACCACCGTCTCGAGCGCGTGATGCGCGAAGCGTTCTCCGGCGTGTGGGCGGTCGCGGAAGAGCACAAGGTGTCGGTGCGTACGGCGGCGTTCATCGTGGCGTGCAAGCGCATCCTGATGGCGCGCGAAATGCGTGGCCTCTACCCCTGATCATTGACTATGATCCATTCATGACGCAATCCACCCGGTTGCGGATATGAACCCTCGCGGGCGGTGCCGAATCCGGCATCGCCCGCGCGCGCATTCGGGGCGCCTGGAGCCGGGAGGAAGGCTTTGCCAGGGGCGCTGCGACGTGCGGTAAACAACAGTACTTTCAAAAATATTACTTTGATACACTGGCGCGGGTTTTAGCCAAGGAGATGACCAAAATGAAATACCAAAAGGCAGTCCTGATGGTCGCGGCGCTTTGCGCGTTCGCAAGCGGCGCGCACGCTCAGGAGACGGGCACGCTGAAGAAGATCAAGGACACGGGCGTGATCGCGCTGGGCCATCGCGAATCGTCGATTCCGTTCTCCTACTACGACCAGAACCAGCAGGTGGTCGGCTATTCGCGCGAATTCCAGCTGAAGGTGGTCGACGCGGTGAAGAAGAAGCTGAACCTGCCGAACCTGCAGGTGAAGAACATCCCGGTCACGTCGCAGAACCGCATCCCGCTCGTGCAGAACGGCACGGTGGACATCGAGTGCGGCTCGACGACCAACAACACCGAACGCCAGCAGCAGGCTGCGTTCTCCGACACGATCTTCGTGATCGGCACGCGCCTGATGACGAAGAAGGATTCGGGCGTCAAGGATTTCGCCGACCTGAAGGGCAAGACGGTCGTGACGACTGCCGGCACGACGTCGGAGCGCCTGCTGCGCAAGATGAACAACGACAAGCAACTCGGCATGAACATCATCAGCGCGAAGGATCACGGCGATTCCTTCAACACGCTGGAATCGGGCCGCGCGGTCGCGTTCATGATGGATGACGCGCTGCTCGCGGGCGAGCGCGCGAAGGCGAAGCAGCCGGGCGAGTGGGTGATCGTCGGCACGCCGCAATCGGAAGAAGCGTACGGCTGCATGATGCGCAAGGGCGATGCGGACTTCAAGAAGGTCGTCGACGACGCGATCTCGCAAGTCGAGAAGTCGGGCGAAGCCGCGAAGATCTACGCGAAGTGGTTCGAGAACCCGATCCCGCCGAAGGGGCTGAACCTGAACTTCCCGCTGTCCGATTCGATGAAGAAGCTGTACGCGAACCCGAACGACAAGGCACTCGACTGACCGCAGGGCCGTTGATGCAGAAATGACGCTAATGAGACGGAAGAGGCCACGCTTCTTCCGTCTCTTTTTGCTGGAGTCTTGCCCATGTCTTACCACTGGAACTGGGGCATCTTCCTGAGCCCCGTGTCGACCGGCGAGCCGACGACTTATTTCGGATGGCTGATGTCCGGCTTCTGGGTGACGATCGAAGTGTCGCTCGTCGCCTGGGTCATCGCGCTGATCGTCGGATCGCTGTTCGGCGTGCTGCGCACCGTGCCGAACAAATGGCTGTCCGCGATCGGCACCGTGTACGTGTCGATCTTCCGGAACATTCCGCTGATCGTGCAGTTCTTCGTCTGGTATCTCGTGATACCAGAGCTGCTGCCTGCGTCGATCGGCACCTGGATCAAGCAGTTGCCGCCCACCACGCAGTTCTTCACCGCGTCGATCATCTGTCTCGGCCTGTTCACGGGCGCGCGCGTATGCGAACAGGTGCGCTCGGGGATCAACGCGCTGCCGAAGGGCCAGCGCGCCGCCGGCCTCGCGATGGGCTTCACGCAATGGCAGACGTACCGCTATGTGCTGCTGCCCGTTGCGTACCGGATCATCGTGCCGCCGCTCACGTCGGAGTTCCTGAACATCTTCAAGAACTCCGCGGTCGCGTCGACGATCGGCCTGCTCGACCTGTCCGCGCAAGCGCGCCAGCTCGTCGACTACACCGCGCAGACGTATGAATCCTTCATCGCGGTGACGCTCGCCTACGTGATCATCAACCTCGTCGTGATGGCGTTCATGCGCTGGATCGAAGGCCGCACGCGGCTGCCCGGCTATATCGGAGGCAAGTGATGCATCAGTTCGACTGGAGTAGTATTCCCGGCGCGATACCGACGCTGTGGACGGGCGCGATCGTCACGTTCAAGATCACGCTGATCGCGATCGTTGTCGGCATCGTCTGGGGCACGCTGCTGGCGCTGCTGCGGCTGTCCGGCGTGAAGCCGCTCGCGTGGTTCGCGAAGGCGTACGTGACGGTGTTCCGCTCGATCCCGCTCGTGATGGTGCTGCTGTGGTTCTTCCTGATCGTGCCGCAGGTGCTGCAGGGCGTGCTCGGGCTGTCGCCGACGATCGACATCCGGCTTGCATCGGCGATGGTCGCGTTCTCGCTGTTCGAAGCCGCGTATTATTCCGAGATCATCCGCGCCGGTATCCAGGCGGTGCCGCGCGGGCAGGTGAACGCCGCGTTTGCGCTCGGCATGAACTACGCGCAGGCGATGCGCCTCGTGATCCTGCCGCAGGCGTTCCGCGCGATGGTGCCGCTGCTGCTCACGCAGGCGATCGTCCTGTTCCAGGATACGTCGCTCGTATACGTGATCAGCCTCGCGGACTTCTTCCGCACGGCCGCCAACGTCGGCGATCGCGACGGCACGACCGTCGAGATGGTCCTGTTCGCCGGCGCATGCTATTTCGTGATTTGCTCGTTGGCGTCTGCTCTCGTCAAGGGTCTCCAGAAAAAGGTCACAAGATGATTTCCATCAAGAACGTTTCGAAGTGGTACGGCCAGTTTCAGGTCCTCACCGACTGCACGACCGAGGTCAAGAAAGGCGAAGTGGTCGTCGTGTGCGGCCCGTCGGGCTCGGGCAAGTCGACGCTGATCAAGACCGTCAACGGCCTCGAGCCGTTCCAGCAGGGCGAGATCCTCGTGAACGGCCAGTCGGTCGGCGACAAGAAGACGAACCTGTCGAAGCTGCGCTCGAAGGTCGGGATGGTGTTCCAGCATTTCGAGCTGTTCCCGCACCTGTCGATCACCGAGAACCTGACGCTCGCGCAGATCAAGGTGCTCGGCCGCGGCAAGGACGAGGCGAACGAGAAGGGCCTGAAGCTGCTCGACCGCGTCGGCCTGAAGGCGCACGCGCACAAGTTCCCGGGCCAGCTGTCGGGCGGCCAGCAGCAGCGTGTCGCGATCGCGCGCGCGCTGTCGATGGACCCGATCGCGATGCTGTTCGACGAGCCGACGTCCGCGCTCGACCCCGAGATGATCAACGAAGTGCTCGACGTGATGGTCGAACTCGCGCAGGAAGGGATGACGATGATGGTCGTCACGCACGAGATGGGCTTCGCGAAGAAGGTCGCGCATCGCGTGATCTTCATGGACAAGGGCGCGATCGTCGAGGACGACCGCAAGGACGATTTCTTCTCGAATCCGAAATCGGAACGCGCGAAGGACTTCCTCGCGAAGATCCTGCACTGAGCGTTCACGCGGGTCACGCGCTTCACGCGCGTCGATGCGGACACCGCCCGGCCGAGCGCCGGGCGGTTTTTTTTCGTCCGCTGTCCGCCGCTCGCGGGCGTTACCAGCTGTAGCGGTAGCCGACCTGCCCGACGATGCCGCGCCGATAGTCGCCGCCGATGTTGCGCGCGATCTTCGCGTTCGCGTACAGCTCGCCTGACTTGCCGAAGCTCGCGGTCACGCCGACGCCGAGCTCGTACCACGTGCGGCCGAGATGCGTCGCGAACGGCGTGCCGCCGACGACGGTCTGGCCCGGCGACAGGAAGTCGTGCAGCACGTCGGCCGTGAAGTACGGCGTGGCAGCGCTGCCGCCCGAACCGGACTGCAGGTTCGGCCGGAAGATGCGCACCCCGACGCGGCCGCGCAGCGCGTTCGTCGTCGTACCCGATACCGCCGATACGTTGTCGTTGAACCCGTTCAGCTTCAGGTACTGGTACATCAGCTGCGCCTGCGGCTCGACCGCGACCGGCAGGCCGCCGATCGCGAAGGGTTTGCCGACTTCCTGCGACAGCGCGACGCCGAAGCCGTTTTGCGACGCCTCGTTGCCGTAGCTGTCGCGATAGCGGTTGCCGTAGTGCGTGACCTGCCCGACGCTGTCGAAGTACGTGCCGTCGGACAGGTACTTCGTCCAGTAGCCGCCGACGCTCTGCGCGTGCATCTCGACCGAGCCCGTCGACGTCGACAGGTTGGCCGTATCGGCGCGTGCCATGTCGCTGAAGCTCGCGTTCGACACGCCGATGCTGGCCGTCACGCCCGCATGCGTGCTGGCGCCGCCGTTCGGCGCCTGGTCGAGCGTCCAGTCCTTGCCGAACTGCGCGAAGAAGGTGCGCTCGTCGGCCGAGAAGCGGCCCGCGTTCGCGTCGAGGCTCTGGCCGCCGATGCGCCCCCACACGCCGTCGTGATTGCCGGGCTGCTGCTTGTCGAGGTTGGCGATGTCGCCGACGCGCTCGTGCAGCTTGCCGAGTGTCGAGAAGCCGTAGTCGGCGTTCAGCAGCGGCGTGAGCGCGTAGCCGGCGACACCGGGGCGATACGCGAGCGTGCCGCCGCTGCCGTTGCCGTTCCCGCCGCCGTCGCCGCCACCGGACGGGTGGATCGGGTCGCCCGGGTCCGACGGATCGAGTTGCGAGCGCAGGTACCAGCCGTTCGCATCGCCTTGCCCGCCGCGATAGAGCCGGTATTCGTACGCGCCCGCCTGCACGGGCCCGGCGAGCTGGAATGCCGATGCGGTGGTCGTGCCGCCGTTGGTCGTGACGACCACCGGAATCCCGTCGCCCTTCGTCTGCGCGCCGGTGCCGGCCGTGTTGGCGATCTTCAGGCCCGTCGTGCCGCTCGCCGTGCCGCCGTTCACGATCACCCGGTCGGTCGGCGATGCGTCGGCGCCGAGGAACGTGTTGAGCGCGATCGTGCCGCCGTTGCCGACGTAGCTGCCGGTCGTGAGCGTCTTGTAGCTGCCCGCGAGCGTCGGCGAACCGGTCGGCGCGGCGAATGCGACCAGGCCCGCGTTGTTCAGGCTGCTCAGCACGGAGCTGCCCGTCATGCGCCACGTGCTGGTGGGGTCGACGGTCAGTGCGACCGGGTCGATCTTGCCGGTCAGTGTCGTGCCGTTCGCGAGGAGCACGTTGCCGGTGCTCGAGGCGTCCGAGACGATGTCGCCGGCCAGGTTCACGGCCGAGGCGGTGAAGGTGGCGTTGCTGCCGTTCGACAGGTCGAGCAGCGTACCGTTGCCGGCCGTCACGACCGTGCCGTTGCGCACCGCGATGTCGGCCGTGCCGCCGCGCGCGGCGAAGGCCGGGCCGGTCGCGGACGTCACGCTGCCGCCGTCGACGAGCACCGAACTCGTCGCGCCGTTTGCGAGCGTATCGGACGTCAGCACGCCGGCCGTCGCGCCCTTGAGCGTCGTGCCGGTCAGTGCGAGCACGCCGCCGCTGTCGGCGGTTGCGCCGTTGCCGGCGGCGCTGGCGATCGTCGAGCCCGTATCGCCGATGCGGCCGCCGCTGCGTGCGACGATTCCGTCGGCCAGGCTGCCCGATGCGGCGATCTTCGCGGCCGACAGCAGGGCCGTCGCGCCGGCATCCATGACGATCGCGTGTGCGCCGGCACCCGTCGTCGCGACGGTCGTGCCGGTTGCCGCGAGCGTCGAATCCGCGCCCGTCACGTGGATGCCGAGCGCGTTGCTGCCGGCGGTGCGCACGACCGTCGCCGCATCGGCCGCGATGCGCGCGCCGCCGCCCGTCGACACGATGCCGTTCGCGCCGCCGCCGGTCGTCGTGACCTGTGTGCCGGACAGCGCGATCGTCGTATTCGTGCCGAGGTTGTGAATCCCGCTGCCCGAACCGCCGGCCGCGATCGACGTCGCACCGGCCGCGATCCCGCCGCCCGATACGGTCGAGTCGATCAGCACGCCGTCGGCGCTGCCGTTCGCGATCACGGTGCCGGTGCCCGACAGCGCGACCGATGCGCCGGCACCCGTCAGACGTACGCCCGCGACGCCGTCGTCGGCTTCGATCGAACCCGCGTTGGCCAGCGTGGCCGACGCGCCCTGCACGAGCGCACCGGTGCCGTTCGAGACGCGGATCGTCGACGCGTTGTTCACCGTGCCGAGCGTGCCGACCACGACGCCCGTCGAGCCGGCGCCCGTCAGCAGCACCGAGTCGCGGTTCTCGAGCGTGCCGAGGTTCTGCGCGACGAAGCCCGTCACGCCCGCGGTCGACGACGTAACGGCCGCGTCGTTGGTCAGCGTCGTCGCGACCGGCGCGCCGGCATTGGCGCCGGCGAGGTCGTGCGCCTGGCCGTCGACGACGCCTGCGATCGCGCCTGCGGCATTCAGGTTGATCGTCGCGCCCGCGTCGATCGTGCCTTGCGCGCCGCCCTCGACCCCGATCGCGATCCCGTTCGCGCCGTTGACGTTGTAGATCGCGTTACCGGTCGACAGCACGGTGCCGGCGTCGGTCGCGAGCACGCCGTGCGCGCGCTGGCCGTTGACGTCGGTCGTCAGCGTTCCGGCTGCCGACGCACCCGTGTAGGCAGCGCCGCCCGCGACTCGGAACAGCGTCGAATCGTCGGTGTCGACGCTCAGGTGCTGCGCGGCGACGTTGATCTTCGAGCCGGCGCCATACGCATAGAAGCCGATCTGGCTGGTGCCCGACATGAACGCCGGCACCGCGTTGGCGCCGACGTCGATCGTTGCGCCCGAGCGCGCGTGCACGCCGATCGCGCCGGTGCCCGTCAGGTTGAGTGCGCCGTCGAGCGTGGCTTTCGCGTGCGGCCCCTCGGCCCACACGCCGTAGTTTCGTGTGCCCGATGCGGGATCGAGGCTGCCGGCCACGTTGATCGTGCCGGTCGAGGTCACGGCCGTCGCGTTCGTGCCGGTCCCGACGACCATGATGCCGATGCCGTTTACGCCGTTCAGCGTGATGGTGCCGGTGTTGGTCACGGTCGCCGCCGTGTTGGCCGCGAGCATGCCGACGTCGGCGAGCGGCGTGCCGGGTGCGGCACCGTTGACGACGATCGAGCCCGCGTTGGTCAGCGTGCCCGACGACGAGTTGATGCTTGCCATGGCGGCGCCGTTCTGCGTCTGCGATCCGATCACGATCGTGCCGAGGTTGTTCGCGGTGCCCGACGGGCCGAGCAGGATGCCGTATGCGTGCGCGGACAGCGCGACGTCGTTCGCGGCCTCCGGCGTGCCGGCATCGTACTGGGCCGCGCGGCCGAGATAGATCGTGCCGCCGGCTTCGTTCGTGAAGCTGCCGCCGGCGACGAGGCCGCCGATCACCTGGCTGTCGAGCGTCGTCGCGTTGACGCCGACGTTGATCGTGCCGGCGTTCGATGCGCTCGCACCGTCGGTCGCGGCGATCGCGTAGTTCTGCAGGTCGAGCCGGTTGTGGTCGAGATTCCACGCACCGACGTTCATCACGCCGTTGTTGACGAACGTGGTGCCCGTGCCGTTGGCATACACGCCGCTGCCTTCGACGTACGTATTGAGGCCGAAATTGTCGGGCGATGCGGTGCCGCCCGTGCCGAAATTGTCGCCCGCCGTGTAACCGGACGAAATCACGCCGTTGTTGACGCCGCTTGCGCCGCTCAACAGGCGCACCAGGGTGAAGTCGCCCGACAGGCGCCCGTCGTTGACGAAGTGCGCGCCGTTTTCCGCGACGACGGCCGCGCTCGCGTCGATCGTATTGGCGCCCCGGAAGTCGATCTGCCCGTCCTTGCCGATGTGCAGCGTCGCGTTCGCGCCCGTGCCGTGCATCACCGACGGATAGTTTCTGGGGAGCGCGTTCTTGTCGTCGGGCGACACGTTGTTCGCATACTCGAAGGTTTGCGTGGCGAACGTCACGGCCTGGCCGAACGCATTGTCGTAGGCTGCCTGCGAGCCGAGTGCGCCGCTCTGGACCGAACGCACGAGAAAGTTGTTGTACGCGGCGAGCGACGCGGCGTCGGTGACGGTCCACTTGCTGCCGTCGAACGCGGTGAAGGTGCCCGCGTAGGTCGGCACGTCGAGCTCGACGCGGCCGACGGGGCCGCCGCTTGCCAGATAGTCGCCGGTGATGAACCAGACCTGGTTCCGCGAATTCCAGTTGATGACGCTCGGTGTCGAGCCGGTGCCGTCCGCGTAGGTCAGGTCGGTCTGCTTGGCCGCGATCGTGATCGCGTTGCCGGGCGCCGCGGGCGCGTTCGCGGGATTGCCGATCGATACGTCGAGCGTGCCGCCCGAATTCGCGACCGTGCCGATTCGCGTGTTCACGTACTGGTCGCCGTTCACGTCGTGATAGACCTGCACGACGGTCGAGCCCGCGTTCGACGCGACGAACGCGGCCGAGTCGTAAGTGGCGACGGACGTATGGCCGCCCGTGATCGAGTCGGGGGTGCCGACGCTCTGCGTCTTGCCGCCGAGCGACACCAGCGGCTGATCCGGATTACCTGAAATGATGGGCGTGTTGGCGAACGGCATCGGCGTGTAGCCCATGTCGCCGGTTGCGCCGGTCCATGCGCCCGTCAGGCCGACGCGGTCGCCACCCGAGACGGTCGTGGCGCCGGCGAGGTCGTCATTGACGGTCGGGCTGAAGCTGCCGAGCGCGCAGGTACCGCCGCTCGCGACGGCCGCGCCGCTGCCGCACGTCGATGCGTACGCGGAGCTTGCCGACAGCATGGCCAGCACGGCACCGAGTGCCGCGGCGCGAAGCGGCGTCCGGCGCGCTGCCGTGTGGGCGGCGCGCAGGCTTGCGCCGGATGGGCTGCCCGACCGCTTGCCGCGCGCCCGCGCCGTTTCCGCAACCGCGACCCAGCAGCCGGTGGTCTCGCTCCATATCGATCGAAATGAGTGATTCACGACAAGCCCCTCTCTCTTCTTTTGATGTGGTTTTCACCGCGGTGCGGTGAAATCGCAATCCGCGGTGAAGAATGGCGTGAATGGATGCGCGGCGGCCGTGGCCGTATCTCCGCCATTCGCGATTCGTTACACCGAGGATGAGCGGACTCTACTGATCGGGAAGGAGGTGAATTGTCGGAAAGCTAACAAATGCGGCAATAGTGCTGTTTTTATTCTGTATTTCTTGATTGTGTGACGAATCGAACTGAAAGCCTTGTGGGGTAAGGATTCTGCCGATTATTTACGTGCGGGTTCGTGATCGCCGGATCAGTGGGGTGGCGCACGGTTTGCATCAGGTTGGTGCGTTAAAATGCGGTTTCCGGATTGTCTGCATTCCGACTGAGTGATTTATTATTTTCCCGCCTGGATCGTTTTATATTGAAATGAATCGAATCGGGCGAATGTCGTGTTGCTTCGCTTCGATATACGGGAATTTGGCCCGGATGAACCGGAATCGGCACCCGGCGAGCGATATGACCCGGCGGCGAGCCGTCGACTTGCCGGACAGTGGCTGACAGGGGAGGGGCGCCAGCGCGCCGGGCTCAGAAGTCGATCGCGTCGTCGGAATCGACGTCGGCGGCGGTGGCGAGCGCCTCGCGTGTGTCACGCGGCGCCGACGCCGATGCGTCGAGCGCCGGATTGCGCAGCTTCTCGAGCACGCGTTCGGGCACCGGGATCCGCATCCGCGCGGCGACGTCGCCGCACTGGAACATGATCAGTTCGCCCGGCTCGAACGCGGTCCAGACTTCGTTGTCGGTGAGCGGCTGCGTCGCGATCACCGCGACGCGATCCTCGGGCGTCGTGTATTTCGCGAAATCGATCGACAGGTCTTCGTCGACGAGATGCGCGGTCGAGAACGGCCAGCGCCGCACGAGGTAGTGCAGCCGCGTCGAGCAGTGCGCGAACAGCGCCTGGCCGTTCGACATCAGGAAATTGAACACGCCGTGATCGGTGATGCCGCGTGTCAGTTCGCCGACGCGCTCGAACAGTTCGGGCAGCGGCGGCTGCGCGCCGGGAAACGTTTCGCGCAGCCCCTGCATCAGCACGCAGAACGCCTGTTCGCTGTCGGTCGTGCCGACCGGATGATAGACGCTGCCGTCCATGTCCGGTGCGTAGTCCTGGAGGTCGCCGTTATGCGCGAAGATCCAGTGCCGGCCCCACAGCTCGCGCATGAACGGATGGCTGTTCTCGAGCAGGATGTGGCCCTGCGTCGCCTTGCGGATGTGCGCGATGGTGTTCTTGGACTTGATCGGGTAGCGCTTCACCATTTCGGCGATCGGCGACGTGGCCGATGCCTGGTGATCGATGAACAGGCGGCAGGCCTTGTCCTCGAAGAACGCGATGCCCCAGCCGTCGGCATGGTGATCGGTGAGCCCGCCCCGGGCCGCGAAACCTGTGAAGGAGAATGTGACGTCCGTCGGCGCGGCGCAGTTCATTCCTAAGAGTTGGCACATTTTACTTGGGGCAGCAGGCTCAGGCGGGGGGTAACGAACCGGGCGAACCCCGGTACAATGCGGCTTCTAGCATATCACCGAGCCCTGAGCGGTAAAAAGCGGATTCCGCTGGCCAAAGGCCCCGTGTTGCGGTTTGCCGTCAGTCGGCCCGCGCACGCGCGTTCCGGCCCCGCCGATGGCCCGGCCGTTCCTCACGACGCCTCCTATGACTGCCTCGAACGCTTCCTCCCCGGCGACGCTCTCGCTCGCCCGTCCCGACGACTGGCACCTGCACCTGCGAGACGGCGACATGCTGGCCGCCGTGCTGCCGCACACCGCGCGCCAGTTCGGCCGCGCGATCGTCATGCCGAACCTGAAGCCGCCGGTGACGACCACCGCGCAGGCGCAGGCCTATCGCGAGCGCATCCTCGCCGCGCTGCCGGCCGGGATGACGTTCGAGCCGCTGATGACGCTGTACCTGACCGACAACACGCCGCCCGACGAGATCCGCCGCGCGCGCGAAAGCGGCTTCGTGCACGGCGTGAAGCTGTATCCGGCCGGTGCGACGACGAATTCCGACCACGGCGTCACCGATCTGGCGAAATGCGCGAAGACGCTCGAGGCGATGCAGGAAACCGGCATGCCGCTGCTCGTGCACGGCGAGGTGACCGATGCATCGATCGACCTGTTCGACCGCGAGAAGGTCTTCATCGACCGCGTGATGACGCCGCTGCGCCGCGATTTCCCGGGCCTGAAGGTCGTGTTCGAGCACATCACGACGAAGGACGCGGCCGACTACGTGCGCGACGCCGATGCGGCGCCCGGCCTGCTCGGCGCGACGATCACCGCGCATCACCTGCTGTACAACCGCAATGCGCTGTTCGTCGGCGGGATTCGCCCGCATTACTACTGCCTGCCGGTGCTGAAGCGCGAGACGCATCGCGTCGCGCTGGTCGAGGCCGCGACGTCGGGCAACCCGCGCTTCTTCCTCGGTACCGACAGTGCGCCGCATGCGCGCGACGCGAAGGAAACCGCGTGCGGCTGCGCGGGCTGCTATACGGCACTGCATGCGCTCGAACTGTATGCGGAAGCGTTCGACCACGCCGGTGCGCTCGACAAGCTGGAAGGTTTCGCGAGCTTCTTCGGCGCCGATTTCTACGGGCTGCCGCGCAGCGCCGAGACGGTCACGCTGCGTCGCGAGGCATGGGAGTTGCCGCGCGAGATCTTCGCGGGCGATACGCCCGTCGTGCCGCTGCGCGGCGGCGAGACGATCGGCTGGAAACTGGCGTGACCTTCGCGCCGCCGCGCGAACCTGGCCAGGCGGCCGGTAGCGGGGCGGCGGATTTTGCGCGGATCGACTGGTCCGTGCCGTGGCTCGCGCCTTACGCGGGCCCCGGCCGCGTTGTACAGGCGGCCGCAAGGGCGGGCGAGGCCGCGTTGCTCGACGCGCTGAATGGCGCCCTGAGCGATACCGGGCCCGACGGCCCGCGCATCAGCGGCCGTGGCCGGTCGCTGCGGTTCGTGCCGCAGGCAGCATTGCCGCCCGGCGTCGCATACGAGACCCATATCGCGGAGACGGGCGGTGTCCCGACCCGCCGCAATCTGCACGACTTCTTCAATGCGCTCGTCTGGTTCGCATACCCGCGCATCAAGGCCGCACTGAACGCGCGCCAGGCCGCGGCGATCGACGCGGCGGGCGGGGTCGGCCCCGTGCGCGGCACGTTGCGCGACGCGCTCACGCTGTTCGACGAGAACGCCGCGTTGTTCGTGACGGCCGACCGTGCGCTCGCCGACGCGCTGCGCGGGTTCGACTGGCTGCGGCTGCTGGTCGCCGCGCGCGATGCGTGGGGCACGCGCTGCGAGGCGCGGCTGGTCGGCCATGCGCTGCTCGAGAAACTCGTCGCACCTTACAAATCCTGCACCGCGCACACATGGATCGTCGAAGTGGGCGCCGACTATTTTTCGTGGCCCGACGCGCAACGCATCGCGCATGTCGACGCCCGTGTCGCCGCGGAACTCGCGACGCGCGCGCTGACGAGCCGCGATTTCGCGCCGCTCCCGGTGCTCGGCGTGCCGGGCTGGTGCGATGCGAATGCCGAGCCCGCGTTCTACGACGATCCGGCCGTGTTTCGCAGCGGCCGCCGCTCGCGCACTGCCGGCGGCGGCGCGCAGTGCTAGAATGCGCGTCGCAAAGCAGGCCAGGCAGTCGCGGCCTCGCCGCCTTCGGGCGCGCGGGGGCGAGGAAAGTCCGGACTCCACAGGGCAGGGTGATGGCTAACGGCCATCCGTGGCGACACGCGGAACAGGGCAACAGAAAGCAAACCGCCGATGGCCCGGCGCAAGCCGGGATCAGGTAAGGGTGAAACGGTGCGGTAAGAGCGCACCGCGGCGACGGCGACGTTCGCCGGCACGGTAACCTCCACCCGGAGCAATTCCAAGTAGGCAGGCGCGCATCTTCGGATGCAGGACGGGGCCCCCGTCTCGTCTGCGGGTAGGAAGCTTGAGCGCGTCAGCAATGGCGCGCCTAGAGGAATGGCTGCCACGCGTTGCGTGCTTCGGCGCGCAGCGTGCACAGAATCCGGCTTATCGGCCTGCTTTGCCGTTCGAATGCGAAAGGGCCGGCGTCTCCCAACGGAGCGGCGGCCCTTTTTTCATGTGCGCTCGCCGTGCGTTCAGCCGGCGACGATGTCGAACGAATGCGTGAGTTCGGCCGTCTTCGCGATCATGATCGACGCGGAGCAATACTTGTCGTGCGACAGGTTGATCGCGCGCTCGACCGTGGCCGGGTTCAGGTTGCGGCCGGTGACCGTGAAGTGGAAGTGCACTTTCGTGAACACCTTCGGGTCTTCGCTCGCGCGTTCGGCCTTCAGCGTGACCGAGCAGCCGCTGACTTCCTGGCGGCTCTTCTTCAGGATCAGCACGACGTCATAGGCCGTGCAGCCGCCGGTGCCGAGCAGCACCATCTCCATCGGGCGCGGCGCGAGGTTGTGACCGCCGCCTTCGGGCGCGCCGTCCATCGCGACGAGGTGGCCGCTGCCGGTCTCGGCGGAAAACGCCATGCCGTCCTGGCCCATCCAGCTTACTTTGCATTCCATGCTTGCACTCCAGCGTTGCCTGATTCGGATTCGATCCGGCATTGTAGCCCGCGGCGCAACGGTCGGCTGATGCGGTGCACGACGCGCAACGCGGGCGCCGCCTGAGCGGCGCCCCGGACATTCAATTCCCCACCGGACTTAGGGGTTTTGCTCTAGACGAGGGCGGCTCCTGATCGTGCCTCCCGGAATCAGGCCATTGATTTCAAAGAGAAAAGCGGTGATTCAAACGCGCCGCATTAAATTTCATATTGTGGCGTTTGATTTCGCAATGCAAATTTTCTTGTGGAGTCGACGACGCGTTCGTATAATGAGCCTCATTGGTTGTCGCGCTGCGGCAACCTCCGAATGTCTCCTCCACCCTCCTCCTATGGTGGATTAAGCCCGAACCAGCCGTTCGGGCTTTTTTTCGTCCCATGCAAACATCGGCGCGCGGTTTGCGCGCTCCGACAAGGTTACGCGGGCTGCCTGGCGGCAGGCTGCGAGGTCGCGTCGGGCGGCGTGCCGCGCGGGCGCGCATCGGGCGCCGGCGCGTGGACGGCCGACGCATGGCCGTGCCCGCGTGCGCAGAAGTGGCGGACGCGTTCGCGCACCGCGCGCAGGCGGGCGACGCGATCCTCGGCATGCGCGGCACGGGCTTCGGCAACGCGTGTATCGAGGGCTTCGAGCTTGGCTTCGCAGTCGGCGCGGGCGGCGACGGCAGGTGCCGCGGCGGCCAGCATCACGGCCGCGAGGAAGGGTGTAAGTCGTTGATTCATCATGCTTGTTTGTTGTTTTCCGTGTTCGGCCGGTCTGGCGCGGCAAGGTCATGTGCCGCGCTTCGCTGGGTGCCTCCCCGGGCGCTCGGTTCGCCTGGCGTGTCGGGGCACGACCGGATTTTGGCCCATTTCGGCCGCCGTGGACACGGGGAGCGGATTCCCTTTGACCGCGTTGCGGTATTTCCTTTATAATTCAGGGCTTTTCCGCATTCATGCCCACGGAAAAAGAACAGGGAGAGCCTGCACCGCGCCTCGAAGCGCACACAGACAAGCAGGAAGAACACATCGGGCAAAGCAATTTTTTTGGATCGATCATGAAGACGTTTTCCGCAAAAGCCCATGAGGTGACGCGCGAATGGTACGTGATTGACGCGACGGATAAGGTTCTCGGCCGTGTTGCCAGCGAAGTGGCACGCCGTCTGCGCGGCAAGCACAAGCCTGAGTTCACCCCGCACGTCGACACTGGTGATTTCATCATCATCATCAACGCGAGCAAGTTGAAGGTCACGGGCAACAAGACTCTGGACAAGAAGTACTACCGTCACTCGGGCTACCCGGGCGGTATCTATGAAACGACGTTCGGCAAGATGCAGGAACGCTTCCCGGGCCGCGCGCTCGAGAAGGCGGTCAAGGGCATGCTGCCGAAGGGCCCGCTCGGTTACGCGATGATCAAGAAGCTGAAGGTCTACGCAGAAGCGACGCATCCGCACTCGGCTCAACAGCCGAAGGCGCTCGAGATCTAAGGGGACCCACATGATCGGTAACTGGAACTACGGTACGGGCCGCCGCAAGAGCGCAGTCGCACGTGTCTTCATCAAGGCTGGCAAGGGCGACATCATCGTCAACGGCAAGCCCATCGCTGACTACTTCTCGCGCGAAACGTCGCTGATGATCGTGCGTCAACCGCTGGAACTCACGAACCACGGCCAGACGTTCGACATCAAGGTGAACGTGAACGGCGGCGGCGAAACGGGTCAGGCAGGTGCAGTGCGCCACGGCATCACCCGTGCACTGATCGACTACGATGCGACGCTGAAGCCGTCGCTGTCGAACGCAGGCTTCGTCACGCGCGATGCACGTGAAGTCGAGCGTAAGAAGGTCGGTCTGCGCAAGGCACGCCGCGCCAAGCAGTTCTCGAAGCGTTAATTCCGCTTCATGGCCGCGCCGCTCCCGGGCGGCGTCCGCCGGAAAAACCGCCAGCTTTCGCGCTGGCGGTTTTTTTATGTCCGTTTCCAGGCGCGTGCTGCCGCGGCCTGCGCATGCGTGTTTGATGAAATCGACAAGAACCTATTGATTTCATGGACATCAGCACGATCTTCTGATCGGCCCTACAATAGCGGCTAAAGCTTTTTGGAGAGTTCGCAATGAACGCTGTTACCGAATCCGCAGCAACGACGGCCGAAATGCCGGTTCCGTTCGTCTTCACCGACGCCGCAGCCGACAAGGTCAAGCAACTGATCGACGAAGAGGGCAATCCCGACCTGAAGCTGCGCGTGTTCGTGCAGGGCGGCGGCTGTTCCGGCTTCCAGTATGGCTTCACGTTCGACGAGGAAGTCAACGAGGACGACACCGTGATGAACAAGAACGGCGTCCAGCTCCTGATCGACTCGATGAGCTACCAGTACCTGGTCGGCGCCGAGATCGACTACAAGGACGACCTCAACGGCGCCCAGTTCGTGATCAAGAACCCGAACGCGACCACCACCTGCGGGTGCGGCTCGTCGTTCTCGGTCTGAGCGCACGACAGATCCGCACCGGTTCGCCGGAATGAAAAACGGGGCATCATGCCCCGTTTTTTGTGCCCGTTTTCCATGCGGCGCTCGCCGCGCGGGCGGCATCGCGTCAGCGCGGATAGAGCGCGCCGAGCACGCGGTTGCCGGCCGCACCGGTAACCGTCGCGAGATTGCCGGGCTGGCGCGCGGTGAAACGGTACGCGAGCCACGCGAACGCGAGTGCCTCGACCTGCTGAGGCGGCACGCCGAGTGCCGCTGTCGTATCGACCGTGGCCGGCACGCCGGCCTCGCGCAGCGCGTGCCGGAGCGCATCGAGCAGCACCGGATTGCGTGCGCCGCCGCCGCATACGAACACGGCCTTGCAGCCCGCTGCATGCTGTGCGATCTCGCGCGCCACCGAAACGGCCGTGAGCGCGGTGAGGGTGGCCTGCACGTCCTGCGGCGCGACGTGTGAGAACGCGGCGAGCTTCGCGTCGAGCCACGCGGGATTGAACAGGTCGCGCCCGGTGCTTTTCGGCGGCGGCGCGGCGAAATAGGGCTCGTCGAGCAGCGCGTCGAGCAGCGCTGCATGGACGGTGCCGCGCGCCGCGAACTTGCCGCCGTCATCGTACGGCTTGCCGAGATGGCGGGTCGCCCATTCGTCGAGCAGCGCATTCGCGGGGCCGCAGTCGAAACCGCGCACGTCGCCGCCTTCGCCGGGCAGGATCGTGATGTTGCTGATTCCGCCGAGATTGCAGACGACGCGCGCCTCGCCCGCTGCGCCGAACACCGTTGCATGGAAGCCCGGCGCGAGCGGCGCCCCGTGGCCGCCTGCCGCGACGTCGCGGCTGCGGAAATCGGCGATCACGTCGACCTGGGTCAGCTCGGCGAGCAGTGCCGGGTTGTTGATCTGCCGCGTATAACCGCGCTCGGGGCGATGGCGCACGGTCTGGCCGTGCACGCCGATCGCGCGGATCTCGTCGCGCGACAGCCCGGCCGTGCGCTGCAATTCGTGGCAGCACACCGCATAGCGCGCGACCAGCGCGTTCGCGGCGAGCGATTCGCGGTCGATCTCGTCGTCGCCGGGCTGCTGCAGCGCGAACAGCGCGTCGCGCAGCGATTGCGCGAAGCCGACGAACGCTTCCGCGAGCACGACCGGCGCCTTGCCGGCCTCGAAACGCACGGCGACGCCATCGACGCCGTCCATGCTGGTTCCCGACATCAGCCCGAAGTAGATGCCGTCGGCCGGATGGGCGTTTTGCGGCTGTCGTTGCGGCACGTTGGGTTCTCCTGGATCGTGCGGCGCGGGCCGATGCCGCGCGCCTTGCGCCCGATTATCCGCGCAACGCGGCGCGCCGTTAAGCGATGGGCGCGCAAGTTATGGGAAAATCCCTGTTTTTGCGACATTCTTCCTGGCACCGATGAGCACCGAACCCAGTTCCAAGCCTGTTTTCCCGATCACCGACGAAGTCCGGCATGCGCTCGCCGTCACGAAGCGCGGCGTCGACGAGCTGCTGATCGAGGAAGAGTTCGCGCAGAAGCTCGCGCGCAGCGCGGCCACGGGCACGCCGCTTCGCATCAAGCTCGGCCTCGACCCGACCGCACCCGACATCCACATCGGCCACACCGTCGTGCTGAACAAGATGCGTCAGCTGCAGGACCTCGGCCACACGGTGATCTTCCTGATCGGCGATTTCACGTCGCTGATCGGCGATCCGTCGGGCCGCAACGCGACGCGCCCGCCGCTTACGCGCGAGCAGATCGAGTCGAACGCGAAGACCTATTTCGAGCAGGCCGCGCTCGTGCTCGATCGCGCGAAGACCGAGATCCGCTACAACAGCGAATGGTCGATGCCGCTCGGCGCGGACGGGATGATCAAGCTCGCGTCGCGCTACACGGTTGCGCGGATCCTCGAACGCGAGGATTTCACGAAGCGCTTCCAGGGCGGCGTGCCGATCTCGATCCACGAATTCCTGTATCCGCTGATGCAGGGCTACGATTCGGTCGCGCTGAACGCCGATCTCGAGCTGGGCGGCACCGACCAGAAGTTCAACCTGCTGGTCGGCCGCGAGCTGCAGAAGCAGTACGGCCAGGAACAGCAGTGCATTCTCACGATGCCGCTGCTCGAAGGGCTCGACGGCGTCGAGAAGATGTCGAAGTCGAAGGGCAACTACGTCGGCATCAGCGAGAAGCCGACCGACATGTTCGGCAAGCTGATGAGCATCTCGGACACGCTGATGTGGCGTTACTTCGAACTGCTGTCGTTCCGCGGCCTCGACGAGATCGCCGGCTTCAAGCGCGAGGCCGAAGGCGGCCGCAACCCGCGCGACTTCAAGGTGCTGCTCGCGCAGGAAATCGTCGCGCGGTTCCACTCGCAGGCCGACGCCGAACGTGCGCTCGAGGATTTCAACCACCGCGCGAAGGGCGGCGTGCCGGACGACATCCCGTCGGTCACGCTCGCGGGCGCACCGCTCGCGATCGGCCAGCTGCTGAAGCAGGCGGGCCTCGTGCCGTCGACGAGCGAAGCGCTGCGCAATATCGAGCAGGGCGGCGTGAAGATCGATGGCGCGACCGTGTCGGACAAGGGCCTGAAGGTCGAAGCCGGCGAGTTCGTCGTCCAGGTCGGCAAGCGCCGCTTCGCGCGCGTCACGCTGACCGCATGATCGCGCTGATCCAGCGCGTGAAGCGCGCCGACGTGCGCGTCGGCGACCGCACGACGGGCGAGATCGGCGCGGGCCTGCTCGCGCTCGTCTGCGCGGAGCGCGGCGATACCGAGGCGGCGGCCGACAAGCTGCTCGCGAAGCTGCTCGGCTACCGCGTGTTCAGCGACGCAGCCGGCAAGATGAACCTGCCGGTATCGAACATCGACGGCGAAGGCCGTGCCGGCGGCCTGCTGCTCGTGTCGCAGTTCACGCTCGCGGCCGATACCAACAGCGGGCTGCGTCCGAGCTTCACGCCGGCCGCGCCGCCCGACGAAGGCGCGCGGCTGTTCGACTATTTCGTCGCGGCCGCGCGTGCGCGCCATCCGGTCGTCGAGACGGGCGAGTTCGGCGCCGACATGCAGGTGTCGCTCGTCAACGACGGCCCCGTGACATTCTGGCTGCAAGTGCGGCCCTGATTCTTCCCCGGAGACGCCCCGCGATGGCCACCACGCAGATTCTTTTCATCCGCCATGGCGAGACGGCCTGGAATCGCATCAAGCGCATCCAGGGTCATATCGACATCCCGCTGGCCGACACGGGGCTCGCGCAGGCCCAAAAGCTGGCCGCGCGGCTCGCACGCGACGCGCGTGACGGTGCACGGATCGACGCGGTTTATTCGAGCGACCTGATGCGCGCGCAACAGACCGCGCAGCCCTTCGCCGATGCGCTCGGGTTGCCGCTGCTGCTGCGGGAAGGGCTGCGGGAACGCTCGTACGGCGCATTCCAGGGGCACGACAGTACCGAGATCGAGGCGTTGTTTCCGGACGCATACGCGGCGTGGCAGACGCGCGATCCGGGCTTCGCGCCGGAAGGCGGCGAGTCGCAGCGTGAGTTCTATCACCGCGTGCTGCACGCGCTCGAGCCGATCGTGGCCGCGCACCCGGGCGGTCGGATCGCGTGTGTCGCGCACGGCGGCGTGCTCGACAGCGTGTACCGGTTCGCGAACGGCATCGAACTGTCGGCGCCGCGCAGTTATCAGCTGCTCAACACGAGCATCAACGTCGTCGATTACGTGGATGGCCGTGCGCAGGTCGTGCAGTGGGCCGACGTGTCGCACCTCGACGTCGCAAGCGACGACGACGGGTACCGCAAGGTGCTCTGAACCGGCAGGCCCCGTCCGCCATGGCCGGCCGGGGCTTCCTTCCCGCGTGGCGCTCGCCGCTTACTGCGGCAGTGCGTGGCGGGTCTTGTAGTCGAGCGCGTACGCGACCTTGCCGGGCTTGTCCGCCGCGATCGGCTGGCGCAGCTTGTCGAATTCCCCCTTGTTGTATTTCTTCCCGCCGTTGATCGCGTCCGCGCGCCCGAGGTCGGCGCCCGTCTTGCCGTCGATCACCGGATCCGTGGCCGCGACCATGCGCGCCGACGCATTCCAGACCGCGTTCAGGTACCCCGTGTCGGCCTTTGCCGGATCGGGGTCGGTTGCGCCGGCGCGCGTCAGGTCGTAGCCGGCGAGCGAGAACGTGCCCGGTTGCGCGCGCAGCCAGTCGGCCCAGTAGAACTCGAGGTAGTCGGTGGCTTGTGCGGGCTTGCTGTAGGCGATGTCGCGCGTGAAATAGACGAGCGAGCGGTAGCGGTCGTTCGTCATCCCGAGTTTCAGGCCGAGCCCGGTCGGCAGTTGGGCGGTCGTGATCGGCTTGCCTTCCCCGTTCTTGAGGCGCAGATAACCGCGGCTCTGCATCTGCTGCCAGAACGCGTCGCCCGAGTAGTCGCTGAGGTTGTCCTTGACGACGACGTGCACGTGCAGCGCCGGGCCGCCGTCGGGCGTCTCGTAGTAGGTCGACAGGCCGTGGTGGCCGTCGGTCAGGTACAGCGCATCGCCGTTCGGGCCGATCACAACCGGGTTCAGCACCGACCGGTCGCGGGCGTTCGCGTCGGTCGTCGTGCATGCGTAGCTGGCGGGATCGCGCAGCACCGACCTGGCCGTGTAGCCCGCCGAAGCGACACCGCCGAGGCCTTCGTCCGCACAGAAGTCGTCGAATTTCTTGTCGGGCTGCAGTTCGTAGCGGCCGAGCTTGTAGTAGATCTGGTCGTAACCGATTGCACCCTGCGTCGGATGGAGGTCGCCGAGCGTCACGTCGATCAGGTCGCCCGCACGGGCGGCCTTCCACTTGCCCGGTTGCGGCGTGACGGTGGCGGGCGGCGCCGGGGCAGGCGCGGTCGGGGTGCCGCCGGACGGCGTTTGCGCGTCCGAACGCGCGACGGCGGCGACATCGTCGCCTCCACAGGCGCCGAGGGCGAGGACGGCGGACAGGCTGGCGGCGAGGGCGAAACGGATCGGCAGGTGTGGCATCGCGGGCATCGGGTGTCGGTCGGGTTGGCGGAGCACCGCGCGGGTCACGGACAGGCGGGACGGACGGCGCGTGCGACCGTGCGCGGGTGCAAGCCCGTCAGCTTGTCACAGGTATTTGACAGCAAATTGAAATGAAAGGAAGAGGCGGATCGTCAGGCGGGCGGGGTGCCGTCGGGCGGTGCTGCCGTCGCGCGGCGGCGCGCACGCTTTGACGCGCCGTTCACGAGCGCCCAGCGCAGCACGGGCGCGACGACCCGTATGCCGGGCCGGACCACCGCGCGCCGCAGCGGCGCGAACGTCGACACGCCGAGCATGCGCTGCGCCCACGGCGGCAGCAGGTCGATTCCGGCATGCATCACCAGTGATGCGGCCGGCCGCAGCGCAGGCTTCGCGACCGGCACGTTCAGCAGGATGGACATCACGTCGAACGTACGCGGCCCGGCCTCGAGTTCGGGCTGCATGCGCGCGAGATACGCGGCCACCTCGGCACGCGAACGGGGAACCTCGTGTGCGCCGAGCAGTTCGGCGACCCGTGCCGTCTCGGCGTAGTAGCGATCCTGCAATTCGCTCGGCAGGGCCGGATTCACGTAGCGCAGATGCGCGGCGAGGAAACTCGATACTTCCGCGACGTGCACCCAGGTCAGCAACGCCGGATCGTCGGCGCGATACGGCCGTCCGTCCGGCGCGGTGCCCGATATGTGCGTGTGGATCGATTTCACGCGCTCGATCAGTGCGAGTGCGTCCGCGCGACTGCCGAAGGTCGTACCGGTGATGAACGTGGCGGTGCGCCGCAAGCGACCCAGGATGTCGGTGCGAAACGACGAGTGATCCCAGACGCCCGCGAGGGCGAGCGGATGGAGCGCCTGCAGCAGCAGTGCAGCGATGCCGCCCGTCATCATCGACGTGAAGTCGGCATGCACGCGCCAGCAGACGGCGTCGGGGCCGAACAGCCCCGGATCTCCGGGCGGGGAGGAGAGGTCGAGCGACGGGCCGCCGCCGCCCGCCGTCAGGTGCGTGACGCCGGCCACGAGCCGCTTGCGGATCGGCTCGGCCCAGCGCGGGCCCGGTGCGGGTGCGGCGGGGTGGCGGCTGGGCGGCGTCGTCATGGCGGGTGCGGCTCGGGCGACGGGTTACTTCCCGTCGGGGGTATCCCACTCGCCGCGTTCGGTGCGGCCGGCGTCGGGCACGGAAAGCCCGAAGTGGCGATACGTGAGCAGCGTCGCGACGCGCCCGCGCGGCGTGCGCTGCAGGAAGCCCTGCTGGATCAGGTAGGGCTCGAGTACGTCCTCGATCGTGTCGCGCTCTTCGCCGATCGCCGCCGCGAGGTTGTCGATACCGACCGGGCCGCCGTCGAACTTGTACAGGATCGCCTCGAGCAGCTTGCGGTCCATCAGGTCGAAGCCGACCGGATCGACGTCGAGCATCGCGAGCGCGGCATCGGCGACGGCCGCGGTGATCTGGCCGTCGGCCTTCACTTCCGCGAAGTCGCGCACGCGGCGCAGCAGCCGGTTCGCAATCCGCGGCGTGCCGCGCGAGCGCTTCGCGATTTCCAGCGCACCGTTCGGATCGATCTGCGCGTTCAGCAGCGATGCCGAGCGCCGCACGATGCGCGACAGTTGATCGGCGTCGTAGAACTCGAGGCGCGCGACGATCCCGAAACGGTCGCGCAGCGGGTTGGTCAGCATCCCGGCGCGGGTGGTGGCGCCGACCAGCGTGAACGGCTGCAGGTCGAGCTTCACGCTGCGCGCGGCCGGGCCTTCGCCGATCATGATGTCGATCTGGTAATCCTCGAGTGCCGGATACAGGATTTCCTCGACGACCGGCGACAGCCGGTGGATTTCGTCGATGAACAGCACGTCGTTCGCCTCGAGGTTCGTCAGCAGCGCGGCGAGATCGCCCGCGCGCTCGAGCACGGGGCCCGACGTCTGGCGGAGGTTCACGCCCATCTCCCGCGCGATGATGTGCGCGAGCGTCGTCTTGCCGAGGCCCGGCGGCCCGAACAGCAGCACGTGGTCGAGCGGCTCGGAGCGGCGCTTGGCGGCTTCGATGAAGATCTCGAGCTGGCCGCGCACCTTTTCCTGGCCGACGTAGTCGTCGAGCTGGCGCGGCCGCAGCGCACGTTCGAACACCTCCTCGTGCGACGAGGCGGGCGTGGCGGCGATGATCCGCTGCTCGGTGGCGAGTTTGTCGGTTTCAATCATGCGGCCATTGTACCGCGCGCCGCACTCGGGCCAACCTGGCCGAACGGCCGACTGGCGCGCAATGCCGCGCCGCGCGACACTGGTTTCGACGGCCGGATTGAACGCGCGTTACGCCTTCGACAGCGCCTTCAGTGCGAGCTTGATGCCTTCGGATACACCGGTGCCGGCCGGCACGTTCTTGATCGCGGCCAGGCCTTCCTTTTCGGAATAGCCGAGCGCAAGCAGCGCGTTGAGGATGTCGGTTGCGTGGTCGGACGGCGACGCGGCGCCGGCGAGCGCGCCGAGATCGGCGCCGAGCTTGCCCTTCAGTTCGAGCAGCAGGCGTTCGGCCGTCTTCTTGCCGATGCCGGGCAGGCGCGTGAGGCGTGCGGCGTCCTGCATCGTCACGGCCTGCGCGAGTTCCTGCACGCTCATGCCGGACAGCACGGCGAGCGCCATGCGCGCGCCGATGCCGGTGATCTTCAGCAGTTCGCGGAAGGTCGTGCGCTCTTGAGGCGTGAGGAAGCCGTACAGCAGGTGCGCGTCCTCGCGGACGATCTGCTGCGTGAGCAGCACGACGCGCTCGCCCGTTTGCGGCAGGTTGTAGAAGGTGCTCATCGGCACGTCGACTTCGTAGCCGACGCCGTTGCAGTCGACGAGCAGGTGAGGCGGGTTCTTTTCGAGCAGGATGCCGGCGATGCGACCGATCATGGAGGGCGGGATGCGAGGAATAAAGCGCGAGTGTAGCGCACGTGCGGCGCAATGCCGACGGGATCGGCCGTCAGGCCGGGGCAACGGGTGTCGTGGGTGTGCCGCGTGCGGTCGAAATGGTCGAAACGGTCGACACGGTCGATCCGGCAGGCCGCACGCTGGCACGCGCGATGTCAGCCGACCAGCCGCCCGCGCCGTACGCGCAGCCCTTTTTTCGCGAGCGCCGGCGCGAGGCCGCCGAGCGTGTTGAGCGTGTCGCCGCCGTGCGCGTGGCAGATCGCCATGCCGAGCGCGTCGGCCGCGTCGGAGCCCGGCTGTCCGGAGAGATTGAGCAGCCGCGTGACCATCTCCTGCATCTGCGTCTTGGTCGCGCGGCCGTAGCCGACCACGGCCTGCTTGAGTTGCAGCGCCGTGTATTCGGCGACGGGCAGGCCGCCCGCGACGAGGCCGCAGATCGCGGCGCCGCGCGCCTGGCCGAGCAACAGCGTCGACTGCGGGTTCACGTTGACGAACACCTTTTCGATCGCGGCCTGGTCGGGTGCGTGCTCGCGCACGATGGTCGAGACGCCCTGGAAGATCGTGCCGAGCCGGGTGGCCAGGTCGGCGGTCGGCGTGCGGATCACGCCGCTCGCGACATAAGCGAGCCGGTGGCCGCTGACGTCGATGATGCCGAAACCGGTGACGCGCAGGCCGGGGTCGATGCCGAGAATTCGCATGAGTGAGGAGAAAAACCTGATGCAGCGATACTACAACGAATGGTGCGCGGCGCCGGCCGCACGGTTGCGTGCGCCGGCGCAACGCAATAAAAAACCCGGCGGGTGCAATGCCGCCGGGTTGTCGTGCAGCGGCCGCGCGGGCCGCATGCCGCGATCAGTGACGGAAGTGACGCACGCCCGTCAGGATCATCGCGATGCCGTGCTCGTCGGCTGCCGCGATCACTTCGTCGTCGCGCATCGAGCCGCCCGGCTGGATCACGCAGGTCGCGCCGGCCGCCACGACGACGTCGAGGCCGTCGCGGAACGGGAAGAACGCATCCGACGCGACGGCCGAACCGGCCAGCGTCAGGCCCGCGTTCTGCGCCTTGATGCTCGCGATGCGCGCGGAATCGACGCGGCTCATCTGGCCGGCGCCGACGCCGAGCGTCATGCCGTTGCCGCAGAACACGATCGCGTTCGACTTCACGTACTTCGCGACGCGCCATGCGAACAGCAGGTCGTCCATTTCCTTCGCGGTCGGCTGGCGCTTCGTGACGACGCGCAACTCGCTCGGCTGCACGTTCTTCGAATCGAGCGACTGCACGAGCAGGCCGCCGCCCACGCGCTTCAGGTCGAATGCGTTGTGGCCGTCGCCCAGCGCGATCTCGAGCAGGCGCACGTTCTGCTTCGCGGCGAACACCTGCTTCGCGGCGTCGGAGAACGACGGGGCGATCAGCACTTCGACGAACTGCTTCGCGACGGCCTGGGCAGCCGCTTCGTCGACTTCGCGGTTGAACGCGATGATGCCGCCGAATGCGGAAGTCGGATCCGTCTGGAACGCCTTCGCGTACGCGTCGGCCGAATCGTTGCCCACTGCCACGCCGCACGGGTTCGCGTGCTTGATGATCACGCAGGCCGGTGCGTCGAACGTCTTCACGCATTCCCACGCCGCGTCCGAATCCGCGATGTTGTTGTACGACAGTTCCTTGCCCTGCAGCTGGTGGTAGTTCGCCAGCGCGCCGGCCGGCGTCGCGAGGTCGCGGTAGAACGCCGCGCTCTGGTGCGGGTTCTCGCCGTAGCGCAGGTCCTGCACCTTGTCGAACGCCAGGTTCAGCGTGGCCGGGTACGTGCTGCGCGACGCGTGCTTCAGCTCGTCGGTCAGGCTCGTCAGGTAGTTCGTGATCGCGCCGTCGTATTGCGCGGTGTGCGCGAACACCTTCGTCGCGAGGCGGAAGTTGGTCGCGTAGCCCACCGCGTTGCCGTTCGCCTTCATTTCATCGAGCACGACCGCGTAATCGGCCGGATCGACGACGACCGTCACGTCGCGATGGTTCTTCGCGGCCGAGCGCAGCATCGTCGGGCCGCCGATGTCGATGTTCTCGATCGCGTCGGCGAGCGTGCAGTCGTCCTTCGCGATCGTCGCGACGAACGGATACAGGTTCACGACGAGCAGGTCGATCGTCGGGATGCCGTGCTGTTCCAGCGCCTGCATGTGCTCGGGCAGGTCGCGGCGGGCCAGGATGCCGCCGTGCACCTTCGGGTGGAGCGTCTTCACGCGCCCATCGAGCATCTCCGGGAAGCCCGTGTAATCAGCCACTTCGGTCACGGGCAGGCCGGCGTCGGCGAGGAGTTTCGCGGTGCCGCCCGTCGACAGCAGCTTGACGCCGAGGTCGGACAGCGACTTCGCGAAGTCGACAATGCCGGTCTTGTCGGAAACGGAAATGAGCGCTTGCTTGATCATGATGGAACCACCAATAGCCAGGGAAACGGGGACGGGACGGCCGCCTACAGCAGGCCGTGCTGCTGCAGCTTCTTGCGCAGCGTATTGCGATTGATGCCGAGGTACTCCGCGGCGAGCGACTGGTTGCCGCCTGCCTGTACGAGCACGACCTCGAGCATCGGCTTTTCGACGCAGGACATCACCATTTCATAGACGTCGTGCGGATTGGAGCCGTCTAGATCCCGGAAATACACGTCCAGGCTCTCGCGGACACATTGTTCGATGTTGTGCTTGCTCATGCTGCTAACTGGTTATGGTCGTCCGACTCGCCCTGGCCGTTTTCCTCTTCGTCGTCGACGTAGACGAGGTGGTCCGACAGCGCCTTTTGCGCCTCGAAGAATGCATTGACGGCGGCGAGCTGCTCGCGGGTGGAATCGAGCGTGTTCATCCTGTGCCGGAACCCGTTGGCACCGGAAAGGCCGCGAGTGTACCAGCCGATGTGCTTGCGCGCAGTACGGACTCCCGTGAATTCACCATAGAACGCGTAGTGGTCTTCCAGGTGTTCGTTCATCACGTGCTGGATCTCGTCGATCCGCGGCGGGGGCAGCAGCTCGCCGGTTTGCAGGAAATGATCGATTTCGCGGAACAACCATGGCCGACCTTGCGCGGCGCGACCGATCATCAGGGCATCGGCGCCGGTCGCGTCGAGCACGGCCTTCGCCTTCGCGGGCGACGTGATGTCGCCGTTCGCGACCACCGGAATCCGCACCGCCGCCTTCACGGCCGCGATGGTGTCGTACTCGGCGTCGCCGCGGTACAGGTCGGCGCGCGTGCGGCCGTGCACGGTGAGCATCGAAATGCCGGCGGCTTCGGCCAGGCGCGCGACCGTGATCGCGTTCTTGTGCTCGCGATCCCAGCCGGTGCGGATCTTCAGCGTGACGGGCACCGCATCGGGCCCCGTGCCGACCGCCGCGACGACCGCCTCGACGATGCGCTGCACGAGCGGCTCGTTCTGCAGCAGCGCGGAGCCGGCCGCGACGTTGCAGACCTTCTTCGCCGGGCAGCCCATGTTGATGTCGATGATCTGCGCGCCGTTGTCGACGTTGTAGCGGGCCGCTTCGGCCATCATCGCCGGATCGGCGCCCGCGATCTGGACCGCGATCGGCTCCACCTCGCCTTCGTGGTTCGCGCGCCGCATCGTCTTCGCGCTTTTCCACAGCTGCGCGTTGGACGCGACCATCTCGGACACGGCGTAACCGGCCCCCATCCGCTTGCAGAGCTGGCGGAACGGACGATCCGTCACGCCGGCCATCGGGGCGACGAACAGGTTGTTACGCAATACGTGAGAGCCGATAACGGGCATCGCAATGGCACCGCCCGCGGCGGGCGCGGGCATGAAAAGGGCAGACGGAAACGCGCATTTTACCGTATTCCCATGCCCCGCCGATTTGACCCGGTTTGAGTGGCGCGACTGTGCGCGCCGGGTGTCAGTTGCGCTGGCCGAACATCATCTGGCGCGCGATCACCTTCTTGAGCGGCGGCACGAACTCGAGCGC
Organism: Burkholderia reimsis; assembly: GCF_003294055.1. Taxonomy (NCBI): domain Bacteria; kingdom Pseudomonadati; phylum Pseudomonadota; class Betaproteobacteria; order Burkholderiales; family Burkholderiaceae; genus Burkholderia; species Burkholderia reimsis. The sequence goes on from NZ_QMFZ01000040.1 coordinate 53,245, forward strand.
GGTCAGCGCGGCACCGCGCAGCAGCGGGAGCGGGCCCGAGTCGATCGTGAACAGGCGTGCCAGCGTGTCGGTCGCGCCGATCGTGAAACGCCGGTCGAGTGCGCGGCGCGCGTTGAAGGTGGCGAGCGCGGTCGCTTCGAAGCCTTGCGTGGACAGCGTGTCGACGAGCGTATGCGCATCGCGCAGCCCGAGGTTGAGCCCCTGGCCCGCGACGGGGTGCAGGGTTTGCGCGGCATTGCCGACGATCGCGACGCGGCCGTTGACGAGCGTCTGCGCGGCGTTCAGGCCGAGCGGGAAAGACGCGCGGCCCGCGATCGCGACGAAGTCGCCCATGCGCGCGCCGAACGCGCTGCCGAGCTCGCGCAGGAACGCGTCGTCGGGCAGCGCGGCGCGGCGCGCCGCTTCGTCGGGCGTGCAGCACCACACGAGCGAATATTCGGCCTGGCGCGGGCCGCCGAGCGGCAGCAGCGCGAGCGGGCCTTCGTGCGTGAAGCGTTCCCATGCGACGTTCGGGCGCGGCGCCGATACCGTGACCGTGCCGACGATCGCGGTCTGGCCGTAGTCGCGGCGGTGCTTGCCGGTATCGGCCCGCTGTTCGTGGAACAGCCCGCCTTCGGCGTTGATGACGATGCGTGCGCGCAGCGTGCGCTCGCCTTGCGGGCCATCGAGCGTCAGCGTGACGCCGTCGGCATCCTGCTGCGGCGCGCGCGCGGTGGTCGACGTGAGCCAGTCGACGCGGGTGCCGCGCACGGCGCCCGCGAGCGCCTGCACGAGCGAGCCGAAGCGCACGACATAACCGAGCGCCGCGAGGTCGTGTTCGTCGCGGTCGATCAGCGTGCGGCCGAAATGGCCGCGCTGCGATACGTGGATGTGCTCGATCGGCGTCGCGTCGGCGGGCCACGCGAGCGTGTCGAGCAGCACGCGGCTGCCGTGCGACACGGCGATCGCGCGCGGATCGTTTGCGCTCGCGGCCGGTTCACGCGCATCGATCAGCGCGATCGATGCGTGCTGCGTGGCGCTGCGGCGCGCGAGCCAGCCGGCGAGCGCGAGCCCGACGGGGCCCGCGCCGACGATGGCGAGGTCGTAGTCCGGCGTGGCCGGGGAGGAGGCGGTCGTCATCTTGATTCGTGAAACGGAGGTAACGGTCGGCGGCAGCCGGTCATGCGAGTGCGCGCATCAGCGCTTCGATCTCGTCCGCCGCGACGGGCACGCCGCGCGTGATCAGCTCGCAGCCCTGCTCGCGCACGATCGCGTCGTCCTCGATGCGGATGCCGATGTTCCAGTACTCGGGCGGCACGTCGTCGGCGGCGCGCACATACAGGCCGGGTTCGACCGTCAGCGTCATGCCGGCCTTCAGCGTGCGCCATGGCAGCGCGCCGTTGCCGTCGCGCTCGGCGAGCCGCTCGCGGTAGTCGCCGCAATCGTGCACGTCCATGCCGATCCAGTGGCCGGTGCGGTGCATGTAGAAGCGCGTGTACGCACGCTCGGCGATCACGTCGTCGACGTTCGAGAAGCGCGTTTTCGGGATGATGCCGGTGTCGAGCAGCCCCTGCGCGAGCACGCGCACGGCGGCGTCGTGCGGTGCTTCGAACGGCACGCCGGCGCGCGTCGCGTCGATCGCGGCCTGCTGGGCGGCGAGCACGATGTCGTACAGCGTGCGTTGCGCGGGCGAGAAGCGCCCGTTGGCCGGGAACGTGCGCGTGATGTCCGACGCGTAGCCGTCGAGTTCGCACGCGGCGTCGATCAGGATCAGGTCGCCGTCCTTCGCGGCTGCATTGCCGGCCGGGTAGTGCAGCACGCACGCGTTCGCGCCGGCCGCGACGATCGAACCGTACGCGGGCGACTGCGCACCGTGCTTGCGGAACACATACAGCAGCTCGGCCTCGAGTTCGTATTCGCGGATGCCGGGGCGGCACGCCTGCATCGCGCGGCGGTGCGCGAGCGCGGAGATGTGCGCGGCGCGCATCATGATCGCGAGCTCGTGCTCGTCCTTCACGAGCCGCATGTCGTCGAGGAGCGGCGTGAGGTCGAGCATCGCGTCCGGTGCGGCGACGCCCGTGCGCGCCAGCGCGCGCACCGCGTCGATCCAGCCCGCGAGCCGGCGGTCGAAGTCGGCCGATGCGCCGAACCGGTAGTGCACGGTGCCGGAATCGGCGAGCAGGCGCGGCATCTCCGTATCGATCACGTCGACCGCGAACGCCGCGTCGAAGCCGAACGCATCGCGCGCGGCTTCGGGCCCGTAATGGAAGCCTTCCCAGATTTCGCGGTCGGCATTCTTGCCGCGGCAGAACAGGATCGACTCCGGCGCGCCGTGCGGCGCGGCCGCGTTCAGCACGAGCACGGCATCCGGCTCGGTGAAGCCCGTCAGGTAATGGAAGTAGCTGTCGTACCGGTACGGGTAGGCCGTATCGCGGTTGCGCAGCAGTTCCGGCGCGGTGGGGACGATGGCGACGCCGCCGCCGGCGGCACGCAGTGCGGCAAGCACGCGTTCACGGCGCTGGCGGTAGACGTCGACGGCGATGGCGGTATCGAGGGGCGCGTTCATTCGTGCGATTGTAGCGCCGCGTGACGCCGCGCGTGAGAGAGGGGGCGGGAAGCCGCGCCGGGCGGCCCGCGTGACGGTTGTTGCAAACCATCCACAGGCCGGTCGGGCGATTTTCTGTCGCGCGACGCCGGCCGGTTATGATCGGCGACAACGTATACTCTCGGCGGTTCCCTTAAAAAGGCAGATGATGAAATTAATCGGTTCGCTCAGCAGCCCGTACGTCCGCAAGGCGCGGATCGTGCTGGCTGAAAAGAAGATCGACTACAAGCTGGAGCTCGAGAACGTGTGGGCGCCGGAGACGGATATTCATGCTTCGAATCCGCTCGGCAAGGTCCCGTGCCTCGTGATGGAGGATGGTGCCGCGGTGTTCGATTCCCGCGTGATCTGCGAATACGTCGACACGCTGTCGCCGGTCGGCAAGCTGATTCCGCCGTCGGGGCGCGAGCGCGTCGAAGTGCGTTGCTGGGAAGCGCTGGGCGACGGCGTGCTCGACGCGGCCGTGGCAATTCGTCTCGAATACACGCTGCGGGACGAAGCGCAGCGCAGCGCGAGCTGGATCGCGCGCCAGCAGCGCAAGATCGACGACGCGCTCGTCGCGATGTCGCAAGGGCTCGGCGGCAAGACGTGGTGCGTCGGTAATCATTACACGCTCGCCGACATCGCACTCGGCTGCGCGCTCGGCTATCTCGACTTCCGGATGCCCGAGCTCAACTGGCGCGACCGCCACCCGAACCTCGACAAGCACTTCGTGAAGCTGCTGCAGCGCCAGTCGTTCGCCGACACGCTGCCGCAGAACTGAGCCGCGCGCGACGCGTACACGCTTCACGCATTCACGCATTCACGCATTCGGCAGACGAAAGAAAAGCGCCCCGCGGGGCGCTTTTCTTTTTGCCGGCTCGCCCCCGCAGCGGGGGCGCTCGCCTGCGTCATTCGATCGACGCGTAGACGGCCTCGCCGAGCGTGAACGAATCGCTGCGCGAAATCGGCCACCACTTGTCGTACAGCGTAAAGCCGCAGGTGTTGCCGTCGAGCAGCGCGCCGGGCTTCAGGTACTTCAGCAGCTGCGACATCAGCCGGACCTCGTGCGGCGCGATGCGCTGCACGATGTGATGCGCGCGCAGCTCCGACGGATGCGCGAGGCCGGCCGCCTGCACGAGCTCCTGCAGCGCGTGCAGCGTGTTGCGGTGGAAGTTGTACACGCGGTCGGCCTTGTCGGGCACGACGAGCGCGCGCTGGCGCACCGGGTCCTGCGTCGCGACGCCGGTCGGGCAGCGGCCCGTGTGGCAGGTCTGCGCCTGGATGCAGCCGACCGCGAACATGAAGCCGCGCGCCGAGTTCACCCAGTCCGCGCCGATCGCGAGCGTGCGGGCGACGTCGAACGCGGTGATGATCTTGCCGCTCGCGCCGATCTTCACGCGGTCGCGCACGCCGATCCCGACGAGCGTGTTGTGCACGAGCAGCAGCCCTTCCTGCAGCGGCACGCCGACGTGGTCGGTGAATTCGAGCGGCGCCGCGCCCGTGCCGCCTTCCGCGCCGTCGACGACGATGAAGTCCGGCACGATGCCGGTCTCGAGCATCGCCTTCGCGATCCCGAAGAATTCCCACGGATGGCCGACGCACAGCTTGAAGCCGGTCGGCTTGCCGCCCGACAGCGTGCGCAGCCGTTCGACGAATTCGAGCAGCCCGCGCGGGGTCGAGAATTCCGAGTGCGTCGCGGGCGAGATGCAGTCCTTGCCCATCGGCACGCCGCGCGTCTCGGCGATCTCCGGCGTGATCTTCGCGGCCGGCAGCACGCCGCCGTGGCCGGGCTTCGCGCCCTGCGACAGCTTGACCTCGATCATCTTGACCTGCGGATCGGCGGCCTGCTTCGCGAACTTGTCGGGGTTGAAGGTGCCGTCGTCGTTGCGGCAGCCGAAGTAGCCGGACGCGATTTCCCAGATGATGTCGCCGCCGTTCTCGCGGTGGTACTTCGACAGCGAGCCTTCGCCCGTGTCGTGCGCGAAACCGCCTTTCTTCGCGCCGAGGTTCAGCGAGCGGATCGCGTTCGCGGACAGCGAGCCGAAGCTCATCGCCGAGATGTTGAAGATCGAAATGTCGTACGGTTGCGCGCGATTCGCGCCGACGCGGACGCGGAAATCATGGTTCGGCAGCTTCGTCGGCGCGAGCGAGTGGCTGATCCATTCGTGCGCGACGGCCTTCACGTTCAGCTCGGTGCCGTACGGGCGGTTGTCGGCGACGTTCTTCGCGCGCTGGTAGACGAGGCTGCGCTGCGCGCGCGAGAACGGCTTTTCGTCGGTGTCGTCCTCGACGAAATACTGGCGGATTTCAGGTCGGATGAATTCGAACAGGAAGCGGAAGTGGCCCCAGAGCGGGTAGTTGCGCAGGATCGCGTGGCGGTCCTGCTTCAGGTCGTACAGGCCGAGCGCGACGAGGGCGGCGGGAATCAGGATCCACAGCCACGCGATCGCGTGCCGCGCGGCGAGCGCCGCGACGGCCACGAACAGCAGGACCGCGCACCACATCGCGAGATAGCGTCGGGAAAACATGGGGACTCCGTCGTAATTATCTGGATGGCCATCGCTCGCGAGCGGTCGCGCGGCGGCCGGCAGGTCGGCGCCTTCGGCGTCGCGCCGGGCCGGCGGGCAGGGTGCCCGAGCCGTGCCTGGCCGCCGCCGGCGCCCACGATGGTCGAGAGTCTACTACGGGTCCCGCGAAGCTCGCGTTGCCGAGCCGGCCCGCCGCGTCAGGTGCCCGCGTGACGGATGAACGGGCCGTATGCGGGCGCGTCGGGCTTCAGCCTGACGCCGGCTTCGAAGTCCGTGTCGCGGTTGAACGGCACCCGCGGCCACGTGTGCCAGGCGCGCAGCCGCGCGCGGTAGTCCGCGAGCGCTTGCACGAGGCGCGCGTCGCGGTGCCGCGCGGTGTCGCCGGCCGGATCGCTGCGAACCTCGTGGATCAGGTGCGGTTCGAGCACGTCGAAGCCGACGTAGCGCAGCGCATACATGAGCGGCCACAGCAGCAGGCGCGTGTCGCCCTCGCGGCCGTCGGGCGCGCAGGCGGCGGCCGACGATCCGGTCGTCACGCTCAGCAGCGCGCGGCGCCCGTGCAACACGCCGCTGTCATGGCGCCGGCGGCTGCTGTAGAGGCCGCCGTAGACGAACACGCGATCCATCCAGCCCTTCAGGATCGCCGGTGCGCCGAACCACCACAGCGGGAACTGCAGGATCAGCGCGTCGGCCTGTTGCAGCAGCCCGACGTGATGCCCGACCTCCGGCGCGAGCGTGCCGCGCTCCCAGTGGTGGCGCTGCTCGCGTTGCGCGTCGAAGCGTGCCGTGTCGAGCCGATCGGCGTAATGGCGCGGCGCCTCGCTCGGGTCGAACCCGTCGGCGTACAGGTCCGCGACGGTCGCGGTGTGGCCGGCGGCGCGCCATGTATCGGCCGCCGCATGGGAGAGGGCCGCGTTGAACGACTGCGGTTCGGGATGGGCGACGACGATCAGCGCATGCATGGCGGGCTCCGTGAGTGTGCGACGATGATGGCCGGCGGCAGCGGGGCCGCGCAATCACGCACCCGGAGGTAACCATGGCATTTCCCGGCGACGTCTATGCGGCGGACTGTTCGGCGCGCGATGCGCTCGCGCTGATCGCCGGCAAATGGACGCTGCTGATCCTGCCGGCGCTGGCCGAGCGGCCGCTGCGCAACGGCGAGCTGCTGCGGCGCATCGGCGGCATCTCGCAGAAGGTGCTCACGCAGACGCTGCGCGAGCTGGAGCGCAACGGGCTGATCGAACGGATCGCGATCGCCGCGCGGCGCGCGCATGTCGAATACCGGCTGACGCCGGTGGCGGAATCGCTGGTGGACACGCTCGTGGCGCTCGATCGCTGGGCCGAGCGCCATTTCCCGGTGCTCGACGCGGCGCGCGAGCGCTACGACGCGGCCGTGCAGCACATGCGTTGAACAGGCGGGCGGCCGCGGGCGCGGCAGCTTTCGGCCGGCACCGCCCGCGCGGCGCCGGCGGCGCGTCAGCGCGCGGCCGCGAGCGCCGGCGCGTCGAGCGCCTGCCGGTCGCTGGTTGCCGCGCTTTCGATGATGCCGCCGCCGAGACAGATCTCGCCGTCGTACAGCACGGCCGACTGGCCGGGCGTGACGGCCCACTGCGCGTCGTCGAACGCGAGCGAGAAGCGTGCTTCGCCTGCCGGGCCGGGCACGGCGGCGCCGAAGGCGCATGCCGCGTCGGCCTGCCGGTAGCGCGTCTTCGCGCCGCACGCGAAGCCCTCGGCCGGCGGCTCGCCGGCGACCCAGCTCACGTTGCCGGCGACGAGCTCGCGCGACAGCAGCCACGGATGATCGTGGCCCTGCACGACGTACAGCGTGTTCGACGCGATGTCCTTCGCGGCGACGAACCACGGTTCGCCGCTGCCGCTCTTGCTGCCGCCCAGGCCGATGCCCTTGCGCTGGCCGAACGTGTAGAACGCGAGGCCGATGTGCTCGCCGACGACCTTGCCGTCCGGCGTCTTCATCGGGCCGGGTTTGGTCGGCAGATAGCGGTTCAGGAAATCGCGGAACGGCCGTTCGCCGATGAAGCAGATGCCGGTCGAATCCTTCTTCTTCGCGTTCGGCAGCCCGATCTGCGCGGCGATCTCGCGCACCTTCGTCTTCGGGATCTCGCCGAGCGGGAACATCGTCTTCGACAGTTGCGCCTGGTTCAGCCGGTGCAGGAAGTACGACTGGTCTTTCGTATGGTCGAAGGCCTTCAGCAGCTCGAAACGCCCGTCGCGCTCGCGCACGCGCGCATAGTGGCCCGTCGCGATCATTTCCGCGTCGAGCGACATCGCGTGATCGAGGAACGCCTTGAACTTGATTTCGGCGTTGCACAGCACGTCGGGGTTCGGCGTGCGGCCGGCCGAGTATTCGCGCAGGAACTCGGCGAACACGCGATCCTTGTATTCCGCCGCGAAGTTGACGGCTTCCACGTCGATGCCGATCAGGTCGGCCACCGACACGACGTCGATCCAGTCCTGGCGCGTCGAGCAGTATTCGCCGTCGTCGTCGTCTTCCCAGTTCTTCATGAACAGGCCGACCACGTCGTAACCCTGTTCCTTCAGCAGCCACGCGGTCACCGACGAATCGACGCCGCCCGACATGCCCACCACTACACGGCGCTTGCTCATTTGTTGACCGCCTGACGTTCGAATGCTTCGGGGCGCGGCGCGACCGAATGCGTATGCACGAAATCGAGCGGAATGCGCCGCCCGGCGAGGTAATCGTCGACGCAGCGCATCACCGCGGGCGAGCGATGGCGCTCGCTGCACGCGCGCAGTTCGTCGGCGGTCATCCACAGCGTGCGGACGATGCCGTCGTCGAGCGCGTGGCCCGCGACCGGCTCGCCGGCCGTGCCGCAGAACGTGAAGCGCAGGTAGGTCGCGCCGGCGGTGCCGGGACGGTCGTAGTGCGCCAGATAGACGCCGACGAGCGCGTCGGGTGTGAACGGGTGCGCGGTTTCCTCGAGCGTCTCTCGGATCACGGCGTCGGCCAGCGTTTCGCCGGCTTCGAGATGGCCTGCCGGCTGGTTGATGCGCAGGCCCGACGAGGTTTCTTCCTCGATCACGAGAAAGCGGCCGGCATGCTCGACGAGCGCCGCGACCGTCACATGCGGGGTCCAGATTTCGGGTTTCATGGTTCGGCATTTTACCGGTTGCGCTCGAACGCTGCCCGGCGTTCGGTCAGACGAATCCGACCCTCGTAATCGTTCGTCGCGCCGAGGCGCGGTCACGCCGGCCAGGCTGACGCGTCGATCTCGCGCGATCGTGCGCAAAGCTACATGGACAAGACGATGATGGTGTTCGGCGACGCGAAGAAGGTCATCGAGGACATGGTGAAGGCGGTCGACTGACGCATGCGCCGGCAACGCAGGCCGCCTGCCTCGATTCACGGGCAGCCTCAAAGGACAGGCCCGACCGGCGCAAGCCGGCCGGGCCGTTTCATGGTGCGACGAGGTTCGCGATGCACGCGGCGATCGTGTCGCGTACGCGCACGATCGCCGGGTCGCGCTGCGTGCTCGTGCGCCAGCCGATTTCGACCGGGTAGTGCGGCAAGTCGACCGGGCAGGCGAGCGCGCGCAGCGGCGTGGATCGCGCGATCGCGCGCGCCGCGTGCGAGGGAATCGTCGCCACCGCGTCGGAGCCGGCGAGCAGGTACGGCAACGCGGCGAAATGCGTGGTCGACGCCGCGACGCGCCGCTTGTGGCCGAGCGTCGCCAGCGCCTCGTCGACGATCCCGATCACGCCGCCCGACGACACGAGCAGGTGGTCGCGCTGCAGGAAATCGGCGAGCGTGAGCGTGCGCGGCGGCCGGGGGCGGGCGGCCGGGTCGATCAGGCACGCGTAGCCGCCCGTCGCGACCGCGCGCCGGCTGAGCCCGTTCGCCGAGAAGCCGCCCGATGCGATCGCGAGGTCGACGCCGTGGCGCAGCAGCGCGTCGCCGGCGATGCCGCTGTGCGTCTGCCGGAAGATCAGCCGGATGCCGGCGGCTTCCCGTGCAACGGCGTCGATCAGTGCACGGCCGAGCGCGATCTCGAAGTCGTCCGACAGCCCGATCGAGATCGTGCGGCCGATGCGGTCGCCGCCGTCGGCCGCGATCGCGAGGCTTTCGCGGCAACGGTCGAGCGCGTCGGACAGGATCGGTTTCAGTTCGTCCGCGCGCGGCGTCGGCGCGAGCCCGCGGCCGGTGCGCACGAACAGCGGATCGGCATAGATCACGCGCAGCCGCGCGAGCGCCGCGCTCACCGCCGACTGCGTGAGGCCGAGCCGCAGCGCCGCCCGGCTCGCGCCGCCTTCCTCGTACAGCGCCTCGAACACTTTCAGCAGGTTCAGGTCGAGGCCGGCGATATCATCCGTATTCATGACATTTATCGTTCTATCGATTTGATCGATGACATCATATCGATAAAGATGGCGTTACCCCATTCACCGGAGACGCCTTCATGTCCACGTCAGTCATCGCCGCGCTGCAGATCGGCGCATCGCCCGCCGGCACGCGTGCCACGCTCGACACGATCCTCGGCTACGAAACCGCGATCCGCGACAGCGGCGCGTCGCTCGTCGTGCTGCCCGAGGCCGTGCTCGGCGGCTATCCGAAAGGCGAGATCTTCGGCACGCGGCTCGGCTACCGGCTGCCCGAGGGCCGCGACGCGTATGCGCGCTACGCCGCGCAGGCGATCGACGTGCCGGGGCCGGAAACCGACGAGCTGGCCGCGCTGTCGCAGCGCACGGGTGCGAGCCTCGTGGTCGGCGTGATCGAGCGCGGCGGCAGCACGCTGTACTGCACGGCGCTGTTCTTCGATCCGCGTGACGGGCTCGTCGCGAAGCACCGCAAGCTGATGCCGACCGGCACCGAGCGGCTGATCTGGGGGCAGGGCGACGGCTCGACGCTGCCCGTCGTCGACACGGCCGCGGGCCGCGCGGGCGCCGCGGTCTGCTGGGAGAACCACATGCCGCTGCTGCGCTGCGCGATGTACGCGAAAGGCGTGCAGATCTGGTGCGCGCCGACCGTCGACGAGCGCGACGTGTGGCAGAGCTCGATGCGGCATATCGCGCACGAGGGGCGCTGCTTCGTCGTCAGCGCGTGCCAGGTGCAGCCGTCGCCGCGCGCGCTCGGCATCGACGTGCCGGGCTGGGATCCGGAGCGGCCGCTGATCCGCGGCGGCAGCGTGATCGTCGGGCCGCTCGGCGACCTGCTGACGGAGCCGCTGATCGGCACGGCCGGGCTCGTGACCGCGCGTATCGATACCGACGAACTCGTGCGGGCGCGCTACGACTTCGACGTGGTCGGGCATTACGCGCGGCCCGATGTGTTCTCGCTGCACGTCGACGAGCGGCCGAAGCGCACGGTGGTGTTCGGCGCGTAGGGAAAGGCGGGCCGGGCGCCGCACGGCGGCCCGGAACGTGAACGGCGGCGGTGCGCCCGCCGCCGTGCCGTATCGGCGCGTCAGCGCATCGGCGCTTCCGCGATTCGCATGTAATCGGCGATCCGCCGTCCTTCCATGTCCGGAAACTGCTCGTGCACGACGATGTCGCCCATCCGCGCGATGTCGAAGGTGCGGAAATCGCCGCGCAGCTCGCACCACGCGCCGATCGTCCAGCGCCCGCCCCAGTAGACGAGCCCGAGCGGCCACACGCGGCGTTGCGAATGCGCGCCGAGCCGGTCGCGATAGTCGAAGCTGACGACGTGGCGCGTATCGATGGCCTGGTGGATCGCATCGACCTTCGCGCAAAACGTCTCGTCGATGTGGAACGACGGCGCGAACACGGGCAGGCGGTCGAGCGCCGTGCGCTTGTCGGCCGGCATCGCCGACGCGATCTTCGCGAGCGCCGAGCGTGCGCCGCTCGCGAAGCGCGCACCGCCCCAGGTTTCGAGCATGCGTGCGCCGGTGGCGAGCGCCGCGAGCTCCTCGGCCGTGAACGTGAGCGGCGGCAGGCTCGCGTTGCGGTTCAGCCGGTAGCCGATGCCGGCTTCACCTTCGATCGGCACCCCTGACAGTTGCAGGTCGCGCACGTCGCGATAGACCGTGCGCGGCGACACCGACAGCCAGTCGGCCAGCTGCTGCGCGGTCGTGAGACGACGCCCGCGCAGCAGCTCGGCGATCTGGAACAGGCGGTCGGCACGGCGCGTCATGACGGCACCTCGGCTCCAACGGCAATGGGGACTTCGCGATGATAGCGCCGCGCGCGCCCGATGGCCGCTGCGCTCAGTGGCATTTCGGCGCGTGCAGGCCGACGCGGTTGCCTTCGGTGTCGATCAGGTAGCCGACGTAGCCGTAGTTGTTCGGCAGCTCGACGACGGAGCCCTGCACGACGCCGCCCGCGCGCTTCGCGCGTTCGAGCGCCGCGACGACCGATTCACCGGCGTTCAGGTAGACGAGCACGCCGTTCGCGCTCGGCTTGATCTGCTGCGGATCGAACACGATGCTGCCGCCCGTGCTCGATGCGTCGCGGTCGAACGTGGCCATCGGCACGCCGCCGATGACTTCGCGCTGCAGCGTCGTTTGCAGCACGGTTTCGTAGAAGCGGATCGCCCGGTCGAAATCGAGGGACGGAATGTCGAACCACGCGATCGCGCGCTCGGGGATGGCAGTGGCGGTGGCAGTTGCGGACGTCATGACGCGCTCCTTGTTGCGTTGTTGTTCGGGTTCGGTGCGGAAACCAGCGTTGCATTGCGCCGGGATTGCAGTGTGATCGCAGCCTGCTGACACCGTATTGTCAGTAGAGGTCGGGAACGATCCGCCAGCGCCGCCTGATCGTCACGTGGCGCACGCTGTCGAGGGAGAGTGGGGAATTGCGCGTGACCAGCGTCGTCGAGCCGCGCGAGGGCGCCGTGAAGCCGGCCGTCACGCACGACGGGCTGGTGCCGGGCTCGGAGATGGATCGCGGGATTCGCGGCGGGTAGCCGCTCGTGCTGTCGAGCCGCAAGACGCTGCTCGAGACGGGGCAGGCGCTGCCGTTCACGACGGGGCGCCGGGAGAAGTCGAAGCATTGAAACGAAACGCCGCCGTTGCCGCGGATGCGGTAACGGCGGCGTTCCGGTTGCCGCGCAGGGGCCGTATCGGCGGCCCCGTCGCGACCATGATGCGGATTACGCGTCGCCTTCCGGCGTGGCCGGGCGCGCCTTCACGCTGCCGGCGATCAGGTCGAAGCGGAACAGCCGGCATTCGAGCGCGCCGTTGAACAGCGGCGTCTTGGCCGATTCGCGCAACCGCAGCTGGCCCGGCAGCGAACGGTCGGACGTCAGCAGGAACGCCTGCCAGCCCGTGAAGCGCTGCTTCAGCGCATCGCCGAGCGCGTTGAAGAACTCGCTGTCCGGCGCGTCGGTGTGCGTGCGGCGGAACGCGTCGTCGTTGCCGCGGTTGCGGCCCGTCTCGCGCACCTCGCCGCGCGCGCTGCGGCCGCGCACCTCGATCCGCTCGCCGTACGGCGGGTTCGCGAGGATGATGCCCGGGCCGTCGCACGGCGGCGTCATCCCGCGCGCGTCGACCTGCTTGAGCCACACCGACGGCACGCCCGCGCGCTCGAGGTTCGCGCGTGCCTTCTCGAGCATGTCGCCGGAGATGTCGCTGCCGTACACGCCGAGCGCTTCGCCGCGTTTGCCGCGCGCCGCGCGCTTCGCGTCCAGCGCCGGGACCTTCAGCCCCTGCCATGCGGTGATGTCGTATTGCTTGAGTTTCTCGAAGCCGAACCGGCGCTCGACGCCGGGCGCCACGCCGAGCGCGATCTGCGCGGCTTCCGCGAGGAACGTGCCGCTGCCGCACATCGGGTCGTACAGCGCCGTGCCGGGCGTCCAGCCCGTCAGGCGCAGGATGCCGGCCGCGAGGTTCTCGCGCAGCGGCGCCGCGCCCTTGTCGAGACGCCAGCCGCGCTTGAACAGCGGCTCGCCGGACGTGTCGAGGTACAGCGTGCACTCGTTGGCCGTCAGGAACGCGAACACGCGCACGTCGGGCGCACCGGTATCGATGCTCGGGCGCGCGCCGGTCTTCTCGCGCATCCGGTCGCAGATCGCGTCCTTCACGCGCAACGTCGCGAATTCGAGGCTCTTCAGCGGCGACTTGATCGCGGTGATGTCGACGCGCAGCGTCTGCGTCGCCGCGAACCAGCGCTCCCACGGCTGCTCGAGCGCGAGCGCGTAGACGTCCTGCTCGTTGCGGTAGGCGCGGTGCGCGATCTTCAGCAGGACCCGGCTCGCGATCCGCGAATGGAGGTTCGCGGCCATGCCGGCGGCCCAGCCGCCGCTGAAGTGGACGCCGCCCGGCACCTGCGCGCCCGCGGTGAACGGCGCGCCGTTCAGGTGGCGGCCGGCGATTTCGGCCAGCTCGGCGGCAAGCGCCGCTTCGAGGCCGCGCGGGCAGGGGGCGAAGAATTCGTACAGGGTGGGCGAGGACATAAGGCGGGTGAGGACGTGCAAAAGTCCACTATTGTACGCGGCGCGGGCGGCCGGGGCCGGCGTTGCGTCGCGTTTCGGTGCCGCGGCGCGGGCCCGGGCGCCGCGCATGCGTGCCGGGGGCGGCCCGGCGGCGCCCGGGCGGGCACCGCCAGGCCCGCGGGCTCAGTGCGAGCCCGGCTGGCCGGCGCGGGCCGCCGGGCTGCTGCCCGGCCAGAACAGCGCGAGCGGATTCGACAGCACCGTGCGGACGATCGCGGCGACGAGCGCGCGCACCTTGGTCGGGCGCAGGCTGCGCGAGCGCACGGCCATCGTGAACGCGAGCGCGAAGCTCACGAGCACGTTGAGGATCGCCATGCTGAGCACGCCGGCGCCGGCCCACCACAGCTCGGGGGTGCCCAGCGCGTCCTTGCCCAGCACGCCGAGCGCGATCCCGATCGAGCCGGCCGACAGCGTCACGTGCCGCACCTCGAACGGGAACATGAACACGGTGACGATCGCCGGGATGAGGCCGAGCATCAGGCCGAGGCCGACGTTCGCGACCACGCCGGCCACGTTCGACCGGCAGAAATGCGCGAGCTTCGCGGCGCCGGCCGCGCCGAGCGTGAGGCGCAGCCGGCGGTTGTACGTGAGCGCGTCGCCGACCCGGTGCAGCACGAACCAGTTGTCGGCCCAGCCCGCGAGCAGGCTCGACGCCCACAGCAGCACGCCGGTCAGCGCCGCGTAGAGCGGCGTCGGGCCGAGCAGCGAGAACGAGTGCAGCGTCGCGTGCGCCTTCTCCGGCGAGATCAGGTTCGCATGCAGCAGGTTGCCGGCGAACAGCTGCACCAGCAGGCACACGGGCAGCACGACGAGCACGTTGCCCGAAATCGCGGCGGCCTGCGTGCGGATCAGCGCGATCACCGATGCCACGAACGCCTTCACGCCTTCGTCGTGGCCCGTGTCGTCCAGCTCGCGCGCGAGCGTCGGCGCGGTCATCGCAGGCTGCTTGGTCGCGAGCGTGAAGTGCAGGAAGTGCATCAGCATGAAGCTGGCCGCGTAGTTGATGCCCGCGAGCAGCCCTTCGAGCATCGACTGCAGGTGCGCGCCCGTGATCGCGAACTTCACGCACACCGTCACGACGGTGACGAGGCCGCCGCCCGCGGCCATCCGCAGCATCTTCAGGTACTCGGCGCGGCCGCGCGAGATGTAGTGCTCGCCGGTGTCCGCGTTGGTTTCGACGAGCTTGCGCGCGAACAGCGAGAAGTTGCTGCGCACGAGGTGCGACACGCTCTGGCTGTTGTGGTTCGCGTCGACGAGCTCGGCCGTCAGGTGCGCCATCCCGTGCAGGTCGTCGCGCGCCATCCACGCGTTGAGCAGCATCTCGGCGCGCAGGATGCGCATGCGCATCCGCTCGACCTGGAACACGATGTCGACCGACACGCCGTTGCGGTACAGGTGCGAGAACACCTCGTCGACGGCGATCCGGCATTCGTCGAGCAGCACGCGCAGGTAGTTGACCTCGTGCAGCAGCTTGCTCGGGTCGCCGCCGTCCTCGACGGCCGCGTGCGCGGTCTCGACCGCGAGCATCGCGCGCGTGAGGCGGTAGAACGGCTGCGTTTCGAGCGGCTTGCGCGCGTCGTCGTCGGAGAGCCGGCTGCGCACCGTCTGCGACAGGCCGGTCGAGCTGATCTGGCAGGTCAGGTTGTGCAGTGCGGCCAGCAGGTCGCGCGAGAACGAGCCCGGCTCGTGGCGCTCTTCGTCGGTGACGTCGAACGAGAACAGGTCGGCGAGGCGCGTGAGGAGATCGTCGGGCAGCGCGTCGATCCATTGCGCGTCTTCCGGCGTCGGGAACATCAGCGTGAAGAGTGCCGACAGTTCGCGGCGGTTCGGCGCCGGCGGGATCAGCGACGAGTCGATCCGCTCGAACAGCGCGCCGAAGAAGCCCGAGTGCACGGGCATGCCGGCGTCGCACAGGAGCGAGATGCCGTCGCACTCGCGCAGGATGCCGCGCAGGATGCGCGCGGCGTGTGCCTTCCATGCGGGGTTGCGATCGAGCACGTGGAACAGGTAGCGCAACCGCGCGTGGGCCGGATACGCGCGCGCATCGGCGTCGCGATCGGCCGGCGCGTCCTGCATCGTGCCGGTGCGGCGCAGCCAGTGCGCGAGCTCGATCAGCCATTCGCTGCGCTCGGCGTACGACGCGTCGGCGTCGGCGTGCGCGAGCAGCGCATCGAGCTGGTGACCGGCATTGCGCGACGCGCGCCACTTCTTGATCAGGGTCGTCAGGGAACGAAACATAAACGGAATAACGAAAGCCCTCGGCGGGCGGGTTCGGGATGCCGGCCGGGAAACGGCGCGGCGCCGGGGAGAACGGGTGAGACTGGGCAGGTTGCCGGACGATGCGATGCGGCCCGCGATGCGGCTGCCCTGCTCGGTGCACGGTGCGGGCGCCGGGCGGCACGGCGGTCGGGCCGAACGCGGCCCGGCGCCGCTGGCTGGTGCGCACGACGAGCGGCGCGGGCCTGAAAGTGCGTAGGATCGTCAATCGGGCCGGAAAACGCAAGCCGACCGCGTTGCACGAAGCCGGTTCCGGCCGACTTTGACAAACAATGTCATGGCCGTCCGGCCGGGGAGCGCGATGCGGGGCCGGGGCCGGCCGCGGCAGCGCATCGCCGGTGGCGGCCGGCGGTCGCTATCGGACGCGCCGCGCTGGACGAAGCCGCGCAGGCGTGTACGCCGTCGAGCGTTCGCCCGCGCGCCGCCCGCCCGCCGCCCGCTTATGCGCCGGACTTGCCCGTCGCGCCGGCGTCGCCGCCCGGCGCCGGATTGGCCGGGCACGGCACGACCGGCGCGGCGGCCGTCTTGCCGCCGGCCGCGGGTGCCGTGGCAGCCGAAGCGCCACGGCGCGCGGCCATGGCACGCACGCCGGCCGCGGCTTGCGTGGCGATCACGTCGAGCGCGCGCCGGTGGCCGGCGACGAGTGCGTCGTAGCCGTCGGCGACCGGTTCGGCGACGCTCGTGCGGCAGGTCATCACGGCCTGCGTGGCGAGCGAGCGCACGCTCCACACGGCATCGACCGCCGCGCGTTTGCCCGGCCACGACTCGAAGCGCTGCACGTTCACGCTGATGCGATACACGGGCACGCCGGGCGGCGTCGCGGAATTCGCGACGTCGATCGTGCCGAGCTGCGCGGCGAGATCGTCCGACAGCGCGCGGCGGATCTCGTCGGCGGGCGGTGACGCCCAGCGTTCCTGCTCGAGCACGTCGACCTGCGCGGCGTTCTTCTGCACGACCAGCTGGTTTTTCGCGACCTGCTCGGGCACGCCGACGGACGGCACCTCGATCAGGAACGCCGGGTTGGCCGGTGCGGTGCGCAGCGGCGCTGCCGCGTCGGCCGGGCTGAGCGTGTAGAACCGCGCGGGCGGCGAGCTGCACGCGGCGAGCGCGAGGGCGGCGGCAACCGCCGCTGCGCCGCTCGCGAAACCGTTCACGCGTGTCGTCATGGTTGATCTCCTGGCTTGCCCTTGAGCAGCGATTCGGGGTGACGCTCGAGGTAGTCGGCGAGCGCGTTCAGCGATTGCAGCGTGCGCGTGAGTTCCTTCAGCGCGCCGCGCACGTCGGACTGCAGCGGCGAATCCTGCTGCAGCGTCGCTTCGGCGGTCGAGAAGGTCTGCTTCGCCGCCGACAGCGTGTCGCGCGCTTCCGGCGCGACCTGCGTGTCGAGCTGCTTGAACAGCTTGTCGGCATTCGCGAGCGCGCTGTTCAGGTTCGCGCCGATCTGGTCGAACGGCACCTTGTCGAGCTTCTTCGCGATGTCGGCGACCTGCAGCTGCAGCTCGTCGAGCGTGTTCGGCACGGTCGGCAGCTCGAGCGGCTGGCGTGCCGTGTCGATCTTCACGGCCGGTGCCTTCGGGAAGAAGTCGAGCGCGACGTACAGCTGGCTCGTCAGCAGGTTGCCGGTGCGCAACTGGCCGCGCAGCCCGTGCTGGACGAGCCGCTCGACGATCTCGCGGCGGGCCGGTTCGCCCTTGCTCTCGATCGTTTCGCGGAAGCGCCGGCCGAGGCGTTCCGGATAGATGTTCATCGTCACCGGCATCAGGAAGTTCTTCGTCTTCGGATCGAAGTCGATACCGATGTTCGTCACCTCGCCGAGCACGATGCCGCGGAAGTCGACCGTCGCGCCGACGGCGAGCCCGCGCAGCGACTGGTTGAAGTTCATCACGACCTGCAGCGGCTGGCCGTCCGGGTCGCGCATCGCGTCGCCCTCGTCGGACGCGAGGCGGAACGTCGTGTTGTTCGGCGCCGTCGTGCCGGAGCCCTGGTTCGGCGGCGTCTGGAACGCGATGCCGCCGAGGATCACCGTCGCGAGCGACTGCGTGTTCAGCTTCAGGCCGCTCGAATCGAGCCGCAGATCGACGCCGCTCGCCTGCCACCAGCGCGAGTTGATGCCGACGTACTGGTCGTACGGCGCGTTGACGAACACGTTGAACGTGACGCCCGTGCCGTCCTTGTCGAGCGAGAAGCCGACCACCTGGCCGACCTGCACGCGGCGGTAGTAGACCGGCGAGCCGATGTCGACCGAGCCGAGCGAATCGCCGCGCAGCACGTACTGCGTGCCTTTCTGGTCGCCGGTGACGGCCGGCGGCGTCTCGAGGCCCGTGAAATCGGTCAGCGTGTCCTGGCCGCGGCCGGCGTCGACGCCGATGTACGCGCCCGACAGCAGCGTGCCGAGCCCCGACACGCCGGTCGCGCCGACGCGCGGCCGCACGATCCAGAAGCGCGAGCCCTTGACCGCGAAGTCCTCGGCTTCCTTCTTGAGCTGCACCTGGACGAGCACGCGCGACAGGTCTTTCGACAGCTTGATCGTCTTGACCATGCCGATCTCGACGTCCTTGTACTTGACCTGGGTCTTGCCGGGCTCGAGCCCTTCGGCGCTGTGGAAGCTGATCGTGATTTCCGGGCCGCGTTCGCGCACGGACTTGATCACGAGGCCGATGCCGATCAGCGCGGCGATCAGCGGCACGAGCCAGACAAGCGACGGCAGCCAGCCGCTTTTCGTCGAGATCGTCGGATCGGGCGGCCGGGGCGCGTCGTGCTGCGGGCCTTGTGGACTATTCATGGTGATTCCCTGAGGTTTCGACTGGATCCCAGATCAGGCGGGGATCGAACTGCATCGACGCGAGCATCGTCAGGATCACGACCGAACCGAACGCGAGCGCGCCGGGGCCGGCCGTGATGACGGCGAGCGAACGGAAATGGACGAGCGCGACGGTCAGCGTCACGACGAAGATGTCGAGCATCGACCAGCGGCCGATGCGCTCGACGATCCGGAACAGCCGCGTGCGCTGCTGCGGCCGCCACGCGGTGCGGCGCTGCGCGCTGATCACGAGGATCAGCAGCACGCCGAGCTTGAGCATCGGCACGAGGATGCTCGCGACGAACACGACGACGGCGAGCGGCCAGTCGCCCGACACCCAGAAATAGATGACGCCGCTCATGATCGTGTCTTCCTGCGAGCCGACGATCGACGCGGTGCGCATGATCGGCAGCAGGTTCGCCGGGATGTACAGGATCGCGGCCGCGAGCAGCAGCGCCCACGTGCGCATCAGGCTGTTCGGCGTGCGGAAATGGAGCGCGCTGCCGCAGCGCGCGCAATGCGCGTGCGGATGGTCGAGCGTCTGCACGAGCCCGCATGTGTGGCAGCTGACGTAGCCCTCGCGGGCGGCGGTCGGGATCGTCATCGGCGGGCGGCTTCCGGCAGCGGGGCGGCGTCGGGCTGCCCGGGCGAGCGCCCGGCGCGCAGGTCGTCGGCGATGTCCCACAGCGTGCGCGGATCGAACATCAGCACCACGGCGATCATCAGCGTGAGCGCGGCGAACGCGAACAGCGCGGCTTCCGGCACGACGCGCGCGAGGCTCACCATCTTGACGATCGTGACGAGGATCCCGAGCATGAACACCTCGATCATCCCCCACGGCCGCACCAGCTCGATCGCGCGCAGCACGAGGTTGAAACCGGGCGGCACGACGCCGCGGCGGATCGGCAGCAGCAGGTACAGCAGCGCGGACATCTCGACGAGCGGGAACAGCACGGTCGAGCAGAACACCATCACGCCGACGATCGCCATGTCCTGGCGCCACAGCGAGTCGATCGCGCCGATCAGCGTGGTCTGCACGCGGTTGCCGTTCACGTCCATTTCGAGGATCGGGAACGCCTGGGCAATCGTGAACGTGATCAGTGCCGCGAGCGCGAGCGCGCAGATCCGCTCGATCTGCGCCGCGCTGTTGCGATAAAGCAGCGCGTCGCAGCGCGGGCAACGCGCGATTTCGCGGCCGCTCAGGCGCGGTTTGTGCAACAGTGCGTCGCACTCGTGACAGGCAATCAGGTCGTATCGTTGCATGGAAAAGGCAGTTGTGCGACGGCCGGGGACACGCGTCGACGGGGCCGGAACCCGCGCCAATCTTACCAAAAGGGCCTTTTCGACGTGTCAAGGATCGTGCGGTTTGTGACCGGCCGGTAACATGGCGGGAAGCCGTCAGCCGGCTGACATGCCTGTCCTCAGAGTCCGCGCGCGTCAAAAGGTTGCGGTAGCATGGCGCCCTTGACAAGCGTCGGACGAATGGCCGGCGCGGCTGTTCGCTGAACTGAGGAATCCAGGATGGTATCGAAATCGCCGCCGGCCGTGCCGGCACGTTATGCGCATACCGCGATCGCGCTGCACTGGCTGATCGCGCTGCTGATCATCTGCGGCTTCGCGCTCGGCTGGGTGATGACCGACATCCCCGGCTTCACGCCGACCAAGCTGAAGTACTTCTCGTGGCACAAGTGGATCGGCGTGACGGTGTTCGCGCTGGCGGTCATCCGCGTGCTGTGGCGGGCGACGCACGTGCCGCCGCCGCTGCCGGCCGACACGCCGGCGTGGCAGCGCGCGGTATCGCACGGCGTGCACATGCTGCTGTACGTGCTGATGATCGTGATCCCCGTGACGGGCTACCTGTACAGCTCGGCCTCGAACATCCCGGTCGTCTACCTGGGCATCGTGCCGCTGCCGCGGCTGATCGACCCCGATCCGGCGCTCAAGGAAATCTTCAAGACGCTCCACGTGTCGTTGAATTACATTCTGCTTGCGCTCGTCGCGATGCACGTGCTCGCGGCGCTCAAGCACCAGTTGTTGGACCGCGACGGCCTGCTGTCGCGGATGCTTCCCTCCGCCAAATGAAGGATCCCATGAAAGTGTCTTTCTCCCGCTCCATGCTGACCGCGTTCGCCGCGGTGTCACTTGTCGCGTCGGGCGCGGCGCACGCCGATGTCGATCTCGCGAAGAGCAAGGTGTCCGCCGTGTCGAAGCAGATGAACGTGCCGACCGAAGGCGCGTTCAAGAAGTTTTCCGCGCAGGTGAAGTTCGATCCGGCGAAGGCCGCGCAGGGCAGCGCCCAGATGACGATCGACGTCGCGAGTTATGACCTCGGCGACAAGATGTACAACGACCAGGTCGCCGGCAAGGACTGGTTCGACGCGAAGGCTTTCCCGCAGGCGACGTTCGTGTCGTCGGCGATCGCACCGGCCGGCGGCAACAAGTACAACGTGACCGGCAAGCTGACGATCAAGGGCAAGGCCGAAACCGTCACGGTGCCCGTCACGGTCACGCAGAACGGCGCGACGCAGACGTTCGACGGCGTGCTGCCGATCAAGCGTTCGGCCTTCAACGTCGGCACCGGCGAATGGAAGGACACGTCGGTCGTCGCGGACGAAGTGCAGATCAAGTTCCATCTCGTCGCCACGAAGTAAGCGGCGAACCATCGCATCACCCGAATGCCGCGCGAGGGCGCGGCGCCGTTCCAAGGAGAAAGAGTTGAAAAAGCATCTGATGATCGCCGCGGGCGCACTGGCTGCCACGCTGTCGTTCTCGGCATTCGCCGACAGCGCAACCTACCAGTTCGATCCGTCCCACACGTACCCGAGCTTCGAGGCCGACCATTTCGGCGGCCTGTCGGTCTGGCGCGGCAAGTTCGACAAGTCGAGCGGCACCGTGACGCTCGATCGCGCGGCGAAGACGGGTACGGTCGACGTGACGACCGACATCGCGTCGATCCACACCGGCAGCGCGAAGCTCGACGAGCACCTGCAGACGAACGAATTCTTCGACGTCGCGAAGTTCCCGCAGGCGAACTACAAGGGCACGATCAAGTTCGACGGCGACAAGCCGGTGTCGGTGGTCGGCAACCTGACGCTGCATGGCGTCACGAAGCCGCTGACGCTGAAGATCGACTCGTTCAAGTGCATGCCGCATCCGATGCTCAAGCGTGAAGTGTGCGGCGTCGACGCGGTCGGCGAATTCAGCCGCGACGATTTCGGCCTCGACTACGGCAAGCAGTACGGCTTCAAGATGAAGACCAAGCTGCTGATCACGGCCGAAGCCGTCAAGCAGCAGTAATCCCGCCAGCCGGGCCGGCCGCCGCGCCGGCCCGGTGCGCGCCAACCGCCGCGTTCCCGTTCCACGGGCGCGGCGGTTTTTTTTGCGCGCCTATAATCGCCCGAGCGCCGCTTGCGGCGCCCGGGCGGCGCCGACGGCGCGCGCGTGGCCGCGGCCGCCTCGAACAGAACGTACAACGACAAGGAGATCGCCGATGCATGCCGTCACGCAGTCCCGTCCCATTGCCTCGTCGCCGCGCGTGTGGCGCGCGGTGGTCGCCGCGTCGATCGGCAATGCGCTCGAGTGGTTCGATCTCGTCGTCTACGGTTTTTTTGCGGTGACGATCTCGAAGCTGTTCTTCCCGGCCGGCAACGACACCGTGTCGCTGCTGCTCACGCTCGGCACGTTCGGCGTGTCGTTCTTCATGCGCCCGCTCGGCGCGATCGTACTCGGCGCATACGCCGACCGTGCGGGCCGCAAGGCCGCGCTCACGCTGTCGATCCTGCTGATGATGGCCGGCACGCTGATCATCGCGGTGCTGCCGACCTACGGGGCGATCGGCGTCGCGGCGCCGGTGATCCTCGTCGCCGCGCGGCTGATGCAGGGCTTCTCGGCCGGCGGCGAATTCGGCAGCGCGACCGCGTTCCTCGCCGAACACGTGCCGGGCCGGCGCGGCTTCTTCGCGAGCTGGCAGGTCGCGAGCCAGGGGCTCACGACGCTGCTCGCCGCCGGCTTCGGCACCGTGCTGAACGCGCAGCTCTCGGCCGCGCAGATGGCGTCGTGGGGCTGGCGCGTGCCGTTCTTCTTCGGCCTGCTGCTCGGGCCCGTCGCTTACTACATCCGCACGAAGGTCGACGAGACGCCCGAATTCCTCGCGGCGGAAGGCACCGCGAACCCGCTGCGCGACACGTTCGCGTCGCACAAGGCGCGTCTCGTCGCCGCGATGGGCGTGGTCGTGCTCGGCACCGTCGCGACCTATCTCGTGCTGTTCATGCCGACCTACGGCGTGAAGCAGCTCGGCCTCGCGCCGTCGGCCGCGTTCGCGGCGATCCTCGTCGTCGGCGTGATCCAGATGGTGTTCGCACCGCTCGTCGGCCACTGGTCCGACACTTACGGCCGCGTGCGCGTGATGATCGCGCCGGCGATCGGCATCCTCGTGCTGATCTATCCGGCATTCGCGTACCTGGTCGCCCATCCGGGCTTCGGCACGCTGATCGCGCTGCAGGTGCTGCTCGCATTCCTGATGACGGGTTACTTCGCGGCGCTGCCGGGTTTGTTGTCCGAAGTGTTCCCGGTGCAGACGCGCACGACCGGGATGTCGCTCGCCTATAACGTCGCGGTGACGATCTTCGGCGGCTTCGGGCCGTTCATCATCGCGTGGCTGATCAAGGCGACCGGGATGAAGACGGCGCCGAGCTTCTACCTGATGTTCGCGGCCGTGCTGAGCCTCGCGGCGCTGGTCGTGCTGCGCCGGCGGTTCGGCTTCCGGTAACAGGGGCAGGCGGCGCGCGTCAGTCGCCGGCGCGCTCGCATACAGGTTGCGCGGGCATCAGTTGCGGCCTGGCGTCGACCGTTCGCACGGGGCGCCCCGCGAGCGCGGCAAGGGCTTGCCCGAGCTGCCAGTCGGACGCCGTGCCGAACTCGCGCTGCGGCAGCGCCGCGCTCTTCGCCGAGTCGATCTTTGCAAGCGCACGCTGCTCGCGCAGCTTCTGCCGTTCCTTGCGCACCTTCGCGAACGGGTCGGGCGCCAGCCGGTCCGCATACGGCGCGCGCGGGAGATCGGCTTCGCGGTACCACAGCAGCACGCCGTCGACGTCCGAGTCGCGGCGCGGCGGCACCAGCCAGTCGGGCACGACGCCGTAGCCGTCCATCGGGCAGCCGTTCGGCCGCAGGTTGCGCGCGAACGTGAAATTCAGGCGCGTACCGTCGATCAGGTCGACGCCCGTCTGCGCGAGCCCCTTTCCGTAGGTCGGCATGCCGAGCAGCTTCGCGCGGCCGAGATCCTTCAGCGCCGCCGCGGTCGCTTCGGCGGCCGACGCGCTCTGTCCGTCGACGAGCACGACGAGCGGCACGGTGCGCCACCAGTCGTCGGCCTGCAACGGCGCGAGCGGATCCTGTCCGTGCATGACCGGCAACGCGTAATCGGGCCAGTTGGTCGTGTAGCGGCGACGGTTGGCGTCGCCGCGCTCGACCGTCACCATCGCGGTGCGATCGCGGCCCGCGTACAGCGCGGTGATGCCGATCGCCGCATTGAGCGCGCCGCCGCCGTTGATGCGCAGGTCGAGAATCACGCCTTTCACGGGCGGCCCCGCGCGGCGTGCGGCCTGCACCGCGTCGATGTAGGCGCCGACCGCGGGTTCCGGAAAGCTCGACAGCCGCGTGTACAGGATGTCGCCGGCGAGCCGTTTCGCGGTCGCAGGGTGCGGCTTGAGGATCGTTCGCACGGGCGCGAAGCTCAGCATCGCGTGCGACGGACCGCGCTGTACCGTGAGCTTCAGCGGCACACCCGCGTCGCCCTTGGCGAGCTTGGTCAGGTCGGCGGCGTCGATGCCGACGACGCTCGTATCGTTCATCGCGACGACGAGATCGTCGGGGCGCACGCCGGCCTGTTCCGCGGGCGCGTCGGGAATCACGTCGACGATGTGCAGCCCGTCGGGCCGCGTCTCGAAGACGATGCCGATGCCGGGCGTGCCGTCGCGCGCCCGCCGTTCGTCTTCGCTTCGCTCCTGCTCCTCCTTCGCATCGAAGAACCGCGCGTACGGCAGCGTCCTGATTCCCGCGTGGGTCGTGGCGTCGAGCAGCGCGCCGATGTCGACGTCGGTCAGGTGTTGCCGCTTCAGCACTTCCACCGCCGCCTTGAGCTCGCAGATCTGCGGCTCCCAGTCGGGCGGGCAGGGCGAAGGCGACCGGGCGGTGGCGGGTGAGGCGGGTGAGGTGGATGACGAGGAGGCGGCGGCGGGAGCAGAGG